>NZ_JBJJKZ010000001.1:0-78993 GCF_045449695.1 Marinobacter shunpengi
ATGGAGGCGCCCATCTCGAACTTCTTCTGGGCCTCACCAAAGGTGCGTACCGCCAGCAACCCGAACACCACCAGCGAGCACAGCATGGCCAGCCGCTCCAGGTTGTGACGCATCCACGCCGGCATACGCTCGGTGATCACCTCCACGGAGATGTGGGCATCCTTCTGCTCGGCGAAGGCCAGGGGGATAAAGGCCGCAATGGACATGTAGTAGTAGGAAACAATGGTGATGGTGCCCGGGATGGGCGTATTGAAGAAGTAGCGTCCGGCCACATCGAAGCTGATGTGGAACATCATCAGGGCGATGGCCAGGCCACCAATAATGGAGATCAGGTTGGTCACGTTCGACAGGAATCGACCAATGGCGTACATGGTGCACCCTCGCTGATTATTATTGTTACCGATGTGCGGAGGTGGAGCGGGTGACCGTCAGCGGGCCACCCGCGCCGGTGTCAGAGCCTTTCGATAATGGTCACGTTGGCCATGCCGCCGCCCTCACACATGGTCTGCAGGCCGTAACGTCCGCCCCGGTCATGGAGGGCATGGACCAGGGTGGTCATCAGCTTGGTGCCGGACGCGCCCAGCGGGTGCCCCAGGGCGATGGCACCGCCATTGACGTTGAGGCGGTCCGGATCGGCACCGGTGACATCCAGCCAGGCCAGCGGTACTGGCGCGAAGGCTTCGTTGACCTCGAACAGGTCGATGTCGTTGATGTTCAGGCCGGACTTCTTCAGTGCCTGCTGGGTGGCGGGGATCGGTGCCTCCAGCATGATCACCGGATCGTGGCCGATCACGCTCATATGGTGGATACGGGCCAGGGGCTCCACGCCCAGTTTCTTCAGGCCCTTCTCGCTGACCACCATCACCGCAGTGGCGCCGTCGCAGATCTGGCTGGCCACCGCCGCGTTGATGAACCCGCCTTCCTGTAGTGGCTTCACACCGGCGATACCCTCCAGGGTGGCGTCGAAGCGGATGCCCTCGTCCACGGTGTGCATTTCGTCCTGGGGTCCACCGTCCTGCAGTCGTGATTGCAGTGGCAGGATCTCCTTGTCGAAACGGCCCGCCTCGGTGGCGGCAATGGCCCGCTGGTGGCTCTTGAGGGCGAACTCATGAAGGTCTTCCCGGGACTGGCCATACTTCTTGGCGATCATTTCAGCGCCCATGAACTGGCTGAACTCGATGTCCGGGTAACGCCGCTGGATGTTCGGCCCCATGTAGTGCTCGGCAATGCCCGCTTTCTGGGCCAGGGCCATGGGCGAGAACATGGGGGTGCGGCTCATGCTCTCCACACCGGAGGCGATAACCACGTCCTGGAAGCCGGACATCACCGCCTGGGCCGCAAAGTGAATCGCCTGCTGGGAGCTGCCACACTGGCGGTCGATGGAGGTGCCGGGAACCGATTCCGGCAGTTTCGACGCCAACACCGCGTTGCGGGCCACGTTGGTGGACTGCTCGCCAATCTGGCTGACACACCCCATGATCACGTCATCGATCAGGTTGGGGTCGGCCTTGGCCTTGTCCACCACATCGTTCAGGACTGCCGCTGCCAGGTCGGTGGCGTGCCAGCCGGACAATCTGCCGCCCCGGCGGCCACCGGCGGTACGGGTTACTGCTACGATATACGCTTCTGCCATGTCTCTCTTCCTCATTGCCGCCCAGCGGCGAAGGTTGTTCGATGATCATCCCACCGCCCGGGTTGGGATGATGTGCTAACGAATGCCTGACATTCTTGCGTGAACACGCTATGCCCGCGTCGTCGCAAGCGACGATATCCGGTTAACGGGGCGCCATGCGGATGGCACCATCCAGTCGCACGCTTTCGCCGTTGAAGTAGCCGTTGATCACCATCTGCTCCACCAGCAGGGCAATCTCTTCAGGATCGCCCAGACGCTTGGGGAAGGGCACGGATGCCGCCAGGGCTTCCTTGACGTTATCGGGCAACCCATTCATCAGTGGTGTATTGATCAGCCCCGGCATAATGGTATTCACCCGCACGCCCTCGCCCATCAGGTCACGGGCCATGGGCAGGGTCATGCCCACCACCCCGGCCTTGGACGCGGCGTAGGCGGCCTGCCCCATCTGGCCGTCCTGGGCGGCCACCGAGGAGATATTGACGATCACACCGCGCTCCCCGTCCTGCAGGCCGTCCAGGGACAACATGCCGGCGGCGGACTTGGCGGCACAGCGGAAGCTGCCGATCAGGTTGATCTGGATAATCTTCTCGAACTCCGACAGCGGAAAGTGCTTGATCTCACCGGTCTGTTTCGCGCGGCTGGCAGTCTTGTGGGCGTTACCGGTACCGGCACAATTGACCAGGATACGCTCCTGGCCGATGGCGGCGCGGGCCTTTTCAAGGGCCGCATCCACGGCGTCCTCGGAGGTAACGTCCACCTTGCAGAAAACGCCCCCAAGCTCGGCGGCCACGGCTTCTCCGCGTTCTTCATTGAAATCCAGGATTGCCACCTTGACGCCGGATGCCGCCAGGCGACGGGCTGTTGCCTCGCCGATACCGGAGGCGCCGCCGGTAACCACCGCGCTGATGGATGAATCAAGCTTCATAGGGTCTGCCCTTGTGTTATTTCTGGTTCAGGGTTAGTTGTCTCTGGTTCAGGGTCAAAAAGCGACGCCGGCCGCACCCGGGGGCACCGGCCAGAGCAATCTGATCACAGGTTAGGGGAGCCCCGGTGAGGGTGCCATCGTCGTATCCGACGAATTGCCCGGGCTTGCGGCTGATTTGAAAACCGGCTTAGACTGGAGCACTTGCAAGCCTGCAGGCCAGCCACAAAAAAGTTACGATAATCAATAACAAGGATAAGCATCGATGTCATCTGCCACCCCCTCACGCGTGCTGATGACCAGCAAACTCAACCCGCCCACCTCCCGTGCGGCGCAGGTGCCCCGCGCCGGTGTGGTTGACCGGATGCTGTCCGCCTCCGCCGCCCGCCTGGTGCTGGTCCGTGCGCCGGCGGGTTTCGGCAAGACCACTGCCATGAGCCAGTGCATGACACGCATGGAGGACCAGGGGCTGGTCACCGCCTGGCTGACCCTCGACGACGCCGACAACGACGTCTCCCGTTTCCTGTGGTACCTGAATGCGGCGGTGTCCCGGCTGACCGAAGACGGCAAGGACCAGAACACCACCGGGGAGCGCCCGTTCACCTCCACCGGCGATGCCGCCCTTGATATCGTGGCACGGCTGTCTGAGCACCAGTCCGCCTTCGCCCTGTTCCTGGACGACTTTGAACGGGTACAGGACTCCGCGGTGCTGGGCCTGATCCGCGAAATCGTCGAACACCTGCCCCGCCGGGGCCAGTTCATCATCGGCACCCGCAACCTGCCGGAACTGGGGCTTGGACGTCTGCGGGCCCGGGGCCAGCTGCTGGAGATCGACGCCCGGCAACTGCGCTTCTCCATGGAAGAGACCACCGATTTCCTGATCGCCCGCCGGCAACTGGCCCTGACCCAGGAAGACCTGCTGCGCATCCATGACCGTACCGAGGGCTGGGTCACCGGCCTGTGGCTGGCGTCCCTGGCCCTGGAGGGGCACGAATCGCCGGAGACCTTTATCGAGCGTTTCTCCGGCGCCAACCAGACCATCTCCGATTACCTGGCCCATGACGTGCTGGCCCTGCAATCGGAGGCGGTACGCCGTTTCCTGCTGCGCACCAGCATCCTGCGGCACCTGAACGCCTCCATCTGCCAGGCGCTGCTGCCGGACACCGATGCCGAATCCATGCTGTGCCACCTGGCCAGCACCCACACATTCCTGACACCGCTGGATAGCGACGAGAACACCTACCGCTATCACAGCCTGTTCGCCGAATTCCTCAAGGCCCAACTCAAGGCCGAACACCCGGAAGAGATCCCCCGACTGCACCAGGCCGCGTCGCAGTGGTACGAGCAGGAACAGCGGCCCGTGCCCGCCATTGACCACGCCCTGGAAGGGGGCGACTATCAACGGGCCCTGGCACTGCTGCGCACTCACGCCGCCCACCTGTTGTCCCAGGGGCGCATGCGCCTGCTCTCCCGCTGGTTCAGTACCATCCCGCCGGAGCACCTGCAGCGGGACGAGGAACTGCAGATGACCTGGGTCTGGGCCCTGTGCTTTACCCGTGGCCCCACGGAAGCCATCGAGATGCTGGAGGAAACCCGGCTGGAGGAGTCCGACAACCCGGCGATCCGCCCCCATGTCATGGCCATTCGTCCCCTGACCCTGTCCATGTCGGACCGTCAGGAGGAGGCCATCGAGGTTGGTGAACGGGGGCTGCCGGAACTGCCCACCTGCCAGCCATTTGCGGACATGGCCCTGATCAACTCCATGGCCAACAGCTATTCGGTGATGGGTCTTTACAACAAGGGGCGGCAACTGCTGGACGGCGCCCGGGATGCCCAGGGTACCCATTCCAGTTCCTTCAATGTGATGTACTCGGAGACCGTGGAAGGCATTATCGACATGCAGGAGGGCCGCCAGCGCCAGGCCGCCGCCCGCTTCCGCCTGGCGGTGGGCGCCACCCGACAGGCGTCCTCCTTCAGCCAGGCCAACGGCAACGCCTGGGCCGGGGTGCTCCACGCCGGCGCCATCTATGAGCAGAACCAGTTGGACCTGGCGGCGAGGCTGCTGCATGTCTACGGCCCCTTGGCCAGGGATGTGGGCCTGCCGGACCATATGCTGCTGAGCGATATCATGCTGGCACGGATCGCCTTCACCAAGGGCGAGATCGACCAGGCCTTCCGTATCCTGACGGAACTGGAACACCTGGGCCATATCCGCACCCTGCCCCGGGTGGTCGCCACCACCCGGCTGGAACGCTCCCGGCTGCTGCTGTTACAGAGTCGCCACGATGCCGCCCGCCAGGAACTGGAACGGGCCGGTGACCGCGACCTGTGGCAATGGGTCCAGACCCTGCGGCTGCCCGCCAATGACCTGGAATACCTGGAACTGGCGGAAATCCGGCTCGATATCGCCACCGGCAACGCCGACCGCGCCCTGCCGGCACTGGAAAAGGAACTGGCCACCGCCAACGACGAGCACCGCTACCGGAGGGCGCTGAAGCTGAAGCTACTCAAGGCCATCGCCCTGCACCGGGGCACCCGGCTGCGGGAGGCCCTGGAACAGCTGGGAGAGGTACTGCACGTAGCGTCGTCGGAGGGCTACCTGCGACTGATCGTGGACGAGGGCCTGGCCGCCGGCACCCTGGTGCAACTGTTCGCCCAGAACCAGAAGGAAAGCAACGAGCGCAGCGACCCGATCCTGTCGGGCTACGTGCAGTCGCTGCTGGACGCCTTCGGCCCCGGCCTGCTGGAACAGGCAGCCAGCCCGGAACCGGAGAACACCCTGCTCGACCCCCTCACCCGCAAGGAGATCCGCGTGCTGAGGCTACTCTCGGAGGGCTACTCCAACAGTGCCATGGCGGAGAAGCTGTTTGTGTCCGACAGCACCGTTCGTACCCACCTGCGAAACATCAATTCCAAGCTGAATGCCAGCAGCCGGACGCAGGCTGTCGCTATTGCCCGGCGGTTGGGGATTGTCTGAGCGTTTCTCTCGGAGATAGTTTTGGCTTCGGAGTCTGGAGGCATGGTGGGGGGCATTTCCTCCGCTGCAATTCACGGTCCATCCCTGGACCGACCTTGCACCGCGACGTCCTGTCGCTGCTCCGGAAACACCCCCCACCATACCTCCGGCAAACCTCACGGGCGCACGTACCCGTCCATAACGAGCTAAGGTGCTCTTTATATTACCTTCGTGGAAAGATTCCTGAGCGATTGGAGGCCCGCACTACAGTTTGACGGATTTGGTGTGGGTACCCTTTCGTAGCAGCGCCATGGATGGCGCGGTGCAAGGTCGGCTCATGGACGAGCCGTGAATTGCAGCGGAGAAAGGGTACCCGCACCAAAGCCAGCCCCCAATCACTAGAGAGACCGGGAAATCACCTCTTTCATGATCTCGTTGGTACCACCGTAGATCCGCTGAATACGGGCATCGGTATACATCCGCCCAATCAGATACTCATTCATGTAGCCGTAGCCACCAAACAGTTGCAGGCATTCATCAATCACCCGGCACTGGTTCTCGCTGCCCCAGAGCTTGGCCATGGAGGCCTTGTTGGTATCCAGCTTACCGGCCAGCATGTCCTCGACACACTCATCGACAAAGGCCCGCCCCACCTTGAGGGTGGTGGCGATCTCCGCCAGCTTGAACTTGGTGTTCTGGAACTCGGCAATGGGCTGGCCGAAGGCCGTACGCTCCCGGACATAGTCCAGGGTGGCGTTATAGGCGCCTTCCATCGCGGCCATGGCGCCCACGCCGATAAACAGGCGCTCGTAGGGCAGATCCCCCATCAGCTGGAAGAAACCCCGGCCCTCGACGCCGCCGAGCAACTGGCGCTCGTGTACCCGCACATCCTCGAAGAACAGCTCCGAGGTGTCCTGGGCCTTGAGGCCGATCTTGTCCAGTACACGACCCACCTTGTAGCCGGGCTGATCCTCGGTATCCACGATCATGATGGACATACCCTTGGCGCCCTGACTGGTGTCGGTCTTCACCACCACCAGCACCACGCCCGCCAGGTAACCGTTGGAGATAAAGGTCTTGGAGCCATTGATCACATAGTGATCGCCGTCTTTTTTCGCATGGGTGCGTACGCCCTGCAGGTCAGAGCCGGTGCCAGGCTCGGTCATGGCGATGGCGCCCACCAGCTCGCCCCGAGCCATGCGGGGCAGGTACTTTTCCTTCTGCTCGTCGGTACCATGGTTGAGGAAATAGTGCGCGACGATGCTATGAACGGAATGGTTCAGGCCTGTGAGGCCACGCTTGCCCATTTCCTCGGCCACCACCGCCTCATGGCGGAAGTCCCCGCCGGCACCGCCGTACTGCTCAGGGATGTCGGTACACAGCAGGCCCATCTCGCCCACCTTGCGCCACATGGCGTGGCCCACGTTGCCCTGCTTGCGGGCCTCCTCGTCGTGGGGGGCCACTTCGGCCTCCAGGAAGCGGCCAACGCTGTCGCGGAACATGGACAGCTCTTCGTCCTGCCAGCGTGGGGTGAGATCAATCGACATAATGCAGTCCTCGGTTAATGAATCAGGTCACAGGGAGCGGATCAGGTCGTCCGGCAGCCCCCAGTCGGAGAGTACGCCGGTGGCGTCTTCCACCGGGGCCGTGGGCGCCGCCGGCGAATCCGAAGGCGTTCGGCTGAAACGGGGCGCCGGTGCCGGCTGGGTATAGCCGCCCGCCTCCACGAAGGTCTTGCGGGCCCGGTTATGGGGATGCAGTGGCGCCTCGTCCCAGTCCAGCACCGGTGCGAAGCAGGCATCGGTGCCCTCCAGGATCTCACACCATTCGTCCCGGGTGCGGGTACGGAATACATCCGCCAGCTTCAGTTTGAGCATGGGCCAGCGGCGGGGGTCCATCTGGGGCTCGAAGGCGTCCTGCTCCAGGCCACAGCGTTCCAGCAGCTCGGCGTAGAACTTGGGTTCGATGGCACCGACCGCCACGTAGCGGCCGTCGGCACAGGTGTAGACATCATAGAAATGAGCGCCGCCGTCGAGCATGTTCTCGCCCCGGTTGTTACTCCACTGACCGGCGGCCTTGAATCCGTACATCATCGACGACAGCAGCGCAGCGCCATCGGTCATGGCGGCGTCCACCACCTGTCCCTGTCCGGAATCCGCTGCTTCCAGCATGGCGGCGAGCACGCCCACGGTCAGCAGCATGCCGCCACCGCCGAAGTCGCCTACCAGGTTCAGTGGTACAACCGGCGGTTCGTCGGCACGGCCAATGGCATGCAAAGCGCCGCTGATGGCGATGTAGTTCATGTCATGGCCCGCAGCGTGGGCCAGCGGGCCATGCTGCCCCCAGCCGGTCATACGACCATAAACCAGCGCCGGGTTCCGGGCCTGGCATGCTTCCGGCCCCAGGCCCATCTTCTCCATCACGCCGGGGCGGAAGCCCTCGATCAGCGCATCGGCGTTTTCCACCAGCGCCAGTACCGCCTCCACTCCTTCCGGCTTTTTCAGGTCAAGACAGACCGTCGTTCGGTTTCGGGAGAGGATATCGTACTTCCAGGCGCCGTCCCTGCCGGCACCCGGGCGGTCTACCCGGATAACCTCCGCCCCCATGTCCGCCAGCATCATGCCGCAGAAGGGCGCCGGACCAAGGCCGACCATTTCAACAATTCGCTTGCCAGTGAGTGGACCTGACATGGTTCCCCCGGATCACATTGGTCATTCGATAATCCGGGCCTCCAGAGGGGCCCGGTCAATACGGTATAGCTGCCTGGTTTCAGAGCCCGTGGCTGGACACATCGACCTTGGCGAAGATCTCGTCGTAGTAGAGTTCGGCCAGTTCATCGACGCTCTCCACGCCCTGGACCAGGTCAACCCACTTGTCGAGCACCTGGGAGAACTCCGTCATGATCTCCTCGCCACGTTCGATGCCATAACGCTCCTGGTAAAACTCGACGATGGTATCCATATCCTTTTCCACAAAGGCCGCCGTAGCCTCGTGGAATTCCTCCGATGCGGTGTGGACATTGCCGCCCTGCTCGCGGACGGCATCCAGCGCTTGTTCCTGGGTGGTCTCATAACGCCAGGGGGTGCTGGCGGTCAGGTAGGCACCCGCCCGCAGCATGACCCGCCGCTGGTCCTCGGACAGGGACTGCCAGACGTCCCGGTTGACACTGGCACCACTGGAACCGGCGTAGATACCGCCCGGCAGGTCCACCGTCACATCGGAGACCACTTCGGTCAGGTTCAGGTTGGTGATTTCCGGCAGCGATGAAATGGTACAGTCCAGCACACCCTGGCTGAGCCCTTCACGGATCTCGCTGATGGTCATGGATACCGACGATCCGCCGAATCCGGATACCCAGCGGGACCAGTGCGACCCGGCCACCCGCATGCGCAGGCCTTCCATATCCCCCGGCGTCACCACCGGTTCGTTACACACCATGCCATAACCGCTGCTGGCGACATTGCCGGTGTACACGTGGTTCTGGGCTTCCAGTTCCTGCAGGCATTCCGGACAGTTGAAGAAGATAAATTCGGTGATCGCCCCCTGGAAGGCGTAGGTTCCCAAGCCGTTGAGGCGGTCCTTGTCATACAGGTTTACCTGCATGGCGGACTCGTTGAGCAGGTTGATATGGGGATACTCCGCCGGGAAGTACGCCGTTAGCAGATAGCCAGCGTCAGCCAGACCGTCACGGACACCGCCGGACACTTCCGACGCGCTCAGCAACGACATGGCGTAGATCTTGGCGGTCAGGTCGCCATCGGAATACTCTTCCAGCTTGTCGGCCCAGGCGTTGACCGCCTTGTCGGCTTCCGATCCGGCGGGATAGACCGAGGCATAGCTGAGGGTCCGGGCCTGGGCCTGGCCGGCCACCAGGGCCATGGTAAGCAGGGAGACCGACAGTACGGCCAGCGATCGCGGTTGTCTGGGATGTGCCATGGGTGTGCTCTCCGGTGTTGTTGTTCTGATGACAGAGCTGTCTGTATGTATCGCACAGTGTAGGCAGGCCAATCCGGCGGTCCCATCGTCGAAACCGACGAACTGACGACGATCTTTTGGGTGGAGGCAGAAGGGGCTGACACAAAAAAGCCCGGGCTGCGCCGGGCTTGTCAGGGAACCTTGCCGGCCAACGCCGGAACAGGTCGGTTCAGAGCGACAGGCGCTCCAGTTGCTGCCGGATCTCGTCGGTGATCGGCGTCGGACGGTTGGTGGACAGGTCAACGATGACCATCACGCTGTTGGCGATGGCGTGGACCCCGTGACGGCTCTCGGCGCCGCCGGTCAGATGGAAGGAGGTGTTGCCAATGTGGCTCACACCGGTCACCAGGTTGACGGGCGTGGAGCTGGGTCGATAGTGGCCGAAGGTGACGTCCAGGGCAGCAATCAGCAAACCCTTGCCACCCAGATCCACCTCGCGCAGGGTGCCGAAACGGGCCTGCTCCATGTACCGGGCAATGGCCGCTTCGCTGCGCTGGCTGTCGGCGTCCAGGTCCGCGTAACGGGGCGTCAGTTCCCGCTGTACCGGGAACCGGGAGAAATCGTCGGCGTACTGGCTGTAGCCCTCGTCCGGAAGGGCGGCGGGGGCGGCATCCACCCCCGATCGGAAGCCGCTGAAGAGGTCGTCCGGCAGGGCCACCCGTTCATGGTTGAGGAAAGCCCCCAGCCAGACATCCTGAATGCCCACCAGTTGATCGTTCTGGTGCAGTTGGGTGCGCAACTGCACGGTGTCCCGGTCACAACCGAGCACTTCCACCTCGAACCCGATGTCGTTGCCGTAGAAGCTCATCTCCCGAAACTGGGTGATGGCCCGCAACGGTCGCAGCCGCTCGGCATCGGAGAACCAGGCATCGGGGCCGAAACGATGGACCAGCGCCTGCATCCGGGCTTCGATATGCAACTGGTAGGCGCGGGAATTATTCACGTGGCGCCAGGTGTCCTGGTCGGTATATCGGGGGGGCAGGGTGCCGCGGAAAACGGCACCGGGTTGCGTATCTGTCGTCATATTGCGATGAATGTCCTGCTGGAGTTGATCCTTTTAGGATCCATTTTCCTGTCAGATTTCGCAACCTACTTCGTCGTAAGCGACGATTGCCAAGTGACCCGCCGAAAGCCACGATAGCACCATCAAAACTTTCATCTCTTACAAGATACAAGAACCAGTCCATCAGGGAGCCCCGCCATGAGAGACAAGGCCACAACCGTTTCAGAGGCCGTCGACACCCGCATGTCCACACGCGGCTTTACCGACCAGCCCGTGGACGGCACCGTTATCCGCCGGGTGCTGGAGAAAGCCGCCCGTTCCCCGTCCGGCGGCAACCTTCAACCCTGGCAGCTTTACGTGATCGGTGGTAACGAGCTGAGATCCTTCAAGGAAATCATGGCCACCCGGGTGAAGGAAGCCCCCACCGGTGAGGGGCCCGAGTACAGTGTCTATCCAACCAAGCTGAAATCCCCCTACCGGGACTACCGTTTCCAGGTGGGGGAGGACATGTACGGACTACTGGGCATCCCCCGGGACGACAAGGCCGCCCGTATGGGCTGGTTTGCCCGCAACTACCAGTTCTTCAATGCGCCCCTGGCCCTGTTCTGCTATGTAGACCGGCAGATGGGCCCGCCCCAGTGGTCGGACCTGGGCATGTACCTGCAGACGGTGATGCTACTGCTACGGGAGGAAGGCCTGGACTCCTGCGCCCAGGAATGCTGGAGCCTGTATCACCAGACCCTGAAGGAATTCCTCGAACCGCCGGAGGACCTTATGCTGTTTACCGGCATGTCCATCGGCTACATGGACGAGGATGACCCGGTTAATCAGCTCCGCACCCGTCGGGCGGCGCTGGAGGACTTCACCACCTTCCGGGGCATCTGACCCCGGCGCCCCCGCTTCGTCGGTTCGGACGACGACAGCGGGGCGCTGCCACGCTATTTCTCTCACCAATATTCATACCGCTATTCAGATAGAACAGGAGGCAGACACGTGTCCGGACTTTCCGCCGAACTCAAGCAGGTTTTCAAGGAACACGGTGACAAGGCCCGCCCGGTCAATCAGGCCGCGGTACTGGGCGCCGGCATTATGGGCGGCGGCATCACCATCACCAGCGCCGCCCATGGCGTGTCGGTCATCATGAAGGATATCGCCCAGGAACAGCTCGACCTGGGTATGAAGACGGCCACCAGTCAGGTCAACCGGTTGGTGAAGAAGGAAAAGCTGACCCAGGCGCAGGCTGAGGAAGTACTTGCCACCATCGTTCCCACCCTGGAATACCAGGGCTTCGACAGGGTGGACGGCGTGATCGAAGCCGTGGTGGAGAACCTCGGCCTCAAGCACAAGGTGCTGGATGAGGTGGAAACCGCAGTCCGCGACGACACCCTGATCGCGTCCAACACCTCCAGCCTGCGCATCGACGACATCAGCCAGCACATGAAGCGCCCGGAGCGCTTCGTGGGCATGCACTTCTTCAATCCGGTGCCGGTGATGCCGCTGGTGGAGATCATCCAGGGCTCCCGCACCTCCGACGAGTCGGTATCCACCGCCGTCACCTGGGCCCTGAAAATGGGCAAGACGCCGATCGTGGTTCAGGACTGCCCCGGCTTCCTCGTCAACCGCATCCTCACCGCCTATACCCGGGCCTTCCTGCAACTGGTGGAGGAAGGTGCCGACTTCGAGCACGTGGACAAGTCCATGGAAGCCTTCGGCTGGCCCATGGGCCCGGCCTACCTGGAGGACGTTATTGGTATCGACACCGGCAGCCATGTGTCCGACGTGATCTCCGCCGGCTACCCGGAGCGCATGCCCCATATCGAAAACGACGCCTTCCGGCTGATGAAGTCGAAGGACCGGCTCGGCCAGAAGAATGGCAAGGGCTTCTATGAGTACACCCCGGATGACAGCGGCCGGCCCCAGAAGCACTCCAGCCCGGAGGCCCATGAGCTGATCCGTACCATCCAGCCCAACGGCCCGAAGGACATCAGCGTCGAGGAGATCCAGCAACGCATGATGCTGGCGATGATCACCGAAGCCGTGCACTGCCTGGAGGACAAGGTGGTCAACTCCGCCGAGGAACTGGACACCGCCCTGCTGATGGGCATCGGCTTCCCCCGGGAAAAGGGCGGTGCCATGCGCTACGCCGACAGCCTGGGTGCCAAGGCCATCCTGGACCAGTGTGAGCAATACCGCCACCTGGGCACCCAGTACGAACCCACCGCCACCATCCGCAAGCTGGCTGAGAACGGCGGCAGCTTCTACGACGCCTTCCCGGCGGGCAACTGACAGGAGACCGGCCATGAGCTACGAACGCATTCACCTGGCCATCGAGGACGGCATCGCCACCCTCACCCTGGACCAGCCCAAAACCATGAACGCCATGTCGGTACCGCTTCAGCAGGAAGTCATGGCGGCCCTGGATGAGCTGTCCGGCAACGGTGATATCAAGGCGCTGATTATCACCGGCACCGGCAAGGCCTTCTGTTCCGGGGCGGACCTGGGCTCCATGGGCCCCGACAGCGACGGCCCCAGCCTGGGTACCCAGGTGAAGAACCTGATGGAGGAACTGTCCAACCCGCTGGCGCTGAAGCTGCGGGCCCTGCCCTTCCCGGTGGTCTCCGCCGTTAACGGCGCAGCCGCGGGCGCCGGCGCCAGTATCGCCCTGGCGGCGGATATCGTGGTGGCCGGCAGGTCCGCCTACTTCCTGTTCCCGTTCATTCCCAAGCTGGGCATCCTGCCGGACCTGGGTGCCACCTGGATCCTGCCCCGGCTGATCGGCCGGGCCAAGGCCATGGCCGTCAGCCTGCTGGGGGAACGACTCTATGGTGAAGATGCGGTCCGCGAAGGCCTGATCTGGAAATGCGTGGCGGACGACGACCTTGCCGGAGAGGCCCTCACCACCGCACGACGGGTGGCCGCCGGCCCCAATCACGGGGCCCCGGAACTGCGGGAAGCGTTCGACCGCGCCGATGGTGCCACCCTCGCGGAACAGCTGGACTACGAGGCCGAGCGCCAGCAGGAACTGATCGACAGCCCCACCTTCCAGGAGGGCGTCCAGGCGTTCCTGGAAAAGCGGGACCCGACATTCTGACCCCATCCTGACAGCGAGGCACGCCATGTGGAGCTTTGAGACCGACCCCGACTTCCAGCGGGAACTGGACTGGATCGACCAGTTCGTCCGGGAGGAAGTGGAACCGCTGGACCATGTACTGGGCAGCCAGTGGAACATCCATGACCCGGAATTCCAGCGTCTGGTGAGACCCCTGCAGAAGCAGGTACAGGAGCGCGGCCTGTGGGCCTGCCACCTGGGCCCGGAACTGGGCGGCAAGGGCTATGGCCAGCTCAAGCTGGCGCTGATGAACGAGCAGTTCGGGCGCTCCCGCTTCGGCCCCATCGTGTTCGGCTCGCAGGCCCCGGATACCGGCAATGCTGAAATTCTCGCCCATTACGGTACCCCGGAGCAGAAGAGACGTTTCCTCGACCCGCTGCTGGATAACGAGATTGTCTCCTGCTTCACCATGACCGAACCCCAGGGTGGCGCCGATCCGCTGGTGCTGGAGGCCTCGGCGGTCCAGGACGGTGACGAGTGGGTGATCAATGGCGAGAAGTGGTTTGCCTCCAACGCCCGTTTCGCCAGCTTCTTTATCATCATGGCGGTGACGGATCCCGAGGCCCCGCCCTACCGGCGCATGTCCATGTTTATCGTGCCGGCAGATACGCCAGGCATCGAGATTGTCCGCAACTACGGGTTCTACGGTGAACCCCAGGACACCCATGCCCACCTGCGCTGGACCAACGTGCGGGTGCCAGCCGAGAACATGCTCGGAGAGCGTGGGGATGCCTTCGTGGTGGCCCAGGTGCGTCTCGGTGGTGGTCGCATGCACCACGCCATGCGCACCCTGGCCCAGGCGTCCCGCGCCTTCGACATGATGTGCGAGCGGGCGGTGTCACGCTTTACCAAGGGCGAACAGCTGGCGAAAAAGCAGATGGTGCAGGAGAAGATCGCCGACTCCTGGGTGGAGCTGCGCCAGTTCCGTCTGCTGATCCTGGAAACCGCCTGGCTGCTGGACCAGGGCCAGGATTACAAGGCCACCCGCAAGAACATTGCCGCCGTTAAGACGGTGATGCCCGGGGTGCTCAACAACATCGCCTCCCGCGCCCTGCAGATCCACGGGTCCCTGGGCATTTCCCATGACATGCCCTTCGCGGAGTGGATCATCAACTCCTTCCACGTCGGCCTGGGGGACGGCCCCACCGAGGTGCACAAGGTCACCGTCGCCCGTGAGGTGCTGAAGGACGTGGAGCCAGCACAGGGCCCGTTCCCGGATTACCTGAAATCGGAGCAGGTTCGCCGCGCCCGGACAAAGTTCGGCCTGGATAAGGAGGCCTGAATCATGACCGGAATCACCGAACTGAGCCGATCCCTTAAAGGCAGCCGCGTTTTGGTTACCGGAGCCGCCAGTGGCATGGGACGGGCGACGGCCGCCATTTTTGCCGCCGAGGGGGCGCAGGTTGCCGTTACCGACTTTGACATGGAGGGCGCCCGATCCGTGGCGGATGAGCTGACCGGAGCAGGGTATCAGGCCCGGGCCTGGCATCTCGATGTGAGCGACCCGGAGGCCATTCGCCAGGTAACCCGGGACGTGGCCGAGGCCTTCGGCGGCCTGGATATCCTGATCAATAACGCCGGCATCGCGGGCTTTTCCGCCATTGACGATGACCAGTACGACATCGTGTGGGACCGTTGCCTGTCGGTCCTGCTGACGGCCCAGCAACAACTGGTCCGGGCCGCCTTGCCACACCTCCGACAGTCGTCCCACCCCCGAATCGTGAATATCGCATCCACCGAGGCGCTGGGGGCGACCGCGGAAAACAGCCCCTATGCCGCCGCGAAGGCGGGTGTCACCGGACTGACCCGGGCCCTGGCGGTGGAGCTGGGTCCGGTGGGCATTACCGTGAACTGCATTTGCCCGGGGCCCATCGACACGGCGATGACCGCCTTCGTCGAACCGGACCACAAGCAGATTTTCGCCAGACGACGCACCGCCCTGCGCCGGTATGGTACACCGGAAGAAGTCGCCCAGGTCACGGTCAGCCTGTGCCTGCCGGCATCGTCCTATCTGACCGGCGCGGTTATTCCCGTCGATGGCGGGCTGATGGCCCGCAATGCCTGAACCTTTTGCCTTGCGGCCATCAGACCGGTGGCTTCAGGCACTCATGACAGGGTGAGGCCACCATCCACAATCAGGGTCTGGCCCCGCATGTAGGACGCCAGCGGCGACGCCAGGAACAGCGCGGGGCCGGCCATTTCCGAGGGCAGGCCCATGCGGCCCACGGGGATGGCAGCCTCCGCCATCTGTTTTCGTTTCGGGTTTTCAGTGGTCACTTTCGTCATCTTGGTAGCGACGAACCCGGGCGCAATGCCGTTAACTGCGATCCCTTCCGGTGCCCAGGCCTCGCCAAGGGTTCGCACCAGTGCCACGGCCCCCGCCTTGGAGGCGTTGTAGGCCGGGTTACCCTTGGTGGAATGGAACGCTGCCGTGGAGCTGACGATGATTAACGAGCCCTGGCTTTCAGCAAGCTGGTCATAGAACTTCATGGCGCAGGCCCGCAGGCTGTTCAGGTTCACGTTCATGACATGGTCCCAGCCCTCCCGATCGAATTCACCCCGCTTGTAGATCACCGCGCCCTGGCACAGGATCAGCACATCCAGCGTCTCGAACGACGGCCGGCAGGCGTCGATGGCATCGATGTTGCCCACATCGACCTGGCTGTAGTGCAGACCGGACAGGTCCGAGCCCTCGCCAGGATCATAATCTTCCGCCGACGCCCGCGTCCCCCAGACATACACCTTCGCACCCCGGGCGCGGAAAGCCTGGGCGATACCGTTACCGATGCCGCTGGAGCCGCCCACCACCAGCACGGTCTTGCCGGAATAGTCCAGATCGTTCATTGTTCTGTCTCCTGGCTGCTGCCTGTAAAGGCCTGATAATGCATCGACATTACCGGCCTCCACCGCTGCCAGCATCGTCGGATCGGACGATGCCGGGTAACCGGCACCCGGCTAAGGTGACCCTTAAGAACAACAAGATCGACGGATAGCCCCTATGCCCCACTCAGGACCTGACGCCAGCACCGGCGTTAACCGCAAAGCCCGCCATTTCATCGGGAGTCCGACATTATGAGCCGGGTTCTGATTGAGCCCTATCCCCACAACCTGGGCGGCCACTGCGGCTCCGGCGCCCTGCGGGATTTGCTGCACTGGGCCGACCTCGGCTGGAACAACCTGCCCGGTGACGGGCGACCCAGCGAAGGGCTGGTATTCGGGCTTGGGGGCGGATTGTCGTTTATGTACACCCGCTATCCGGGACTGACTCCTCCTATTTACCTGGTGGGTCGTAACGCGGATATGGAGCTGGATTTCTGCCGCCGGCTGGGGATCGACACCCGGCACCAACAGACCGATGACCCGGACCAGGGCTGGCACTGGGTAAAAGACGAAATCGACGCGGGCCGACCGGTCATGGTCTGGTGCGATATTGCGGAATTGCCCTATCTGCGGGTCCGGCTGTCCAACACCCGCCATGATGTGGTGATCATTGGCTACGATGACGACCGGAAAACAGTGTTCATTGTGGATAATGATCGGGAGGATGTGCAGGAAGTCCCCATGGAAGCCTTCCGCAGGGCCCACGGCTCCAACGGCTTCCCGGGCCCCAACCGGTTTGCCTCCTACCCGATGCGCTTCCCGGCGCAACTGCCCGACCTGCTGACCTGTGCGCGGGATGCCGCCACCTCCGCCGCCCGGGTGCTGGGCGGGGAGGATGCCCTGCTGTTCGACGTTACCAGCCTGCCCGCCGGCAGCCAGGTGGCCAGCGGCGTGGACGGCGTCAAGGCCTTTGCGGACGACATCATTACCTGGCCCTATCGTTTTGACCCGGACGAACTGCCCGCTGCGGTAAAAAGCCTGCCCGTCTTCGTGGAAAAGGCCGGTACCGGGGGCGGCCTGTTCCGGCGCCTGGAAGCTGAATTCTGTCGGGACGTGGCCCAGACCACCGGCGACCGGCACTTTACCGCTGCCGCCGAGGCCTGCCAGCACAGTGCCGATGCCTGGTCGGCCCTGGGCGAGATTGCCCGTGCCGAGCCCATGGACATCCAGGCCATCAGCGATGCTGCCCACCGGCTACCGGCCCTGGAAGCGGCCATGCAGGCAGTCCTGGAAAGGGCCGGCCAGGGTGGCCCGAATAACTGACACTATCGCCAACACCGAGGACCCGACGCCATGACCATCCAGGTAACCGCTTACGAACTGCAGTCGTTCATGCGCACCGAGTTTCCCCAGGCCACTATCACCGTGGAGCAGGTGAGTGAGCAGGAAGCCTGGGTGCGCCAGCCAGTGGATGAGTCGCACCTTCGCCCCGGCGGCACCGTGTCCGGCCCCACCATGATGGCCACGGCGGATACCGCCGCCTATGTAGTAGTGCTGGCCCATATCGGCATTGTCCCCCTGGCGGTCACCAGCAACCTGAACATCAACTTCCTGCGCAAACCGGAATCCGGCAAGGCCCTGCTGGCCCGGGGCACCCTGCTGCACCTGGGGCGCCGTTCGGTACTGACGGAAGTGAACATCTACTCGGAAGGCCACCTGCAGAAGCCGGTGGCGCACGCGGTGGTTACCTACGCTATTCCTTCATCCCACAGCCAGGCCTGAGCGATTTACCGCCGGCTTAACGCACCCACCCCAGCGCCCGTTCAAACAGCGCCACCGTACTGGCATGCAACTGATCCCCGATCGCCTTCGGGGCCTTGCCGGCACAGGCCCGGGCGTGGGTGCCCTCGAGGATAATACCCAGCTTGTAGCAGGCCAGTACGGCGTACCAGTCGATGGCCGAGAGATCCCGGTGACTGTTTGCCCGGTAGCGTTCCACCAGTTCATCGGCGCTGGGGAAGCCTTCCCAGGGCTGTAACCGGAAGTGCTCTATGGTGTCCTCATCGACAACCTCACCGGGCCAGGTGGCCAGCAGCCAGCCCAGGTCCAGCAGCGGATCGCCGATGGTGGTCAGTTCCCAGTCCACAATGGCCGCCAGTTCGCCGCTGTCGGGTCGGACCATGACGTTGGCCATGTGGTAGTCCCCATGGATGATGCCCGGCTCGAAGGACGATGGTCGGTTCCGGTCCAGCCATCCCGCGATGGTATCGACACCCGGTATCGACCGGGGCCCCGGCCAACCGGGAAAGTCAGCGTAACCCTGCAGTTGCTGCTGCCAGCGGCGGACCTGGCGCTGCAGGTAATTGTCCGGCTTACCGAAGCCTTCCAGCCCCACCGCCCGGTAATCCACCGCACCCAGCGCTGTAATACCCTCCACCAACGACAACCCCATGCGATGCCGGACGGTGGTATCCGAGGAATGAAGGGAAGGCAAGCCATTGACCGGCGCAAAGCCCTCAACTGGCTCCATCAGATAGAAGGCCGCCCCCAGCACGCCCTCGTCAGGACAGCCTGCCACCAGCCGGGGGTGAGGAACATTAGTACCGGCAAGGGCCTCCAGCATGCGCATTTCCCGCCGCATGGTGTCATTGGAGTTGGCGCGCAGGTGCGGCGGCGGTCGCCGCAGGACCAGGTCCTGGCCGTTGTAATCGAACCTCAGCAGCAGGTTCTGCGTGCCGCCGCCCAGCAGGTGGGCGTTGGCGACTTCCCCCTGGCCAAGCCCCTGCCCGGCTATCCAGTCCGCCAGCCTTTCGGTGTCGATGTGCCTCTGCCAGTCCATAGGTGTCACCCTGTCTGCGGTAATGTTATGAACCTATCGGAGTTGCACACCGTCCGAATCGTCAGATTGGACGAATCGAAAGGCGCGCCCACCTGTCAGGATGACGGAAATGGAAGACCGTGCTTCACTTCCAGACGACACATACCGACCACCTGATGGAGACTAACGCCATGCCCCTTCCCTCCGCATTCGAGGGCCGGCTCAAGGTTCCGGCCATTGCCGCCCCCATGTTCCTCACCTCCGGCCCGGATCTGGTGGTGGAAGCCTGCCTGAACGGCGTGGTGGGCACCTTTCCTGCCCTCAACCAGCGCTCCACGGAAGGTTTTGTGGAATGGCTGCAGGACATCGAAGCCCGCCTTGAAGGCAAGGATGCTGCTCCCTATGGCGTGAACCTGATCGTGCATCGCTCCAACCCCCGGCTGGAGGCGGACCTGGAACAGGTGGTGAAGCATCAGGTGCCATTGGTGATCACCTCCCTGGGCGCGGTGCCGGAGGTGGTGAAGGCCGTGCATTCCTATGGCGGCCTGGTGTTCCACGATGTGATCAACCGCCGCCACGCCGAAAAGGCCGCAGAAGCCGGCGTTGACGGCATTATCGCGGTGTCAGCGGGCGCCGGGGGCCATGCCGGCACCATCAGCCCCTTCGCGCTGGTGCAGGAAATCCGCCAGGTATTCGACGGCACCATCATCCTGGCCGGCTCCATCAGCACCGGTGCCCAGGTTGCCGCCGCCCGGCTCATGGGTGCCGACCTGGCCTACCTGGGTACCCGTTTCCTGGCCACAAAGGAATCCCTGGTGGAACCGGAGTACAAGGCTATGGTTCGGGACACCCGGGCCGCCGATATCGTCTACACCCCCAAGGTGTCCGGCGTGAATGCCAACTTTCTCCGCCCCAGCATCGAAGCCGCCGGTCTCGATCTGGACAGCGACGAAGCCCACGGCGGCCTGGACATGGAAAACGAGGCCAAGGCCTGGAAGAATGTCTGGTCCGCTGGCCACGGCGTTGGCGCGATCTCGGACGAGCCGGCCACCGCCGAGCTGTGCCAGCGCCTCGCCCGGGAGTACCACGATGCCCTGCAACAGGCCTGCAACGACGAATTCAGCCGGTAACTGCCAGACCGGGAGCCGCCTGTTCCATGGCGGCTCCTGCCCGCCCCGACAGTCCCTTTCCGACATCCCCCACCGCAAATGAAAACAATTCGTCGTTTCCGACGATAGCTGACCCTGACTTCGTGACCTAGCTTGACCATGACTGGTTAATCAACAACCAACATCCGGAACAACAACAAGTCACGGAGACCCGACGAATGTACCTGACCCAACCCCTGCACAAGGCCCTGACTGAAGCCCCGGACAAGACCGCCACGGTCTTCCAGGGCCGCCGCCACAGTTATCGCGAATTCGTATCCCGGATCGCGAGACTGGCGGCAGGCCTGCGACAGCTTGGCCTGAAGGAAGGCGACCGGGTGGCGATCCTGAGCCTGAACTCGGACCGCTACGCCGAGGCCATCTACGCCACCTTCTGGGCTGGCGGCGTGATCAACCCGGTGAACATCCGCTGGAGCCCGGCGGAGATCATCTATTCCCTGGACGACTGCGACAGCACCTTCCTGATCGTGGATGACACCTTCAGTCCCATGGTCAAACCGTTGACTGAAGGCTCCAGGTCCCTGAACACGGTCATCTACTCGGGCGACGGGGAAACACCCGCCGGCACCCACAATTTAGAAGCCCTGATCCGCGACCACGAGGAAGCCGAAGACGCCCTGCGCAGCAACGATGACCTGGCAGCGGTCATGTACACCGGCGGCACCACCGGCAAGCCCAAGGGGGTGATGCTCAGCCACATGAACCTGTTCAGCAATGCGCTGGGCTCCCAGGCGGTGGCCAACATGCCCCTGCGCTCGGTGACCCTGCATGCCGCACCCACCTTCCATGTCGCCGGCACCGGCCTGATCCTGCAGGGGGTCACACGCCACAGCACCAATGTGATCATCCCCATGTTCGAGCCTAAAGCGGTGCTGGAGGCCATCCAGAACGAGGGGGTGATCGAGACCTTCCTGGTGCCCACCATGCTGCGGATGGTGCTGGCCCATCCGGAGTTCGGCAACTACGACCTCAGCGGCCTGCAACATATGATGTACGGGGCCTCGCCCATGGACAGCACCCTGCTTAACAAGGCCCGCCAGGCCATGCCCCAGGCCGGTTTCCTGCAGGCCTACGGCATGACCGAGCTGTCGCCAACGGTGACCATCCTCACCAAGGACTGGCATGGTAATGAAGGCTTTGAGAGCGGCAAAATGATGTCCGCCGGACGCCCCCTGCCCATGGTGGAGATCCGCATCGTGGACGAGAACGACAACCCGGTACCCCACGGCACCCGGGGGGAAATCGTGGCCCGCGGGCCGGTGGTCATGCAGGGCTATTGGAACAAGCCGGAGCAGACCGCCCAGGCGCTGCGCAATGGCTGGATGCATACCGGCGACGCCGGCTACATGGATGAGGATGGTTTTGTCTACGTGGTGGACCGTATCAAGGACATGATTGTCACCGGTGGTGAGAACGTCTACTCCGCCGAGGTGGAGGAAGCCCTGCTGCAGATGCCCCAGGTGGCCCAGTGCGCGGTAATCGGCGTGCCGGACGACGACTGGGGCGAGCGGGTACACGCCACGGTGGTGGTGAATGACGACGCCGACCTGACCCTGGACGAGGTCATGGCCCATTGCCGGACCCTGATTGCCAACTACAAGATCCCCCGCAGCCTGGAAATCCGCGAGGAACTGCCGCTGTCACCAGCCGGCAAGCTGCTCAAGTACAAACTCAGGGAGGAACACTGGTCCGACCGGGACCGCAAGGTGAGCTGAACAACAACAAGACCACACCAAACCCCATGACAACAACAATGACGGGAGTGTCCCATGACCTACCTGAAGAACCCCCTGGCCGGCTTTATAGCCGGCGCTGCCCTGACCTCCATGATGGCGGTGGGCAATGCTGACGCCCGGGAACTGAGCTTCGCCTCCGGCGCCACGCCCAACTCCATCGGCTCCAAGAGCATCGAGGTGTTTGCCGATGCCCTGGAGGAACGCAGCGATGGTGATCTCAACACCAAGGCCTACATGCAGTCACTGCTGAGTTTCATGGAAACCCCGCCGGGCCTGCGGGATGGCATGGCGGATATCGGCTCGGTGCTGACGCCCTATTTCCAGACCGAGTTTCCCGCCACCATCATGCTCACCGAGATGACCATGCTGCTGGAGCTGGACGACACCACCGCCCGGGAAGCCACCTTCGCCTTTGGCGGCGCCATCTCCGAATACGTGTTCAACAACTGTCCGGAGTGTCTGGAAGAGTACAACAATGAAAACCAGGTGTTCCTGGGGATATCCGGCAGCACCCCCTATACCCTGATCTGCAACACCCCCGTGGTGACCATGGATGACATTGAAGGCAAGCGCATCCGCATTGGCGGCCCCCAGTGGGCCCGGTGGGTGGAGTCCATGGATGCCTCACCGGTGTCCATGGCGGTCAACGAAGTCTACGAAGGTCTGGGCCAGGGTGTGCTGGACTGCACCGCCCATAACCTGCCGGACCTGACCAACTTCAACTTTATCGAGGTCACCACCGACGTCACCATGGGCGTACCCGGGGGCATCTTCGGCGGCATCGCCACCCATATGAACAAGGACACCTGGAACAGCCTGTCGGCGGAGAACCGCGAGGCCATGCTCTACGCCTCGGCGGCCATTGCGGCGGAGCTGGCCCGCCTGTATGTGAAGGAACATGAGGAGAACCGCCAGCTGATTGAAGACAAGGAGGACATCACCGTCCATGAAGCCGGGGATAGACTCAAGGCCGCTACCCGCGAATTCATCGAAGGGGACATCGACACCATCGCGGAACGCTACCGGGACAACCACGACCTGGAACGCTCCGAAGAGATGATCAGCGAGTTCCGCGAAAGCATGACTCGCTGGGTGGAGCTGGTGAAGGACGTGGAAACCGGAGAGGAACTGCAACAGCTCTACTGGGATGAGGTGTTCTCGAAAGTGGATGTGAACGAGTACGGCCTGTAACAACCCTGACGGGCCAGGCAGGACGCCCGGCCCGTCAGTGCCCTTACAGGTTGCGCAGCTCCTTCATTCAGGTTGGTGCAGAATCATGATTCGGCTCTCCTGTCGCAACGGTCTTGTGATTTCAGGACTTCACAGGCCATGGCGACTCACATCCACTTTGGAGAAGACTTCCCGCCAGTAGAGCTCGGCCAGGGCTTCGCCGCTGTCAACGCCATCCACCAGGGAAACCCATTTCTCGAGGATCGGGCGGAAGGTCTCAATCATGTCACCGCCATTGTTGACATCGTATTTTTCGGCATAGGTAGCGGCCATGTTGTCCAGATCCTGACGGATGAATTCCCGGGTCTTTTCCTTCATGGCATCGCTGGCGTCGTGGATGGTAATCCGGTCGAGCTCTTCGGCGGTCTGCATGTTGTCCCTGGCCGCCTCGGCATAACCCCAGCTCAGTTCTGCGGACAGCACCGCGGAGGCGTGAAGCACGGCACGGCGCTCGTCCTCACTCAGACTGGCCCAGGCATCCTGGTTGACGGTGTTACCCACCCCTGCGAACACACCGCCCGGGGCACCGGTGGTGATGTCCGATACCACCTCCATCAGCTTGACGATGGTCAGTTCCGGCGCGGAATGGATGGTGCAGTCAACCACGCCCTGACTGAGTGCTTCGTAGGTTTCGTGTTGTGGAACCGATACCGGGGAAGCGCCAAGATCTTCGGCCCAACGGGACCACTGGGCTCCACCGATCCGTACCCGTTTGCCCTCAAGCTCTTCCAGGTTCCGTACCGGGGTATTGCAGAGCAGCATATAGGGCGATGTGCCACCGCCACCGATAAATACCTGATTCTGAGCCTCGAATTCATCGGCACACTCCGGGCAGTGGTTGAACAGGTACTCGGACATGGCACCGGCGTATGCCAGGCCCGCCGTGTCCGCCGGCGCATCCGTCAGCTCCAGCAACATGGACACTTCCGCCGCCAGATTTGTGCTCGGAAACTCCGCTGGGAAATAGGGTGTCAGAACCAGACCCGTGTCTGCCATGCCGTCCCTCACACCGGAGGGCGTCTCCGAGAAACTCAACAGCGACTGTGGAAAAACCTTCACCGTAATGGCCCCATCAGAATATTCCGACATGGCTTCAGCAAATACGTTGCCCGCTTCTGCGCCGATGGACTGAGGGGCGTAGCCGGTGGCGTAGGTCAGGGTGCGGGCCTCCGCGATACTGGCCAGCATGGAACCAGTGACCACCAGCGACAGGGCAAGGCGGGGAAAACGGGGAATATTGAAAGAACGCATAACAGCTCCTGGGGGACCCATCCGGGTTCCATTTTTGTTGTATAACAGGTTGTTGTATGTCGGCTGTCCGTTGAAAAGCAGGTCTGAGGCGACCATCGTTCAGCTTAGGAAGAGCGGCGGAGAAGGGCCTCGTCTGTTCCGACGAGATCGGAGAAAGGTGTTCCGGGTTCCAATCGGTCAAATCGTCGAATCAGACGAGGTCGGGGCTTTTTTCGTGAGGGACACTGGCACAAACGTCCCGCTATAAACACAAGAACCCCAGGAGACAGCCATGCACGGACTTATGCAGGATCGGCCGCTGCTCATTTCCTCCATTATTGAGCACGCCGCCACCTTCCACCCGAACACCGAAATCGTCACCAAGACCGTTGAAGGAGACATCCACCGCACCAACTACGCCGAGATCCGCGACCGCTCCAAGCAGGTGGCCAACGCCCTGGCAAAGCTCGGGATCAAGCAGGGGGACTGCGTCGGCACCCTGGCCTGGAACACCTTCCGGCACTTCGAGCTGTACTACGGCGTCTCCGGCAGCGGAGCGGTCCTGCACACGGTGAACCCGCGCCTGTTTCCGGAGCAGATTGATTACATCGTCAACCATGCGGAGGACCAGGTGTTGTTCTTCGACACCACCTTCGCCCCGCTGGTGGAGAAAATGGCGCCGGCCTTCAAGAGCGTGAAGGCGTTCATCGCCATGACCGACCGCGCCCACATGCCGGACATCGATGTGCCCAACCTGCTGTGCTACGAGGAGCTCGTACAGGCTGAATCCACCGAGTTCGAGTGGCCGGAGTTCGAGGAGCGCACGGCCTCATCCCTGTGCTATACGTCCGGCACCACCGGCAACCCCAAGGGCGTGCTCTACTCCCACCGCTCCACGGTGATCCACTCCCTGATGGAGCTGGCGCCGGACGCGTTCGATTTCAGCAGCAAATCCACCCTGCTGCTGGTGGTACCCATGTTCCACGCCAACGCCTGGGGCGTACCCTACTCCGCCCCCATGGCCGGCTCGAAGATGGTACTGCCGGGACCCCATGTGGATGGCGAGAGCATCTTCCAGCTGATGCGCGACGAGAACGTCACCTTCTCCCAGGGCGTGCCCACTATCTGGCTGATGCTGTTCCAGTACCTGGACGCCAATCCGGAGGCGGACCTGCGCAAACTGACCCACCTGGAAGGCGTGGGTGTGGGTGGCGCCGCGCCCCCCGCCGCCATGATCGAACGTTTCCGCAATTCAGGCATTAAAATGGTCCAGGGCTGGGGCATGACCGAGACCAGCCCCATCGGCGTGATCAACAAGCCACTGCCCAAGCACGAGTCCTGGTCCGACGATGAGCGCACGAAACTGACCGCCATGGCGGGCCGGGGTGTCTGGGGCGTGGAGATGAAGATTGTCGACGACAACGGCAACCGCAAGCCCTGGGATGGTGTGGCCTCAGGTCACCTCTATGTTCGCGGCCCCTGGATCTGCAGCGGCTACTACAAGGGCGAGGGCGGCAACCCGCTGGATGACGAGGGTTACTTCGGCACCGGCGACATAGCCACCATCAACCCGGACGGCTTCCTGCAACTGGTGGACCGATCCAAGGACGTGATCAAGTCCGGCGGCGAATGGATTTCCTCCATCGAGCTGGAAAACGCCGCCGCCTCCCACCCGAAGGTGGCAGAAGCAGCGGTGATCGGCATCCCCGACCCGAAGTGGACCGAACGGCCCCTACTGCTGGTGGTCACCCGGGATGACCAGGAGATGGAAAAGGAGGAAATGATCGACTTCCTGAGCGACCACGTGGCCAAGTGGTGGCTGCCGGACGATGTCATCTTCCTGGATGAACTGCCCCACACCGCCACCGGCAAGCTGCTCAAGACCAAGCTGCGGGAAGAGTTTGGCGGCATGAAACCCGCCAGGGTCTCCTGAACCAACCATCGGACTGCCCTCCCCGGAGGGCGGGTACCCGCAGGAGCGCCAGCCATGATTGATCCCGCGTTCGTTGGCTACGAGACCCGCCCCCATACCCAGATGGTGGAGGCGGGCCGGTTACGCTTCTTTGCCAAAACCATTGGCGAGGACAACCCCGTGTACCTGGACGAGGGTGCGGCACAGGCCGCGGGCTGGCCATCCCTGCCGGTGCTGCCCACCTTTCTGTTCTGCCTGGACCTGGAACGTGATGATCCCCTGGACTACATGACAGCCCTTGGTATCGAACTGGGCAAGGTCCTGCACGGGGAACAGCACTTCGACTACCACCGGATGGTCTGCGCCGGTGACCGGCTGACCTTCCGTTCCCGGGTTACCGATATCTACCAGAAAAAGGCGGGCAGCCTGGAGTTTGTGGTGCGGGAGACCGCGGTGTTCCGGGAGAATGGAGGGCCCACCCCGGAGAGAGTGGCCGATCTCCGTTCCACTATTATCATCCGTCACAGGTAGAACTCCATGAGCACGACTGTCGATATCGCTTCCCTGAGGGTCGGGGACGAGATTCCGGCCCTGACCACACCGCCCATATCCAGGCTGACCCTGGCACTCTATGCCGGGGCCTCCGGCGACCATAATCCGATTCATGTGGACCTGGATTTTGCCCGCTATCATGGAATGGACGATGTCTTTGCCCACGGCATGCTCGCCTCTGCCTACCTGGGACGCATGCTGACCAACTGGCTGCCCCAGGAGGCTCTGATCAGTTTCGGGATGCGGTTTGTCGCCATCTCCCAGGTGCACGACGAATTAAGCTGCCGGGGTCACATCATCGAGCGCTTCGAGGAGGAAGGTGAGCAGCGGGCACGCCTGGAGCTTCGCGTCGTCAACCAGTATGGCGACACCCGGGTGGTGGGTGATGCGGTAGTCCGGCTCAGTTCATGATTTACAGTCCCCCCAGGATCAAACCCGGAGAGTCTTCCCAATGAGCACGACACCCCGCTTTACCATCCGCCACGAACACCATTTCGGTGACCGTGTAGTCCGCTGTTACCAGGAACGCCCGGCCAGCGTGCTGGCCTCCTTCCTGGCCTCGGTGGAACGGGCGCCGGAGGCGGACTGTATCGTCTGCGAAGGGCAGCGGCTCAGCTATCAGGAAGTGGCAGACCGGGCGGACGCCATGGCAGCACAACTCCGGCACCGGGGCGTTGAGCCCGGTGACCGGGTAGGACTGCTGATGGGTAACAGCACGGAACTGGTGCTGACCATCCTGGGTGTCCTGCGGGCCGGCGCCATCGTCATGCCCCTGAACATCCGTGAGCAGGCGCCGGGGCTGCGCTACATGCTGGAGCACTCCGACGCCAGGGCCGTCGTCTACCACGCCGACCAGGCCAACAAGCTGCCATCCCCCGATGACCTGCCGGGGCTTCGCCACCGGTTCGCCATTGGTGGCGGAGACGACCACAGTGAGCCCTTCGACAACCTGCTGAAGGACGCGGGAACCGACCTGCCGCTGCCGTCGACAAAGGAAGAAGACCCCGCCGTCATCCTCTATACCTCAGGCACCACCGGAAAACCCAAGGGGGTCATCCTGACCCACTTCAACATTATCCATTCGGTGATGCACTTCCAGCACACCATGGCGCTGGGGGAAGGCGAACGCAGCCTGCTGGTGGCCCCGGGCAGCCATGTCACCGGGCTGGTGGCCAATATCCTGACCATGACCCATGTGGCCGGTGCCACTGTGGTCATCCCCGCCTTTGATGCCGTGCAGGCGGTGGAACTGATCGCCCGGGAGAAAGTCACCCATACGGTCATGGTGCCGGCCATGTACAACCTGTGCCTGCTGCGCACCAATTTCCGGGACCACGACCTCAGCACCTTCCGTATCGGCGGCTTCGGCGGCGCCCCCATGCCGGAGAGCACCATTGCCCAACTGCGGGAGCAACTGCCGGACCTGGAGCTGATCAACGCCTACGGCGCCACCGAGACCACCTCGCCCTCCACCTGCCTGCCCCTGGGCGACGCTGGCCGCCATGCCGACAGTGTCGGATTGGTAGTGCCCTGCGGCGACATCCGCATCATGGATGATCACGGCCGGGAAGTGGCGCCGGGGGAATCCGGCGAGCTGTGGATCAGCGGCCCCATGGTGTCACCGGGCTACTGGAACAACCCGGAAGCCAACGCCCGGGAGTTCACCGCCGGGCACTGGAAGTCCGGGGATATCGGTTCCATGGATGAACAGGGTTTTGTCCGCATCTTCGACCGCAAGAAGGACATGATCAACCGGGGCGGCTACAACATCTACAGCGTGGAGTTGGAGAACCTGATTATCAGCCACCCCGCGGTGGTGGAATGCGCGGTGATTCCCCATCCGGACGAGGTGCTGGGGGAGAAGATCCATGTGTTCGTGACCCGGGTGGAAGACCAGGGGTTGAGCGAAGACGACATCCGCCGGTTCTGCCGGGAGAACCTGGCGGACTACAAGACGCCGGATTATGTGACGATTCAGGAGGAGCCCTTGCCGCGGAATGCCAATGGGAAGTTGGTCAAGGCTGGTCTCAAGGAGCGGATTGGGGGCTAAGTCGGCAACAGGCTGGCTTTGTGCTTAACTGCTCCCCCCTCTCCCCGGCCCTCTCCCTCCAGGGGAGAGGGGGGAGTTTGCCGCTAATCTGTATCTGGACTTCACCCCTTAGTCTCCCCGAAACGTCGTTGTTTAAGTTTGCACAGGACAGTCCCCTCTCCCCTGGAGGGAGAGGGTTAGGGAGAGGGGGGAGCAGACGAGTTCGGGGCTAGATGGACTGCACCTGAAATGCAATGGAGAAAGCCTCCCGGCCCCGGACCTCGAAGATCAACGGTCCGATCAGGCTCCCTCATAAAGCGACTCAATCACTTCGGTATACTTCTCATGGATCTTGCTCCGCCGTACCTTCATGGTGGCAGTCACTTCGTCATCGTCGTGGTCCAGTTCCTTGGTGAGCAGGTGGAAACGCTTCACCTGTGCCACCTGCGGTAGCTGGTCATTCCCCCGGTTGATCTCGTCCTGAACCAGTGCGTTGACCCGTTCATGCTCCGCCAGGCTGCGGAAGGTGGTGTAGGCCACCCGCTCCTGCTCCGCCCATTTGGCCACCGTCTCGAAATCAATCTGGATCAGGGCGGACACATACTTGCGGGACTCGCCGATCACGATACATTCCTTGATGTAGGGGCTGGCCTTGATGGTGTTCTCGATCTCAGTGGGCGACAGGTTCTTGCCCCCGGCGGTGATCATGATGTCCTTCAGGCGGTCCACGATGCGCAGATGCTCGCCCTGCCACTGGCCCACATCGCCGGTGTGCAGCCAGCCATCCTTCAGGGTTTTGGCCGTGGCCTCGTCGTTCTTGTAGTAGCCCTGGAACATACTGCCACCCCGCAGCAGGATCTCGTCGTGCTCACCAAGCCTCACCTCCACACCGGTGATTGGCCTGCCCACGGTACCCAGCTGGATCTCGTCCAGGGGCTGGGCGGTGGCGACGCCGGTGCTTTCCGTCTGGCCGTAGACTTCCACCAGCGGCACGCCGATGGTGCGGAAAAACTCAAGGATGCCGGAAGAGATGGGCGCCGCCCCGGTCATGGCGATATGGCAGCGGCGCAGGCCCACATAGTTCTGCAGGGCCCGGAACACCAGCCAGTACCAGAACCCGTAACGGGCCCGGTCCATCCGGCTCCACCGGGCCTTCGGCTTTGTCGCCAGTGACGCGCAGGCGGCCATGGCCCGGTTGAACAGGGCCCGGCGCAGGCGACCGGTTTCCTGGATCTTGATGTAGATGGCCGAGTGCAGCTTCTCCCAGATACGGGGCACCCCAAGGAAAAAGGTGGGCGCGATTTCCCGCAGGTCCTCCTGCACCGTGCGCAGGCTTTCGCCAAAGCTGACGGTGCTGCCCACGTACAATGGCCCGATATTGGTGAAGGCCTGTTCAGCCACATGGCACAGGGGCAGGTAGGACAAGCTGGTGTCCTGCTCATCGATGGCCAACAGCTCAATCAGCCCCGGCGCCGCCGCGTACAGATTACGCCAGGAAATCATGGCGCCCTTGGGCCGCCCGGTGGAGCCGGAGGTGTAGATCATCAGCGCGGTTTCATCCATGCCCTGCTGGTCCAGCAGTTCATCCACAATGCCCGGATACTCCCCCTCGTAGGCCACACCCATGGCCTCCACTTCCCCGAAGGGGGTGGGCGGATCCGGGTAATGGCGCAGGCCCTTCATGTCGATCACCACGTTGTGCCTGAGACGGGGTAACTGCGGCCAGGCTTCCAGCACCTTGTCGGTCTGTTCCTGGTCCTCGCAGATCACCATGGTGCTGTCGCTATGCTCCAGCACGTAGGCCACTTCATTCCAGGGGCTGGTGGGGTAGACCCCGACACAGATGCCCCGCACCATGCCGATGCCCATCTGGGCGATCACCCATTCCACCCGGTTCTCGGAGATGATCGCCACGTGGCCACCGGGCTCCAGTCCCAGGGCTTTCAGCCCCAGGCCGAACTGCCAGGCACGGCGGTAGAAGGTCTGCCAGTCGATGGCCTGCCAGATGCCGAAGTCCTTCTGGCGCAGGGCCAGATCATTGGGCCGCTGGCGGGCATGTTCCCGCAGCATCTGTGGCAGGGTCAGTTCGGGTAATTCCGGTCGGGTCATGACAACCACCGTTTACGACGCTTGTAGTGCTTGATGTCCCGGTAACTGCGGGCTTCCCCGTCCTTGCCGCCGACACCCAGGTAGAACTCCTGCACGTCCTCGTTGTCGGTGAGCCGGTCCGCCGGTCCGTCGATCACGATCTTGCCGTTTTCCATGATGTAGCCGTAGGAGGCGATGGCCAGGGATACCGCCGCATTCTGCTCCACCAGCAGGATCGCGGTGCCCTGCTCGCGGTTGATACGGGCGACGATCTCGAAGATCTCCTCCACCAGCAGCGGCGCCAGCCCCAGGGAAGGCTCGTCCAGCATGATCAGCTCGGGCCGGGCGATCAGTGCCCGCCCCAGGGCCAGCATCTGCTGCTCACCGCCGGAGAGGTAACCCGCCAACTGACGCCGGCGTTCCTTCAGTCGGGGAAAGTAGTCATAGACCAGCTCGTACCCCCCGGAGCGGGAGGATTCCCGCCCGGTCAGGGCATAGGTGGCCGCCACCAGGTTTTCCTCCACGGTGAGATCCTCGAACACCCGCCGGCCTTCCATGACATGGAACAGGCCATCCCGCACCAGTTTCTCCGGCGGCCGGGTCTTCACGCTCTGGCCGTTGAGGCGGATATCCCCGGCGGTGACCTCGCCATCCTCCAGGGACAGCAGACCGGACACGCTCTTGAGGGTGGTGGACTTGCCGGCTCCGTTGGACCCCAGCAGCGCGACAATGGCGCCCCTGGGGACCCTCAGGGACAGGCCCCGCAGGACCTGCACCGTCTTGTTGTAGACCACCTCAATGTTGTCGACTTCCAGAACGGCGTCCATACCGGCCTCAGTCAAGGTGAATCCAGTCGGATACCGGCTCGTAACGGCCTTCTTCCGCGTTCACCCGCCAGATACGGCCCACCGGGAAGGACATGTCCTTCACTGTCACCGGGATACCGATGATGCCGCCGGTGTCCCAGTCCTCGATGGAGGCCAGGGATTCGGCCATATTGTCGGCGGTGAGTTCCTTGCCGGCGTCCAGGGTGCGCTCAATCACCTCGGTCCAGACCATGGCGTTGAACCAGCCCTGCATGTAGCCGGTGGGACGGTAGCCTGCTTCCGGGTCGCTTTGCTCGGCCTGGGCCCGCAGGGCATCCAGCATGGGGCCGCTGTCCGGGCTGTCGTAGTAGTTGTAGGGCATGACACCCATGTAGCCGTCGGCGTCCTCACCCATCTTGTCGATGATCAGCTTGTCGGAGGACCAGAAGGTGCCCATGAACTGGGTGTCCAGCCCCATCTGACGCATCTGCACCATGAACTCGTTGATGGGCGAGAGTACATAGCCGTGGAACACCACATAATCCGGGCGCACGCGACGCAGCTTCAGCACCTCGGCGGACACATCCACACTGCCCGGCTTGGTGACGATCTCCTCAACCACCTCAATGCCCAGATCGGCGGCCCTGGCCTTGCCGTTCTCGATGGGGTCCTTGCCGAACTCGGTATCGCTGTAGACGAACGCCACCGTGGGCATGTCGCCGCCTTCACCCTGGCTGGCGATGTACTCCAGGATGATGCCGAACATCTGGCTGTAGCTGGGTCCCGGAATGAACTGGTAGGGGTACTGCTCGTTGTCGGTGAGGGCCGTGGCGAAGGAGGCGCCGCTCATCAGCGTGGTGTTCATGCTGTTCAGCTCGGAGGAGATGGCCTTCATGAAGCCCGTGCTGTCGCCGTAGTAAACCGCGGGTGACTCACTGCCGGAGATCTTCTTGAAGGCTGCGACCGACCGGTCCACCTCATAGGCGGTGTCCTCCATCACGTACTCCACCGGGTGGCCGTTGATGCCGCCCTGACTGTTGATCCAGTCGGTGTAGTCGGTCAGGCCGGCGTGGATATGGATGCCGGCAAAGGCAAACACCCCGGACAGGGGAATGGAGCCACCAAACACGATCGGCTCCTTGTCCTGGGCCATGGCCGGAGCGGCCAGTCCCAGGGCGGCCACAAAGCTGGAAATACCAGCCAGCCGGCGGCCCTTCTGCATCAGTTGGTTGAACATGGTGTGTCTCCTTGCTTCTTGTTGTTGGGGCTGTCGGGTCGGTCTGTTGGTGTTGTCGGGTTAATGGCGTCCACCGCCTTGGTCAGCTGCGGAACGGCCACAGGTGGAAGAAGCGGCGTATACGACGCCATATTTCCGCCAGCCCGTGGGGCTCGAAAATCAGGAAACCGACGATCAGGGCGCCGAAGATAATCTCCAGCATCGGTGACATGAACACCGGGGCATTGGGCCAGATCGGCGTCATTACCGCCGTCAGCAGTTTCAGCGCCTCCGGCACCAGGGTCATGAAGGCGGCTCCCAGGATGCCCCCCAGCAGGTTGCCCATACCGCCGACGATCACCGCCGCCAGGTAGAAAATGGACATGGACAGCGGGAAGCTCTCCGGTGTCACCACCCGATAGAAATAGGCAAACAGGCCTCCGGCCACACCGGCGTAGAACGAGCTGAGGGCAAAGGACATCAGCTTGTACTTCAGTAGGGGGATGCCCAGGATCTCAGCGGAAATATCACGATCACGGATCGCAATGAAAGCCCGCCCCACCCGGGTTCGGAACAGGTTCTTTGCCGCCAGCAGGGCCAGTACCGCCAGCGGCACAATGATGAAGTACATGGCGAAGTCGCTGCGGAATTCGAGCCCGAACAGGTGGGCCGGGTCCAGGCTCAGACCCTCCATGCCGCCGGTCACCGGCTCCCACTCCGCAAAAATGAAATGCAGGAACACGCTGGCCGCCAGGGTGGCGATGGCCAGGTACAGCCCTTTCACCCGCAGGGACGGCAGACCCACGAGAATGCCCACCGCCGCGGCCACCAGCCCTGCCGCCAGCAGGGTCACCGGGAACGGCAGGCCCGTGTTGATGGACAGCCAGGCCACGGTGTAAGCGCCGACTCCCATGAAACCCGCCTGCCCCAGGGAAATCAGCCCGGTGTAGCCGGTAAGGATATTCAGGCCGGTGGTGCTGATGATGGCAATCCCCACCAGGCAGCCCAGGTACAACAGGTAGGAACTGGCCAGGAACGGGAACGCCAGCAATACCGCCAGCAGCAGCGCAAACCAGGTTTTCTGGGTGCTGCTGGTCCAGATGGCCTCGTCGGCCAGGTAGGTCTGTTTGGCGTCGCCGATGCGCATCTTACACTCGCTCTATTTCGTGGGTTCCGAACAGGCCGTAGGGTTTGAACACCAGAATCACCGCCAGTACCGCAAAGGTGGCGGGCATGCGGTATTCGCCCCCCAGGTAGGCGCCTGCGACGGTTTCCAGCCAGCCGATGAATACCCCGGCAATCAATGCTCCGAGGATGCTGTCCAGACCGCCGACAATCACTACCACCAGCACACTCAGGCCGATAATGCCGAATTGGGGACTGAGGCCACCGGTGGCCGCCACCAGGATGCCCGCCAGGGACGCCGCCAGGGACCCGAACACCCAGGCCAGGTTGAACACCCGGCGCACGTTGATGCCCATGGAGTAGGCCGCCGCCTGGTCCGATGCCGTGGCCCGCAGCGCTACCCCGCCCCGGGAGAAGCGGAAATACAGCAGGTAGAGCACCAGCACCGCCATGCCGATGAGGAAACCGTAGGCAATCTTGGGGGCGAGATACATGGGGCCGATAAACACCGGCTCCCGTGGCAGGAACGATGGCAGCAACTGGGGATCGGCGGTCCAGACCAGTTCCACCAGACCCACCAGGATGCTGGCGATACCGATAGTGACCATCACCACGGAAATGGGCGACTCCCCCAGCATGGGGCGGATCATGGTTTTCTCGATCACACCCCCCAGCAGGGCACCACCGATTACGGCCAGGGGCACCGCCAACCAGGGCGACAACTCCATGCCGCCGGCAAATGCCAGGAACAGGTAGGCGGCAAACATCATGATCTCGCCGATGGCGAAATTGATGACCCGGGTGGCCTTGTAGATGATCACAAAGCCCAGGGCGATCAGGGCATAGAGTCCGCCCATGGCCAGCCCCGCCAGGCTGATCTCACCAAAGAACAGCCAGTCCATCAGGCCGCCTCCCGGTCCGGGTTGAGTCGCTTGCGCAGGCTATCGATATCGCTGTTGCCCAGGTAGGCCTTGATCACTTCGGGATTCTGCTGGACCTCGGCGGGAGCGCCCTCGGCGATCACCTGACCGAAGTTGAGTACGGCGATGTGGTCGGAGATATCCATCACCATGCCCATGTCGTGCTCCACCATCAGCACGGTGATGTCCCATTCCTCCCGGATATCCAGGATAAACCGGGCCATGTCCTCTTTCTCTTCCCGGTTCATACCGGCCACCGGCTCATCCAGCATCAGCACCTTCGGGCGCATGGCCAGGGCCCGGGCCAGCTCCACCCGCTTCTGCAGGCCATAAGGCAGGCTGGCCACCGGTTGGCGGCGGATATGGTCAATCTCCAGGAAGTCGATAATGCGGCGCTCCACCTCCTCACGGATCTCCATTTCCTCCCGGCGGGCGCGACCATAGTAGGCCAGCGAGCCCAGCAGGCCGGTTTTCATATGCACATGGGCGCCGAGTTTGATGTTGTCGAGCACAGTCATGCCCCGGAACAGGGCGATGTTCTGGAAAGTACGGGCGAGACCCAGGGCCGCCCGCTTCGGGGGTTTAAGGCCCTTGAGGGGCTCACCCTGATAATGGATCTTTCCGTGCTGGGGTTTGTAGAAGCCTGAAATACAGTTAAACAGCGAGGTCTTGCCGGCACCGTTAGGACCAATCACGGTGGTGATCGTGTCCCGCGGCACCCGGAAACTGACATCCTGCAGCGCGTGCACGCCACCAAAGGAAAGCGACAACTGGCTGATTTCCAGTATATTCACAACGCCTCCATGTGCTGACCCGCACCGATACGCCAGCTGTCCAGTCGGGCCGGGGGTTCCTGGAGCGGATCAATAGTTGTTGTTTTTATCTATTCGCTAGATTGCTGGGGCGGCAGCGGGAAAAAATCGTCCATTCCGACGATATTTCACGTCTTTTGGCGGCCAGCGGTTCCAGTGTCAGGCCCAGCAAAATCGTCCATAGCGACGATAGGGGGACAGGGCCGTGTGGCCTATGGTCTGGTGTAGTACAACTGTCCCGATTCATACGCTCCAGAAAGGCCCTGCACCATGAGCGGTACCAGCCAGACCGACTTCGATCCCGAGGCATTGCTCGGCTACCTGAAAACGCACCTGCCCGAACTCGCCAGTCCCGTTAACGCTGGCGACGCCTCCATCACGCCTATCTCCGGCGGCCAGTCCAATCCCACCTATTTCGTGACCGTGGGCGACCGTGAACTGGTGCTGCGCAAGGCCCCCAACGGCGAACTCCTGCCCGGTGCCCACCGGGTGGACCGGGAGTACCGCATCATGGATGCTCTGTCGGATTCCGGGGTACCGGTGCCGGATATGGTGCGACAGGAAAACGACAAGAGTGTGTTGGGTGCCGCCTTCTACCTGATGGAACGACTGCACGGGCAGGTTTTCCATGAAAGCACCCTGCCAGACCACAAGCCCGAGGCAAGGTCCGCCATATACCGCCACAAGGCCCAGGTTCTGGCCAACCTTCACCGGGTGGATGTCGCTGACAAAGGGCTGGCGGATTACGGTCGCACAGGCCCCTTCTTCAGTCGCCAGATCCATCGCTGGACCAAGCAGTGGGAACTGTCGAAGACCCGGGAAATTCCCGAGATCGATCAACTTGCCCAGTGGCTGAAGGACAACGACGACGGCGACGAAACCTCCACCCTGGTACACGGCGACTACCGCATCGGCAACCTGATGATCCACCCCTCCGAGCCCCGTATTGTCGGTGTGCTGGACTGGGAACTGTCCACCCTGGGCCACCCCCTGGCGGACCTGGCCCATGCCACCGCCATGTGGCATATCACGCCAGAAGAGTATGGCGGACTGATGGGCGCGGATCTGAAGGCACTGGGCATTCCGGAACGTCAGGAATTTGAGGACATTTACCTTGAGGCCGCCGGGTTCAGCAACGGCCTGACCACCTTCCACCATGTCTTTGCCCTGTTCCGGTGGGCGGTGATATTCCAGGGCATCGCCAAGCGGGCCGAGGAAGGCAACGCCGCCTCTGACAACGCCGCCACCGTCGGGGCCCTGGCCATTGCCTTGGGACGACGCGGGGCGGACATGCTTTCCGGTGATCGCTAGCCGGCCCGGCTCATCGACTCCGCCCATCCAGGCGCAGTATCCTGATTGCAGACACTGAAAACCGAAGGTAACTCACCGTGACCAACGATCCGATTGTTATCACCAGCATCGCCCGCACCCCCATGGGGGGCTTCCAGGGCGACCTGAAAAACCTGTCCGGCACCGACCTGGGCGCCACGGCCCTCAAGGCGGCGTTGCAGCGCTCGGCCATGGGCAGCAAGGACATCAGCGAGGTGATGATGGGCAACGTGCTGCCCGCCGGCCTGGGCCAGGCACCGGCACGGCAGGCGGCGCTGGGCGCCGGGCTGGACCTGTCCACCCCCTGCACCACCATCAGCAAGGTTTGTGGCTCCGGCATGAAGGCCGCCATGCTGGCCCATGACCTGATCACCGTAGGCAGCGCCGATATCATCGCCGCCGGCGGCATGGAGAGCATGACCAACGCTCCCTATCTGGTGCCGAAGATGCGAGGTGGCGCCCGCCTGGGCCATGCCGAGATGCTGGACCATATGTTCTTCGACGGGCTGGAGGATGCCTACGACAAGGGCCGGTTGATGGGCACCTTCGCCGAGTCCTGTGCGGACCATTACGCCTTTACCCGTGAGCAGCAGGACGAATACGCCCTGGCCTCCCTGGACCGGGCCCTGAAGGCCATCAAACAGGGCCATTTCCGCAATGAGATCACGCCAGTGGACACTGGCAAAGGCATGGTGGACACCGACGAGCAGCCCGGCAAGGCCCGCCCGGACAAGGTCCCCTCCCTGAAGCCGGCCTTCCGCAAGGACGGCACGGTGACGGCGGCCAATTCCTCCTCGATTTCCGACGGCGGTGCGGCGCTGGTGCTGATGCGCCGGTCCGAGGCGGAGAAGCGGGGCCTGACACCGCTGGCGACCATTCGCGGCCACAGCAGCCACGCCCGGGCCCCGGAGTGGTTTACCACGGCACCCGTGGGCGCCATCCAGCACCTGATGGAAAAGACCGGCTGGAGCGTATCGGATGTGGACCTGTTCGAGATCAATGAGGCGTTTTCGGTAGTGCCCCTGGCGGCCATGAAGGAGCTGGATATCCCCCACGACAAGGTGAATGTGCATGGCGGGGCCTGTGCCCTGGGCCATCCGCTGGGGGCGTCCGGGGCGCGGATTATCGTGACCCTGTTGGGGGCGATGCAGACCTATGATCTGAAGCGTGGGGTGGCTTCATTGTGTATTGGTGGGGGTGAGGCTACGGCTATTGCCCTTGAGCGCGGATAGCAATAAAGCTCCGAAACCGCCCCCAAACTTCGAGGTCAGTGATGGGCGTGGGGGCTTTCAGAGCAGCGCCATGGATGGCGCGGTGCAAGGTCGGTACAGGATGTACCGTGAATTGCAGCGGCGAAAGCCCCCACGCCTATCGCTGACCTGCACCGATGTTTGATCTGCTTAAGGTTCAGGACCGGAAAATCCAAACTCGTTATGTATGCCGGGATCGGTGCGACAGCCCGGCAGGTGGGTAGGGTCTTTCTCCACCGCAATTCAGGGGCCATCCCTGGCAACCCACCTTGCTCCGCGCCTTCCCTGGCGCTGTTCCGAAAGACCCTACCCACCCACCGGGCTGCCCATAGTTTGGTGCCAGGTCAAACTCAGCAAAGGGATCTACACCTTGGGATCCGCAAACCTCGGCGCCCTTTTCTCCAGATTGGCATACACCGCCTCCACCTGATTCGGGCTGCCAATAATGGCCTCCTGCTCCCGGGACTCTTCCAGCAGGATTCGGGCGGCATGTTCCTTCGGGGTGATGGCGTCGTTAAGCATACGCTTCATGGCGCGGATGGCATCGGGGCTCTTGCCGGCGATGGCCTGGGCCTGGGTGAGGGCTTCCTCCCGGGGGTTGCCGGCGATGCGGGTGGCCAGGCCTACGTCCAGGGCTTCCTGTCCGGAGAGGATACGACCGGTGTAGCACAGCTCCCGGGCGATGTCCGGGCGCACCAGTTCGTTGACCAGCACCATGCCGCCCATGTCCGGCACCAGGCCCCATTTGATCTCCATCACCGCCCACTGGGAGTCCGGGGTGGCGTAACGGAAGTCCGCGCCGAGGGCGATCTGCAGGCCGCCGCCGAAACAGACGCCATGCACCGCCGCAATTACCGGCACCGGTACTTCCCGCCACACCATGGCCACGTACTGAGCCAGGTTGGAGTCGCCGTGGGTTCTCTTCTCCAGACCTTCAGTGGTGGAACTGGGCTGGCCCTCAGCCATTCTGGAGAAGTTGCCCATATCCAGGCCCGCACAGAAGCAACGGCCTTCGCCGCTGACGACAACCGCCCTCACCGTGGGGTCGTTCTTCAGGGACTCCCCCGCGGCTGCCAGATCGGCAAACATCCCGGTGCTGATGGCGTTCATCTTGTCGGGGCGATTGAGGCGAACCTCGACCACGCCTTCATGTTCAGTGCGGATAACCTGTACGGTTTCGGACATAGTGACTTCCTCGATAGCAGCAGGCCCGCTCAGGTGGAGCGTTTGGCCTTGTCCTGATTGTTAATAGCGGTAATGGCTTCCCGGGCACGGCGCCATTCATCGTCGCCCCAGGCGGCCAGGGCGGAGAAGTTGGCGCCGTCCGCCTGGTACTGGCCACCGTCGATGGCGATGGTCTGGCCGTTGACGTATTCGGCGCCCGGTCCCAGCAGGAACACAGCCAGGTTGGCCAGTTCCGGGTAACGGCCGGGGCGGCCCATGGGGCTGTCCCCCAGGTCCATTTCTCCCAATGGTCCCAGACGTTTGCTCATGCCTTCGGTGGGGAAAAGGCCCGGGGCGATGGCGTTGAGGCGGATGCCGCGGTTGCCCCACTCTACCGCAAGTGACTGGGTCATGGCATTAATGCCGGCCTTGGACATGGCCGAGGGCACCACGAACGGCGATCCGTTCCAGACCCAGGTGGTGACAATGGACACCACCGACGCCGGTTTGCCTTCCGCCAGCCAGCGCTTGCCGCAGCTCTGGGTCACCAGGAAGCTGCCCCGGAACACGATATTGGCGACGGCATCAAAGGCCCGGTGGGACAGGTCCTCGGTGCGGCTGACAAAGTTGCCGGCAGCGTTATTCACCAGGCCAGTGAGGGCGCCGCCGTCGTCCCAGATCTGCTGGACCATGGCGTCGATGGCCTCCGGGCTGCGGATATCGCAGGGGATGGGGGTGACCCTGCCGCCATGGCGTCCCGTCAACTCGCTGGCGGTCTCTTCCAGCACACTGCCCCGGCGGCCACAGATATACACATGGGCCCCCAGGATCAGACAGGCTTCGGCCATTTCCTTACCCAGCCCGGTGCCACCACCGGTCACCAGGATGCGTTCGCCGTCCAGGAGGCCTTTCCGGTACATCAGTTCTTCTGCGTTCATGATGGTTCTCCTTCGCGGGCATATCGGGGTTCGCGCTTTTCCAGGAAGGCACTCACTCCTTCCTGGAAATCATCATCCTGCACACACAGGATCTGGTTGCGGTCCTCCAGGGCCACCACCGCTTCCAGGCCCTGGGCGTCGATGGCCAGGCCCAGGGCTTCCTTGGTCAACCGCAACCCCAGGGGCGTGGCCCGCAGCATGTCCGCCACCAGGCCGTCGGCATGCTCATGGAGCTGCTCCAGCGGTGCCACCAGACTGGTGAGCCCCAGTTCCCGGGCCCTCTCGGCCTCGATAAAACGACCGGTGAGCAGGTATTCCGCCGCCACGGAGGCGCCGACCATGCGGGGCAGGAAGTAACTGACACCCACATCACAGCCACTGAGCCCCAGTTTGATAAAGGCGGCGTTCATGCGGGCATCGGGGGTGAGCAGGCGGATATCACTGGCCAGGGCAATGGCAAAACCGCCACCGCTGGCGGAACCCTGCACGATGCTGATGATCGGCTGGGGACAGCGGCGCATGGCCACCATGATGTCCCGCACCGCCCGCTGCTCGTCCAGCGCGCCACCTACCCGGGGGTTGATCGGCGTCTGTGCCTGCTCCTTGAGGTCCAGCCCGGCGCAGAAGGCACGGCCCTCGCCGGCCAGCACCACCACGCGGATATCCCGACGATAGTAGAGTTCATTGAACCAGGTTCGCAGGGCCTGGATCAGGGGCCGGTCCAGGGCATTCAGGGCATCCGGTCGCGCCAGGGTGACACGGGCCACACCGCCGGACTCTTCAATGTTCAGGGAGGTGGGAAGATCTGACATGAGCGGTTTCCTCGCCAACGGCGGTGCCCCTTCGAGACACCACCGGGTTCTGTGGGATCCACTACATGATCATTTGATAAGCAAGCTCACACATCGTCGGAACGGACGAACCGGCAGGAGGTCGTAATCACCGGGAACTCAGCGGGGGACATTCCTGCACCAGTCTTTCGATCAGCTCCCCCGCTGGCATCTCCCGGGCCAGCGGCGCCCCCTGGCCCGCCCAGTGGGCCGCGAATGCCTGGCTCCCCTTTGCGGTTGCGGCAGCGGCCAGGGCCTTTCCCGCATCGTAGGCAATGGGATAGTCGGGTAGCGTCGGGGCGCCGGCCAGATCAACATCCGTATAAAAACGGTTCACAATGCCCCGGGCGGGGCGGCCCGAGATGGCGCTGGTAATCTGCGTGTGATGACTGCGGTCACTGCGCATCGCATCGCGATGGCCGGCACTGGCGCTGGACTCCGGGCACAGGATGAAAGCGGTGCCCAGTTGGGCGCCGGCTGCCCCCAGTTCCATCACGGCGCCGATGCCCTGGCCATCCATGATCCCGCCCGCCGCGACAACCGGCACGCGGCTATTGGCGCAGACCAGGCGGGTAAGGGGCAGGATACCCAGTTGCTGGTCGCCCTTCTCCGGCTCGAATACACCACGATGCCCCCCGGCCTCGGCGCCCTGGGCAACGATGGCATCCACGCCCGCGGCTTCCACCTTGACCGCCTCGTCGGGGGTTGTGGCGCAGCCAAAGGTCACGATGCCCGCCTCCTGAAGGGAGCGGATCCATTCCTTCGGCGGTAACCCGAAATGAAAACTGACCACCGCCGGCCGTTCCTCCAGGAGCATGTCCAGGGTTGAACGGTCTTCAGTGAAACTCCGGTAGGGCGCGTTCAGCGCCGACGGCGGGGTGGCATCGAACTCGTCGAAGAAGGGCCTGAGGTGGCTGACCCAGTTGGTCTCCCGCTCCGGGTCCGGCGTGGCGGCCTGGTGACAGAACACGTTGACGTTAAACGGTTTGTCCGTCAGCGCACGGGTGGCGGCAATCATCTCCCGCGCCTTTTCCACCGAACTGGCCCCGATCCCGATGGAGCCCAGGGCCCCGGCATTGGATACGGTGGCGGCCAGCTCGGGCGTGGAAACCCCCACCATCGGTGCCTGGACGATCGGGTACTGGATGTTGACGAGACGGGTCAGCGGATTCGAGAAGCTCATGGTGTTCCCCCTTGCGTAATGCGATCACATTATCATGCCATGATCGCCTGTGCCGCAGCGGGTGCCACGTAAGCCCGTTCCCCGGCGCATGCCTGCTGAACCGTTTGCAGGCCTGCCCGTCAACAACCGGTCAGAGCAGGTTCTTGAGTTCCCGGGCAATCAGAAGCCGCTGCACCTCGCTGGTGCCCTCGTAGATCTGGGTGATGCGGGCGTCCCGGTAAAGTCGCTCAACCCCGTAGTCTTCCAGGTAACCGTAGCCGCCGTGGATCTGGATGGCGTGAGAGCAGACTTCCTCCGCCAGCTCGCTGGCAAACAGCTTGGCCTGGGAAGCCTCCGACAGGCAGGGCTGGCCGGCGGTTTTCAGGCGGGCGGCGTGGACTACCAGCAGTCGTGCCGCATTCAGGCGGGTGTGCATATCCGCCAGCATGTTGGCGATACTCTGGTGCTCAGTGAGCGGCACCCCGAACTGCACCCGTTCACGGGCGTACTTCAGGGCTGCCTCGAAGGCCGCGCGGGCCACCCCCACCGCCTGGGCAGCGATGCCGATACGGCCACCTTCCAGGTTGGACAGGGCAATGTTCAGGCCCTTGCCCCGCTCTCCCAGCAGGTTTTCCTCGGGAATGCGGCAATCCTCCAGGGTGATGGCACAGGTGTCGGAGCCGCGGATGCCCAGCTTGTGCTCCATGCGGTCCACCCGGAAACCGGGGTTATCGGTGGGCACCAGGAAGGCGGACAGGCCGCGCTTGCCCTGGTCCGGGTCGGTCACTGCGAACACCACCGCCAGCCCGGCCCGCTTGCCGTTGGTGACAAACTGCTTGGCACCGTTGAGCACCCATTCGCCGTCCTTCAGTTCCGCCCGGGTCTTGAGGTTGTGGGCCTCGGAGCCAGCCTGGGGTTCAGTCAGACAGAAACAGCCGATGGTCTCGCCACTGGCCAGGGAGGGCAGCCAGCGTTTCTTCTGGTCCTCGGTGCCGTAGTTGAGCACCGGGGCGCAACCCACGGAGTTATGCACGCTCATCAGGGTACTGGTGGCGCAGCAGCCGGCGGCCACTTCCTCCACCGCCAGGGCGTAGGCGACGAAGTCCACGAAGCTACCGCCCCACTCCTCCGGCACCACCATGCCCAGCAGGCCCAGCTCGCCCATCTGCCGGATCACGGCCTCGTCGATATAGCCGGACTTGTCCCACTCCGCTGCCCGGGGCGCCAGTTCGCTCTGGGCAAACTGCCGGGCCATGTCGCGGATCATCCGCTGGTCTTCGTTGAACTCAATATCCTGCATGGTGGCGTTCTCTTGTTGTTCTCTGCGTCTGACAGGGTGACAAACCGTTGGTTACCGGGCCTCGTCGAAAAAGACGGAAATGTCCTCAGGCTTCAGGTCATCAATGCTCGCGATACGCCATTTCGGAGACTTGTCCTTGTCCACGATGAGCGCTCGGATGCCCTCGACAATATCGCCCCGGTCGAACCATTGATAATCCAGCGCCAGCTCCAGTTGGAGGGCTTCTGCAAGGGACAGCTCCCGGCCCCGGCGTACCAGTTCCAGGGACAGGCCCATGCCCAGGGGGGACAGTGTATCCAGTGCCTTCAGGGTGTCCCGGGCCCAGTCCGCGTACGCCGGACGCTGCTCCTGGCGCAGGGAATCACGCACCGCCCGCAGATCAGGCTTCGCAAAGTGCTCATCGATGGCCGGCTGCATCTCGGCCAGGCGGGAGGTCCCTGGCTCGGCGGCGGCATGGGCCAGACCTGACGTCAGGGAAGCCACGGTGGTGGCGTCGGTGCCGTCCAGGGTGACGTCGATGGTGGCGAAGGTTTCCTCGGGTATATAGAGGTCCGCCAATCCGGCATGGATGGCATCCGCAGCATCCAGGTGGCTGCCGGTCACCGCCAGGTATTCCCCGAGGCGGCCTGGCAGGCGCCCCAGGAAATACGTCGCCCCCACATCGGGAAAGTAGCCGATGCCGGTCTCGGGCATGGCAAGCTTCGACCGATCACTGACAATGCGCAGACTGGCGCCCTGGGCGATGCCCATGCCGCCCCCCATGACAATGCCGTTCATCAGGGCCAGCACCGGCTTGGAATAGTCGTGGATGGCCTGGTCGAGGGCGTACTCCTCCTCGAAAAACACCCGGTGCAGGTTGTCACCGGACCGGTAACTGTCATACAGGGCGCGGATGTCGCCCCCGGCGCAGAAGGCCCGGTCACCGGCACCCAGGACGACAACCGCATCGATGCTGCTGTCTTCGGCCCAGTCGTCCAGTTGCCGGTGCATGTCCCGCACCATACCCAGGGTCAGGGAATTCAGCCCCTTGGGGCGGTTCAGAGTCAGATAGCCGTAGCGGCCACGGACTTCGACAATCAGTTCAGGCTGGCTGTCACTCATTCAGACTCCTTGCGATAACGTTTGATAATGGCGGAAAAATCCAGGTGGCCATGACCCTCGAAACTCATGGACTGGTAGAGCTGCTGGGCCAGGGCGCCCATCACCACCGGCTGGCCCGCCACCTTGGCGGCCTCGGTGGCCAGGCCCAGGTCCTTGACCATCAGGTCGGTACCGAAACCGCCGGTGTAACCCCGGTTGGAGGGGGCGGTCTCGATAACGCCTGGATAGGGGTTGTAGGTGTCGGTGCTCCAGCAGCGGCCACTGGAGGTGTTGATGACCCCGGCCAGCACTTCCGGGTCCATGCCCATGGACACCCCCAGGCTCATGGCCTCCGCGGCGCCGATCATGGAGATACCCAGCAGCATGTTGTTGGCCATCTTGGCCACCTGGCCATTGCCGGCGGCACCGCAATGTACGATATTCCGGCCCATGTTCTCCAGCACGGGGCGGGCAAAGGCGAACTCGCTGTCCTCGCCGCCCACCATAAAGGTCAGGGTGCCCGCCTGGGCACCGCCGGTACCGCCGGACACGGGGGCATCCAGCATCGGGTTGCCCTGCTTTGCTGCCTGGGCGGCCACATCCCGGGACGTCATGGGGTCGATGGTGGAACTGTCGATCAGGTGCACGCCCCTGGCCACATTCGCCAGGATGCCATCCTCCGCGAGGTAGACGGCCTTCACATGCTTTGCGGCGGGCAGCATGGTGATCACCAGCTCGACATCACTACCGGCCACGGCGGCAATACTGTCCGCGGCGGTTGCACCCTCGGCGCGGGCTTTCTCCACCGCCGCCGGTACCAGGTCAAATACGGTCAGTTCGTGGCCGGCCTTGAGCAGGTTGCTGGCCATGGGCGCGCCCATGTTGCCCAGGCCGATAAATCCGATTTTCATGATTGTGCCTCCAATGTTTTTGTTGTCCGGGGCGTTACAGGCCTACTGGTGTTTGAAGTTCGGCTTGCGCTTCTCGACAAAGGCCCGCATGCCTTCCTTCTGGTCATGGGTGGCGAAGATGGCGTGGAAGATCCGCCGCTCGAAGCGCACCCCTTCGCTCAGGCTGGTCTCGAACACCCGGTTCACCGCCTCCTTGGTCATCATGGTGCTTGGCAGGGACTTTTCCGCAATGCTGTCCGCGGCCTTGAGGGTTTCCGCCAGCAGCTGGTCCGCCGGGAACACCCGGGCCACCAGGCCGGCGGTTTCCGCTTCCTTCGCATCCATCTGGCGGCCGGTGAGGCACATCTCCATGGCTTTGGCCTTGCCCAGGGCCCGGGTCAGGCGCTGGGTACCACCGATGCCCGGCAGCACACCCAGACTGATCTCCGGCTGGCCGAAACGGGCGTTGTCGGCGGCGTAGATAAAGTCGCACATCAGCGCCAGCTCGCAGCCACCACCCAGAGCATAGCCGGCCACCGCTGCAATCATCGGCTTGCGCCGCTGGCCGATACGATCCGCCTGGGCGAAGAAGTCATCCAGGTAGATCTGGGGGTATTCCAGCACCGACATCTCCTTGATGTCGGCGCCCGCGGCAAAGGCCTTCTCGGAGCCGGCCAGCACGATGCAGCCAATGTCAGGATTGCGCTCGTGCTCGTCGAGCGCCAGGTTCAGTTCCTCGATCAACTGGCTGTTCAGGGCATTCAGGGCCTTGGGCCGGTTCAGGGTGATAACACCAACCCGGCCTTTTACCTCCGTCAGGATCGTTTCGTAAGCCATGTCGTTGCTCCTTCCCTATGTCGCTTACCGCAGGTTGATGGTGGTGTTCACGGAACCCACCTGCTCGTCCTCATCGAACCAGCGGGCGGTGACGGTCTTGGTCTGGGTGTAGAACTGCACCACCTGCTTGCCGTAGGGACCCAGGTCCCCCAGCTTGGACCCCCGGGAACCGGTAAACGAGAAGTAGGGCACGGGCACCGGAATGGGTACGTTGATGCCCACCTGGCCCACGTCGATATGCTCCTGGAAACGATGGGCCGCCGCGCCGGAGCGGGTAAAGACGGCGGTGCCGTTGCCATTGGGGTTGGCGTTGACCAGGTCGATGGCCTCATCCAGGGTTTCCGCCTCCAGCACGCACAGCACCGGGCCGAAGATTTCCTCCCTGTAGATGGTCATGTCCGGAGTCACGCCGGAGAACAGGGTGGGCCCGATAAAGTTGCCCTTCTCGTAGCCCCTCACGCTGGGATCGCGACCATCCAGCACCAGCTTGGCGCCCTCGCTGATGCCCTTCTGCACCAGGCCCTCCACGCGCTCCAGCGCCTGCGGGGTGATCAGCGGCCCTACGTCGGTCCCTTCCTCGGTACCGGCGTTGACGTTGAGTTTCTCCGCCCGGCGAGCCAGTTCCGGCAGCCAGTTGCGGGCCTCGCCCACCAGCACCAGGGCCGACACCGCCATGCAACGCTGACCGGCCGCGCCAAAGCATGAGCCCACCAGGGCGTTGAGGGTCTGCTCCTTGTTGGCATCGGGCAGCACCACGGCGTGGTTCTTGGCGCCCATCATGCACTGCACCCGCTTGCCCGCCTGAGAGGCGCGGTTGTAGACATGGGTGCCCACCGGGGTAGAGCCCACGAAGGACACCGCCTTGATGTCCGGGTGGTCACAGATGCCGTTCACCATATCCGGTCCGCCATGGACCACGTTCAGCACGCCCTTGGGAACGCCCGCCTCCAGGGCCAGCTCCACCAACCGCATGGTGACCATGGGGTCCCGTTCCGAGGGCTTGAGCACAAAGGTGTTGCCGGTGACGATGGCCATGGGGAACATCCACAGGGGAATCATCGCCGGAAAGTTGAACGGGGTGATGCCGGCGCACACGCCCAGGGGCTGACGCAGGGTATAGGTGTCCACATCGCCAGCCACATTGTTCGCGTATTCCCCCATCTGCAGGGTGCCGATACCGGCGGCGTGTTCCACCACTTCCAGGCCCCGGAACACATCCCCCTCCGCATCGGGCAGGGTCTTGCCCTGCTCGGCGGTGAGGATGCCCGCCAGCTCTTTCATGTTGTCGCGGATCAGTTGCTGGTATTTGAGGAAGATGCGGGAACGGACACCGATGGGTGTCTTGCGCCAGCTCTTGAAGGCTTCCCGGGCAGCGCTGACGGCCGTGTCCAGTTCATCTGTGGTGGCAAAGGGCACCTTCGCCAGCACTTCCTGGGTGGCCGGGTTGGTGATGTCCCGCCACTCGCTGGTCTTCGATTCGACAAATTCGCCGTCAATCAGCAGTTTGACGGTGGGTACCTGTGCGTTCATGGGGGCTGTCTCCGGTGTTGTTCTTGTGTTGGCTTTGTATAAATACCGATCACCGGATAGTAGCAGTGCATTTTTAAGCGCTACAATGGCGCTAAATGCAACCCCGATCTGCAAATATGCACAGGCCGATTAAAAAATGAACTGGGATGACCTGAAATTCTTCCTGGAGCTGAGCCGGGCCGGCAAACTGACCGCCGCCGCCCGCCGCATGGGCGTGGACCACACCACGGTCTCACGGCGCATCCACGCCCTGGAGAAGAGCCTGGGCATGACCCTGTTCATTCGCGAGCAGACCGGCTACAGCCTCACCGAGGCCGGCCGCCAGCTACTGCCCCAGGTGGAGCAGATGGAAAGCGCCAGCGTGCGCATCGAGCAGAGCCTGCCGGAGGCCGACGAACAACTCTCCGGCCAGGTGCGCATCGGTGCCACCGAGGGCTATGGCACCATTATGCTGGGCCGGGAACTGGGGCACCTCACTGGCCGTTACCCCCACCTGCATGTGGATCTGCTGGCCATGCCCCGGGCCCTGCGCCTGTCCCGCCACGAAGCGGACATCGTTATCACCCTGGAGCGTCCGGAGCGCGGCCCGTTCATCGTCACCAAACTCACCGACTATGTGCTCCGGCTCTACGCCAGCCGCGACTACCTGGAAGAGCACGGTCCCATCCGCCAGCGCAACCAGCTCGGCAAACACAAGTTCGTCAGCTATGTGGACGACATGGTGTTCAGCCGCGAACTGCTGTTCCTGGACGAGATCGCCGGCTCCGGCGAGGTCAACATCCGCAGCACCAGCGTCCTGGCACAGCAGGAAGCCATCGCTACCGGCGCCGGCATCGGCATACTGCCGGCCTTCTCCGCCGACATCGACGACCGGCTGGAAGTGGTGCTGCCGGACCAGATCCGCTTTATCCGCACTTTCTGGATGCTGATGCCCGAGGAGCTGAGGCACATTGCCCGTATGCGGGTGACGTGGGATTTCCTGCGTGAGCGGGCGGAGCAGAACCGCCCGCGCCTGATGGCAGATCAGTTGTCCGGCAAGTAACAGGATAGGCAGCCAACGACTTGCACTACTTGTTATAGCTGCCGCAAAACCGCCTGCGCCCCCCTGGAACCGAAATTCGCCCTTCGCACCAAAGGCGGGCGCAGTGAACACTGTTCATTTTCTCACCTTTCTGTTCTCACCCTTTCCCGAATAACCCTGAAAAACATCGGGTTAAAACCTTTCTCCTTCCTCCTGGCACGCCGGCTGCAACACCTACCACAGGCATCATGACCTGTTAGTACAAGTGGACCAACCGGGAAGGCTATAACGATGAGAGACACGAAAACACTGGCAACACTCACCCTGTGCGGATCGCTGTCGCTGCTTGCGGCCGGCGCATCCGCTGAAACCATCCGCGTCGGTATCGGCCACCAGAGCATGGTGACCAATACCATCCCCGGCGGCATCATCCTTGAAAAACTGGAGCTGCTGGAAAAGCACCTGCCCACTACCGGCAAATACGAAGACGTTGATTACGAGATCATCTACCGGGATTACGATTCCGGCCCGCCCATTACCAACCAGATGCTGGCCGGCAAGCTGGACTTCGGTGTGATGGGGGATTACCCGCTGATCGTCAACGGCGCCAAGTTCCAGGAAACCGGCAAGCAGGAAACCCGCTTTATCGCGGTGACCGGCTACAACCTCCGCGGCACCGGTAACGGCATCGTGGTCCCCATCGACTCCGACGCCCAGAGCCTGGCGGACCTGGAAGGCAAGCAGCTTTCCGTGCCCGTGGGCAGCGCGGCCTGGGGCATGACCCTGAAGGCCCTGAGCGAGGCCGGACTCAGCGACAAGGTGCAGATCGTTAACCAGAGCCCACCTGTAGGCGCTGCCAACATCCAGGCGGGCCGTATCGACGCCCATGCGGACTTCTGCCCCTGGTCCGAGATCATGGAGTTCCGTGGCACCGGCCGCAAGATCTACGACGGTAGTGAAGCCGAGATCCCCACCTTCCACGGTACCGTGGTGCGCAAGGAGTTCGCCGATGAATACCCGGAAGTGGTGGAGGGCTATCTGACCGCCACCCTGGAAGCCCAGAAGTGGATCCAGGACGACCCCATGAACGCGGCGGTGCAGGTATCCGAATGGACTGGCGTGGAGAAAGAGGTGCTCTACCTCTATTTCAGCGACGGCGGGATCACCACCTTCGAAGCCAGCGTCAAGCCGGAATGGGTGGACGCCCTGGAATACGACCACGCCCTGCTGCAGCGGGAAGTGGAAGTTCCCGACCTGGATTTCGGCCGCTGGATTGATGACAGCTACCTGCGCAACGCCTACGAAACCATGGACATGGACTACGAGGCCCTGGTCAGCACCGTGGTCGATACCGAGCCCAATAACCCGGACCTCAAGCCGGCGGAAATCTGGTTCGCCGACAAGGGCATCGTCACCTACGACAGCGTGGCCGACATGCTGGCTGCCCAGTCGGAAACGGGCGACGACATCAACGCCACCTACGTCTACGACAACCTCACCGGCCTGAAGCTCTTCGGCAAGGCGGCCTACCTGGTGCGCGGCACCGACGATGAGGTGGTGGCTTTCCTGAAGAAGGCGGATTCCGACAAGTACATCGCTGAAAACGGCGGCACCCTGATCACCGGGGACAGCGCCGTGGCCATGGCTGAGTGACCCACCCCCGGGCGGATACCGCCGTATCCGCCCGGCAAGGTCCGAGGAGCAGACAATGGACAGCAAGAGCAACGCAGCATTGAAAACCACGGCGCCGGAGGCTGTCGCAGAGGCAACGCCCGCCCCGTCGGTGACGGCGCCGGAAACGCCCCGGCCCGCTGCCAATACCCCGACGGCAACGAAACGTCCCTCGCCCACCGGCCTGTGGTTCCGCGCCACTGGCAGCCGCTACCTGGTGCGTGTGGTGGCACTGATTGTGGCGGTGGTTCTGTGGCAGTTCGCCTCCGACGCCGGCTTTAACGTCTACATCAACTTCGACAACATTCCGGCCCCCACTGCCGTGGGCTCAGCGCTGGTGACGGAACTGGGTGGCCAGGAATTCTATCTGCACATCCTGCACAGCCTGCAACGGGTGGCCATTGCCTACGGTCTGGCGGTGGTAATTGGCGTCATTCTGGGCGTGGCCATGGGCCGTTCCAAATGGGCCGAGGACATCATTCTGCCCTACATCGAACTGCTGCGACCCATTCCGGCGGTGGCCTGGATTCCCCTGGCCATCCTGATGCTGCCCACCGAGCAGGCCAGCATCATCTTCATCACCTTCCTGGGGGCCCTGTTCCCGGTGGTGCTGAACACCATCCACGGGGTTGAGCAGACCAACAGTGTGCTGATCCGCGCGGCCCGCAGCCTGGGCGCCAGCAACCGTGCCATTCTCTGGCACGTGGTGCTGCCCGGGGCCATGCCCTCCATCGTGGCGGGCCTGGCCATCGGCATGGGCGTGGCCTGGTTCTCCCTGCTGGCCGGGGAAATCATCAGCGGCCAGTACGGCATTGGTTACTACACCTGGAACTCCTACACCCTGATCCAGTACCCGCAGATCATCATCGGCATGCTCACCATTGGTGGCCTGGGCACCCTGTGCACCCTGCTGATCCGCAAGGCCTGTAACCCGCTTCTCAAGTGGCAGGTAAAAGGAGGTCAGTCATGAGTGATGCAGCGATGATGAACGACAACCGACTGGCGGTGCTGGACCACAGCCGTCTGCAGGGCAAGGGCAACAAGACCGGCGAGGACCGGGGACGGATTTCGGTGCGGGACGTGGATATCGTCTTCGACACCGCCAGCGGCCCCCATATGGCGGTGCAAAGCGCCAGCCTGACCGTGCGCCCGGGCGAGTTCCTGTGTCTGCTGGGCCCCTCCGGCTGCGGCAAGTCCACGCTGATGAACACCGTGGCGGGTTTCGTGAAACCCAGTCAGGGTGAGGTCACCGTGGACGGCAAGCCGGTCACCGAACCGGGCCCGGACCGGGGCATGGTGTTCCAGCAACACTCCCTGTTCCCTTGGAAAACGGTGAAGGAAAACGTGGCTTTCGGCCCGCTGATGGCCGGTTCCAGCAAATCAGAAGCCTGTAGCATCGCCCGCACCTTCCTGTCCCTGGTAGGGCTGGCGGCGTTCGAGAACGCCTATCCCAACACCCTGTCCGGCGGTATGCAGCAGCGGGTGGGCATTGCCCGGGCGCTGGCCAACTACCCCAGCGTGTTGCTGATGGATGAGCCCTTCGGCGCCCTGGACGCCCAGACCCGCTCCATGATGCAGGAGAACCTGCTGGAGATCTGGAGCGAGTTCCACAACACCGTGGTGTTCGTCACCCACGACATCGACGAGGCCGTGTTCCTCTCTGACCGCATTGTGGTCATGAGTGCCAGCCCCGGGCGGATTATCGCCGACATTCCTGTGGAGCTGCCCCGGCCCCGGGAGCAGTCCCTGATCACCACGCCGGAGTTCATGGAATTGAAGCGCCAGTGTCTGGAGCTGATCCGCCAGGAAACCCTCAACGCATTCGAACAGCAGAACAAGGCGGGGTAAACCATGAACCTCTTTGACCTGACTTCGACTGCACTCGCCATGACCTGTCATGACAAGCGGGAGGGCACACGATGAACAACGCCACCCAACTGATGGCTGGGCATTCGCCACTGCCGCTGTATGTGCAGATACGCGACAGCCTGCGGCGGCAGATCCTCGAGGGCCAGTACCAGGTCCACGAACGGCTGCCCTCCGAGAACGCCATGATGAAAACCTTTGGCGTGTCCCGGATCACCATCCGCCAGGCCCTGCGGGACCTGCACAACGAGGGCCTGGTGTTCTCGGCCCAGGGCAAGGGCACCTTCGTCAGCAAGCCCAAGGCGGTGCAGAACGTGCAGCGTCTGGAAGGCTTCGGCGAGGCCATGGCCGCCCAGGGCTACGAGGCTTCCGCCCGGGTGCTGAGCATCCAGCAGATGAAGGCGCCCAAGGCAGTGGCTGCGGCGCTGGATCTGCACGCCGGTGACGACGTGGTGGAAGTGAAGCGCGTGCGCTACCTGAACCGTGAGCCGGTCTGTATCGAGAACAGCTACTTCCCCCTGGATGTGGGCCGGCAGATGTTCAGCCTGGACCTGTCCGGGGACATCTTCCCGATGCTGGAGAACCTCTTCGGCCTGCCCCTGGGCGGCGCTGATATCGGCCTGGACGCCATCCTCGCGGACGACGAAACCCAGCACTACCTCAACCTGAAGGCCGGCGAGGCCATCCTGCGGGTGGAACGACTGACCCATAACCGGGACGGCCGGCCCATCGATTTTGAATACCTCTGCTATCGCGGCGATTCCTTCAAATACCAATTCCGGATCGACCGGAAATAGGAGCACCTGATGATGAAGATCAACGACATTCCCGTAATCGACACCGACGTACTGGTCATCGGCGGCGGCACCGCCGGACCCATGGCGGCGGTTACCGCCAAGGAGCAGGACCCCAACCTGAAGGTCATGCTGCTGGAGAAAGCCAACGTCAAACGCTCTGGCGCCATCTCCATGGGCATGGACGGCCTCAACAATGCCGTCGTGCCCGGTCACGCCACCCCCGAGCAGTACGTGAAGGAGATCACCATCGCCAACGACGGCGTCGTCCACCAGCCGGCGCTGATGGCCTACGCCACCCGCTCCTTCCCGATGATCGAGAAGCTTGACTCCTGGGGCGTGCACTTCCAGAAAGACGAAACCGGCGACTACGACATGAAAAAGGTGCACCACCTGGGCACCTATGTACTGCCCATGCCGGAAGGCCACAACGTCAAGAAGATCCTCTACCGCCGCCTGCGCCGCAACCGGGTGGAGATCGAGAACCGCTACACCGCCACCCGTCTGCTGAAAGACCCGGACGGCAAGATTGCCGGCATGATCGGGGTCAACACCCGCACTGCCGAGCCCATCATCATCCGCGCCAAGGCGGTGATCATGGCCACCGGCGCCGCCGGCCGCATCGGCCTGCCCACTTCCGGCTACCTGTTCGGCACCTATGAGAACCCGGCCAATAATGGTGACGGCCACGCCATGGCCTACCACGCCGGTGCCGACCTGGCGAACCTGGAATGCTATCAGGTGAACCCGCTGCTGAAGGACTACAACGGCCCGGCCTGTGCCTACGTTACCGGTCCCCTGGGCGGCTTTACCTCCAATGCCTTCGGTGAGCGCTTTATCGAGTGTGACTACTGGTCCGGCCAGATGATGCTGGAGTTCTTCAAGGAACTGGAATCCGGCACCGGCCCGGTGTTCCTGAAACTGGACCACCTGGCGGAAGAAACCATCCAGGAAATCGAGACCGTGCTGCACACCAACGAGCGCCCCAGCCGTGGCCGCTTCCATGAAGGTCGGAAAGTGAACTACCGCCAGCGCATGGTGGAAATGCACATCTCCGAAATCGGCTTCTGCTCCGGCCATTCCGCCTCCGGTGTGTGGACCGATGAAACCGGTGCCACCACCGTGCCCGGCCTCTATGGCGCCGGGGACATGGCCAGCGTGCCCCATAACTACATGCTGGGGGCCTTCGTGTACGGCCAGATCTGTGGCGAAAGCGCCGCCGAGTTCGTCAAGACCCGGGGTGAGATCAAGCTGGATGAGGACTTCATTAAAGCCGAACTGGAGCGCATCCAGGCACCCATGAAGCGCTCCGATGGTATTCCTCCGGAGCAGATGGAATACAAGGTGCGCCGGCTGGTGAACGACTACCTGCAGCCGCCCAAGGTCACCAAGAAAATGGAGATCGGCCTGGAGCGCATCCTGTCCGTGCGGGACGACGTGCCCATGCTCTGCGCCCGCGACCCCCACGAGCTGCTCCGGGCCATGGAAGTGCAGTCCATTATCGACTGCGCCGAGATGGCCGCCCGGGCCTCCCTGTACCGCACCGAATCCCGCTGGGGCCTCTACCACTACCGGGTGGACTGCCCGGACCAGAACAACGAGGACTGGTTCTGCCACACCCGCCTGTACAAGGACGAGAACGGCAACATGGCCAGCGGCAAGCGGCCCATCGCCGATTACATCGTGTCCCTCGGTGAAGAGAAGGACGCCTACAACAAGTTGCGGGTTCAGAAAGCCGCCAACGCTTGATCCATAAAGGCTTTGCTGATTCATAAAGACTTTGAGAGAGGAAACGACCATGCCTATCGCCAATCATCATTCCAGCGTCCCGGTGACTGTGGACGAGGACAAGTGCATCGCCGACAAGGGCTGCACCGTATGCATCGACGTCTGCCCCCTGGATGTCCTGTGGATCAACGAGGACACCGGCAAGGCCCACATGAAATACGACGAGTGCTGGTACTGCATGCCCTGCGAGGCGGACTGCCCCACGGATGCCGTCACCGTCAACATCCCCTACCTGCTGAGCTGAGGTTAGCCATGAAGACCTACGACGACCCCGAACTGCAGGCCATCGCCGTCAAGCTGGCCTCCGATGACCCCGGCATCCGCCGTGTGGGCGTGCTCGACCTGGTGGACTCCGGTGAACCGGAAGCGGTGGAACTGCTGCTGCTCGCCCTGCGGGACAGCGACACCGCCGTGCGCCAGGAAGCCGCCAAGGTGGTGGACGAGTTCGAAGCCGAGGACATGGCCGATGCCCTCATCGCCGCCCTGGGTGACAACGACGAGGTGGTGCGCAACGCCGCCGCCCACGCCCTCGCTGACCTGAAAGACCCGGCCATGGCCGAGCCGTTGCTGGAAGCCCTGGACAACAGCTCGGATGGTTTCGTGGTGGCCGGCATACTGCGGGCCCTCAAACCGCTGCGGAACCCGGGCTCACAACGCCCGGCCCTGAAACGCCTCAGTGACGCTGACCCCGTTGTCCGGCGTGAAGCCGTGGGCGTGATCGGCTGGCTGAAGCAGCCGGAGAACCTGCCCGCGCTGGTTGAAGCGGCCCAGCACGACAAGGACCCGGAAGTGCGCCGCGCCGCCACCGGCGCCCTGGTCTACGCCAGCCCCCAGCAGGTGGGCCAGGCCCTGATCGGACTGCTTAACGATGACCACTGGCAGGTGCGCTGCGAGGCTGCCAACAGCATCGGCAAGCTGGACCACCAGACGGCCTTGCCGGCGCTGATGACCGCTACCCGGGACGAGCTCTGGCAGGTACGGGAAAAGGCCGTGGACGCCCTGGGCAAGCTGGGCTCCGCACAGGCCATTCCGGTACTGGGCGAGTGCTCCCAGGATGCCATGAGCAACCTGCGCAAGGCCGCCATCGGGGCGCTCGGCACCATCGGCCACAGCGACGGCCTGCCCTTTGTACAGACCGCCATGGACGACCCGGATCCGGACGTGCGCAAGCTGGCCCGCTGGGCCATGTCGAAACTCGACACTGCTGCCTGATCGGGGGTAGGTCGGCTTCGGCCGGCCACCCTGAACGACTCTGAAGGAGACCGACATGACCTTTGTCGTTACCGAAAACTGCATCCGCTGCAAGTACACCGACTGCGTGGACGTGTGCCCGGCCGACTGCTTTCACGAAGGCCCCAACTTCCTGGTGATCAACCCGGAGACCTGTATCGACTGCAGCCTCTGCGTCACGGAATGCCCCGCAGAGGCCATCTACGAGGAATCCGACCTGCCGGACGACCAGCGCCACTTCATCGAGCTGAACGCCGAACTGGCCCAGGTCTGGCCGGTGATCAGTGAAGTGGGGGCACCATTGCCGGACGCCGAACAGTGGGTCGACCAGGGCGACAAGCTGCAGTTTCTCGAGAGGTAAGTCATGACTCAACTTGTCATAACGAGTTTGAAAGCCCTGGCCGTATTGGTTGCGCTGCTGACCGCCAGCCAGAGCAGCGCCCGCCCCCTGGAGATACCGGTGAACACGGTTCAGATGCCGGAAGCGCCCGCTGAGCCTGCCATCCGCAAACCGACGACCGATGTTGAAGGAGTAACACCATGACCGCCGAAGCCCTTGCCCAACCCTCTGCCCAGACACCCACGGAAGCGCCGAGCCAGATCCGCCTGCGCCGCAAACAGAAGATGGTGGAAATCACCTGGCCCGACGGCCTGGAAAGCCACCTCAGCTGCCTGACCCTGCGCAAATCCTGCGCCTGCTCCAGCTGTAGCAACGCCCGCCAGAAGGGCGCCATCAGCCTGATCGACGCGGACATCGGCATCGACAACCTGAATGTGCACGGGGTCAGTGCCATGCAGTTCCACTTCAGCGACGGCCACAACCGGGGACTCTACCCCTGGTCGTACCTGCGCCAGCTGTGTGAGCAGGTGTCATGAACACCAGCCTGCGCGCCCTGGATCACCCCTGGGCGGTGCCGTTGAAGCGGCGCTACCCGGGAGCGGCCCTGTGCGTGGTTGTGGCCCTGGCGGGCAGCTTCCTGGCGGAGCATTACGGCGCCCCCGCGCTGGTACTGGTGCTGCTGCTGGGCTTCGGCTTTGCCAGCCAGGCCAGTGACGAGCGCATGCGACCGGGGGTGGACTTTTGCGCCCGCCCGATCCTGCGCCTCGGCGTCGCCCTGCTGGGGGCCCGCATCGGCGCGGAACAACTGATGGCCGTGGGCAGCCTGCCCCTGCTGGTGGTGCTGACCTGCGTGCCCCTGACCATTGGCAGCGCCCTGCTGCTGGGGCAATGGCTGAACCTGCCCCGCATGCAGAGCCTGGTGGCGGGGGTTGCCGTGGCGATCTGCGGGGTTTCAGCGGCGGTCGCCGTGGCCGCCGTGATTCCCCAGGGCAAGCTGGAGGAACGGCGCTTACTGGGCGTCGTGGTGGGCGTTACCGGTCTGGGCACGCTGTCCATGCTGCTGCTTCCGCCGCTGTTTTCAGGGCTGGGATTCAGCGAGCTTCATACCGGCCTGTTACTGGGCGCAAGCATTCACGATGTGGCCCAGGCCGCCGGCGCCGGTTACCTGGTGTCCGACGGCGCGGGGGACATCGCCACCCTCACGAAGCTGCTGCGGGTCGCCCTGCTGGCGCCACTGATCCTGCTGCTGGGCGCGCTGCTGAACGACCGCAGCTCCGGCCCCGCCGACCACCCCTGGTTCCTGCTGGGTTTCGTCGCCCTGTTCGCCCTCAACAGCCTGGGGTGGCTGCCAGAGGAGCTGCGCCAGTTGCTGGTGACGGCCTCCGGCGCCTGCCTGCTGGTGGTGATGGCGGCGCTGGGCATGCGCACCAGCCTCGGAGCCATTATCGCTCAGGGCTGGCGCCCCATGGCGCTGCTGGCGAGCCTGAGCGGGCTGCTGGTAGTCACCGCCATGGCCGCCCTGGCCCTCTATTCATCCTGAATTCACCTGACTCAAAAACCATTACTCAAGGAGAAGACATCATGGCTGCATTGGGAAAAGAAAGCGTTATCAGCGTTCATCACTGGAACGACACCCTGTTCAGTTTCCGTACCACCCGGGACCAGAGCCTGCGGTTCGAGAACGGCCATTTCGTGATGATCGGCCTGCCAGTGGACGGCAAACCGTTGCTGCGGGCCTACAGTATCGCCAGCGCCAACCATGACGAGTACCTGGAGTTCCTCAGCATCAAGGTGCCAGACGGCCCGCTCACCTCCCGCCTGCAACATCTGAAGGAAGGCGACGACCTGTTCATCAGCCGCAAGCCCGTGGGCACCCTGGTGATGCACGACCTCAATCCGGGCAGGAACCTCTACCTGCTCGGTACCGGCACCGGGCTGGCACCGTTCATGAGCATCATCCGTGACCCGGAAGCCTACGAACGCTTCGACAAGGTGATCCTGGTGCACTGCGTGCGGGAGGTGAGTGAGCTGGCGTACCACGACTACCTGACCGAAGAGCTACCCAACCACGAGTTCCTGGGGGAATACATCCGCGACCAACTGGTGTACTACCCAACGGTGACCCGGGAACCCTTCCGTAACCAGGGCCGCATCACCACCCTGATCGAGAACGGCAAGCTGGCCCAAGACCTGGGCCTGCCCCAGCTCAACCCGGAGACCGACCGCGCGATGCTCTGCGGCAGTCCGGCCATGCTGGATTCCATGACCTCCATGCTCGATAGCCTGGGGTTCAAGGGCTCACCCCAGCAGGGCGAACCCGGTGACTACGTCATCGAACGTGCCTTTGTGGAAAAATAGGAGAAGGCTTATGTCCAGTTCCGTAGTCAACATGCCCCAGCGTGGCGATGCGGGGGCCGGCGGCCCCCGCGCCGTGCCCGGAGTAAAGCACCTGATCGCCGTCGCCTCCGGCAAGGGCGGCGTCGGCAAATCCACCACCGCCACCAATCTGGCGCTCGCGCTCGCCGCAGAGGGAGCCCGTGTGGGCATGCTCGACGCCGACCTCTACGGCCCCAGCCAGCCCCGCATGCTGGGCATCACCGGCTCGCCGGAAACCCGCGACGGGAAAATGGATCCGTTGATGGGCCATGGCATCCAGACCATGTCCATTGGCTTCATGATGGACGAAGACACCCCGGTGATCTGGCGCGGCCCCATGGTGACCCGGGCCCTGCAACAGCTGGTGTACGAGACCCGCTGGGATAACCTGGATTACCTGATCGTGGACCTGCCCCCGGGTACCGGCGATATCCACCTGACCATGGCCCAGAAAATCCCCGTCTCCGGCGCCGTCATCGTCACCACCCCCCAGGACATCGCCCTGCTGGACGCCCGCAAGGGCCTGGCCATGTTCAAGAAGGTGAATGTGCCAGTGCTGGGGATTATCGAGAACATGAGCACCCATGTCTGCAGCGAGTGCGGGCACGAGCAGCATATCTTCGGGCAGGGTGGCGCCGCACGGATGGCGGAAGAGGCCGGTCCCCGTTTGCTGGGCGAGCTGTCGCTGGACATCCGCATCCGGGAGGGAGCAGATTCGGGGCAGCCTGTCCTGGTTGGAGAACCGGCAGGTAGCCTGTCCCGGGCCTATCTCGGTATCGCCAGAAGCCTCATCCAGGCACTGGCCGTCCTTGAACCGACGTCCGATGTCAAAGAAGCCAGATCCGCCGTACCAGAGATTCTTGTGGAATAATGACTAACTGGACGAGACCGGCGCCCTGTCCAGGGCGTCGTAAAGCTCACAGTACTGAACCGTTAACCCATGGCTGGGCGCCATGTAGATCAGCGGTTCCTGGCGCTGGTGGGATTCCTTCATCTTCACCGAGCTGGACAATCGCACCGGTGATACCGGCAGACCTTCGTCCATCAGTTCCTGGATCACCTGCTGGGGCAATTTGGCCCGGGGCTGGAACTGGTTGGCAATGATGCCTTCCACCACCAGGGTCTCGTTGTGGTCTTCCCGCAGGTCGCCGATTTCGTTGAGGGTGTTATACAGGGCCTGCCGGGAGAAATCGTCGCAATCGAAGGGAATCAGGCAGCGGTCCGCGGCCACCAGGGCGGCACGGGCATAGAAGTTCATGGAGGGAGCAGTGTCGATGTAGATCTCGTCGAACTCGTCCTCCAGCTTCTTCAGCGCTTCCCGCAGCTTGTAGATCTTGTGCTTGGCTTCCAGCTTGCGCTCCAGGAACTCCAGCTCCGGGCTGGCCGGCAGCACCGACAGCCCCGGAAAACGGGTCTCGTGGACGAACTCCTCCGGTGGCCGGTTGAACACGGTAAAGGTCACCGTCTGCTCCAGCAGATCCGCCACGGTATCCTTCAGGCCCTCAGGGGACCTGCCCAGCAGGTACAGGGTCGAATTGCCCTGGGGGTCCAGATCCACCACCAGCGCCCGCTTGCCCTTCGACGCGGCGATCGCCGCCAGGTTACACGCAATACTGGATTTACCGACGCCACCTTTCTGGTTAAAGACCACTCGCCTCATGGTGCCTCCGTTGCACGGTCAATGGGACTGCAGTCCGTTTAGCTTAGCAGGCTGCTGACAGGTTGGGGCAACCACCAGGACGGCGAGGCGAGCGGCACCAGGCTAGCTTTGCTCAATAGCCTGCCGTACCGACGCATACAAGGCGCCAGCGGTTTTATCGAACACCCAGCGGATAAAGCTGAAGGTCATTTCAACCACGGTTGTTACCGCCGCCTTTGCGAAGGCAAGCATATGACCGAGCAGGCCGCGGGTCTGCTCGGCCAGTGACGTTGAAGCCCTGGCAATATCTTCCAGGGTATGGGCAAGGAGGTCGTAAAAGGTTAATGACGTACTGATGGCGGCCTGGGCCAATACGGCGGAATAGTATCCAGCGTCCTTCAGCAACGTTACCAACGCAGCAGAGAGCTTCTCTGTCCAGTATCCGGAAAACGACGCTTCGTGGCGACGTTCATAGTCCAGCCTCACCGGATTATTCAGGTAATCCATCGAGTTCTGGTAAAGCATGTCCCAGTCACCCTTCTTCGCGGTGTTGCGATAGCCGGGTACCCCGTCCTCTCCCATGGCGTGGGCCGCGGCACTTATGCCCGCGCCCCTGTCGAGGCGATACTCAATGCCGTTGACCGGGGCGTGCATGAATGGCCAGAGAGGGACCGCCGGCACAGGGTCCGCGCCGTGCGTACATCGATGCAGCTTGTTGACTTCAAAGCTGGTTTTGGTTGCGAACCCCTTCATACCGACCCTGGGAGCGCCGAAGGTATACAGGTTGGCATCAAGCCGGTACCGTTTATGAAGCCAGTCAGATACCAGGGACGCCAAAGCACCGCCCAGACTGTGGCCGATACAGTGAATCCCGGCCACGGGTCCCCGGTTCAGGCGCGGGGTCAGCAGCGCCTCCAGCCCGGATTTCATACTTTCAAAAGCCTCGTTGAACCCGGAATGCACCATGGCGCCGCCGGTACTGGACGACAATCCGATATCGCCGTTTGTCAGCCAGTCGTGGTTGGTTCTGGTGCCCCGTACTGCGATGACATGGTGGCCGGCGAAGTCATTCTTGCCGTCAGCTACCATGGCGAAACCGGACGTTCTCTGGAAAAAGCCCCAGAAACCTCCAGTCTCAGCCATGACGGGACCACTCCCCAGCTTGATATCGAAAACCCGTTTCAAAGCTTCGGATGGTTTGACCTGGACCACCCCCGTGGGCCCTGGTTCCCTGACTTCGTATACGATATCGGCAAATTCTGCTGCGAGGTTCGGAGATAGCTGCTTCATAACATTTCCTTATGTTTTGATGAGATATCTGTTTACCAGCGACAGATGCTGGAAATATTGTGTGTAAACTCCGGATTTTCAGCCTTCACAAAATGGTGATCGATTTCCTCGTCCTTCAGATCACAGCTCAGTGTCTGGAGTTTCTCAGCAATGACCTTTTCACCCTCTATTCGACCCGTAACGTAGTACCAAAGTACGTACTTATTGCCCTGATGATTCGCGACAATAACCTGCCTCAGTCGATCTTCCACGAAGGGTTTGCCGGGTGTCCGGGATTTGATTGTCCAGGCGGGAAATGAAAAGTGCCCCTCTTGATCCGTCAGGGTTTCCTGTATCTCTGCGTCGTCATAGGTGGCCTCCCGGACAACAGTGACTCCGGACAGCGGTCTACCATCCATTAGAATCCGTCCCTGTACGGGAGGAAACAGATGAACATCGTAGCGTTTGCCTAACCCAAACATCCCCGCAGACCCCTCACTGATCACAAGTACAAGAAGAACACCGATGACGACTGGAAAACGGCTGATGGACAGCATATTCACTCCAGATTGACCACACATGACAAAGGGCCCCGGCAGGCGGGAGAAGGACAGGCAAGGTTTTTTGGGTGGGCACCGGTGGTACCCCATTGGCAGGCGTTGCTGGTGTCATCCCTGAACTCCTGTTGGCCGGCCCCGGCAGGAGGCTGATCCGTCCCTTTGTGTCCCTTAAAGGGGAAACAGGCTCATACTCCCGCGTTGTTTCTGGCCGGTCAATGGTACCAGGTCTCAAAATTCCGCCGTGCACCAATCGGGGGACCTGGAAACTGGAGAGTCTACCGGCGGATGACCGGTGGCGGTCAGGCCAGTAACGCCAGGAACACCAGCAGCAGCGGCAGGGATGCCGCCACGAACAGCCCGTTCCAGCCGAAGGCCACCTTCAGTTGCGACACCCGGCCAAAGCGCGCCAGCAGGGTAACGGCCGGTCCCATGGGCGCCAGCATCATGGCCAGGGAGAACCCGATCACCAGCGCCACGGCGATAGGCAGGATGTCCATGCCGACCGCCTCAAGTTGGGGCAGGAGGCCACCAAGGATGCTCAGGGAGGTAATGGGGATCAACCCGATCGCAGACAGCAACGGCAGGATCAGCAAACCGGCCACCGCCACCAGGTAGGTCCCGGCCTCCTGCGCCGCCATACCGGACACCAGGTCGTCCGGTACCAGCGTGATCAGGGCAACCCCCAGGCACGCCGACGATGCAAAGATCGACATCTCGTTACTCATGGAGGCGACGTTCTCCGTGGCCTCACGGAACACTGCCAAGGGCCGCCGCTCACACCACAGCATATAAAGGATGGTCACCGCCGGTACCGCGATCATTGCCGCCCGGGAGACATTGAAGCCGGCGGTGTACACCAGCGTTGCCATGCTGCCAAGGATCAGCGTGACCACCAGGACCAGGGTTTTCGAACCCTGGGGCCAGCCCTCAAGCTTCACCCGCTCCTCGCTCACCTTACGGAAACGCCTCTGCTCCAGTACCCAGCCGACGCCAATCAGCAGCATCGAGGCAACCAGCCCATAGGGCAGCAACTGGGACCAGGAGATCGCCGGCACCTCCCGGGTAATGATCGCCACCGCCACACTGGTGGGTGCTACCAGTGGTACCAGGGCAAACCCCCGCAGGGCGCTGATAAGCACGCTGCGAATCCAGTTCAGGCGGGATTCGCCGTGGATATTGCGTTCGTCCAGGGTCTGGGTGAGTGTTCCGCAGAGCAGACTCATCACGCCAAAATTGAGCACCGAGGCGATGCTCAGGGTGGTCACCGCGTATTTCGGATAGAGCAGCATCGGTGACCCGCCCAGCAACACATCGTGGATCCTGCGCAATACCTCGAAGCGGCGCACCAGGCACTGCATCATGCCCAGACTGCCAAGGAAGGCCCCGTAGAACCCCGCCGATGCTGCCGCGTCCAGTAACCCGGCCCGGTCCAGGTAGCCGCCCGCCGCCAACCCGGCCACCAGCGCCAGGGTCACCAGCAGCAACCCGCGGGCGTAGGGACTGATACGGGGAAGGAACAGGACGAAATAGCCCAGAAACAGGCAGCCGGCGACTATACTGAATAGCCTGACCGAGGTAACCAGAGCCAGCAGCTCGATCACGACGGCCAGGGAAAGCAGGTAACGGGTCATGGACGGTGACAGATTCCTAATGCTCGGGGTGGCAGGATAACGGGCTCCGGACGGCTTGCAATTGCGCATTGGCCGGATTAATCTTTAGCCACCCTGACGTTTGGATAAAATTAAGTTTCGCTTGATGAAACTACCTTATCATTTTTGTCGAAACAAGCGGCGCGCATTTTCCGTTATCATTGGCAGGCCGTAAAACGATTTATCCAAGACCGGGAGGGCGAACCTTCCCGCGGATCACAAGCACAGGAGAGAACATGAGCGCCTATATCTACGACGGCTTGAGGACACCTTTCGGACGCCACGCCGGTGCCCTGGCCAAGGTACGGCCGGACGACCTGCTGGCCAGCGTCATCAAGGCCGTGATCGAGCGCAACGGTTTCGAGCGCAGCGCTTACGAAGACGTGATTGCCGGCTGTACCAACCAGGCCGGTGAAGACGCCCGTAACATTGCCCGCCATGCCGGCCTGATGGCGGGTCTGCCGGTGGAAACCGCTGGCCTGACGGTCAACCGCCTGTGCGGTTCCGGCCTGGCGGCTATCATCGACGCCGCCCGCGCGGTTCGTTGTGGCGAAGGCGACCTGTTTATCGCCGGTGGCTCCGAAAGCATGAGCCGCGCCCCGTTTGTCATGGCCAAGAGCGAAACGCCCTATTCCCGGGACTTCCGCATGTTCGACAGCACCATCGGCGCCCGCTTCCCCAACCCGCGGGTCGAGGCGGAGTTTGGCAACGACACCATGCCCCAGACCGCCGATAACATTGCCTCCGACCTGGGCCTGACCCGTGACAAGGTGGATGAGTTCGCCGCCCAGAGCCAGGCCCGTTACGAGGCCGCCCGCAAACTGGGCTTCTACGACGAGGAAATCCTCGGCATCGAAGTACCCCAGGGCCGCAAGAAGCCGCCGGTCACCGTTGACCAGGACGAGCATCCGCGCCCGCAGTCCGATGTGGCCGCCCTGTCCAACCTGCGCCCGCTGTTTGAAGGTGGCGTGGTGACCGCCGGCAACGCCTCCGGTGTCAACGACGGCGCCGCCGCCCTGATCATCGGCTCTCTGGAAGCCGGCGAGAAAGCGGGCATCAGGCCCCGGGCCCGCATCGTGTCCGCCGCCATCGCCGGCGTTGAACCCCGGGTGATGGGCTACGGCCCGGTACCGGCCAGCGAGAAGGCCCTGGCCCGCGCCGGCCTGTCCATCAACGATATGGACGTGATCGAGATCAACGAGGCGTTCGCCGCCCAGGTTCTTGGCTGCACGACTAAACTGGGTATTGACCAGACCGACTCGCGCCTGAACCCCAACGGTGGCGCCATTGCCGTGGGTCACCCGCTGGGTGCCTCCGGCGCCCGGATCGCCCTGACGGCGACCCGTCAGCTCGAGCGCATGGAGGGCCGCTATGCCCTGGTCAGCATGTGCATTGGCGTAGGCCAGGGGATTGCCGCCGTTATCGAGCGTTTCAGGGACTGATAGTAACCGGTCGGAGGTCTGCCCCGCAGGCACTCCGACCCACCCCCAACCAGGGCGGTGCCGATAGCCGACACCGCCAGTTTGATTTTCAGGAGACACACTATGGCTTCCGCTCCCTGGGATGATCTGCTTCAGTTCGACAAGCAGCTCGACGAAACCGAACGCCAGGTTCGCGACAGCATCCGCAGCTTCTGCGACCAGCGACTGATGCCGGGCATCATCGAGGCCAACCGCCACGAGAAGTTCGACCGCAGTATCTTCAATGAAATGGGCGAGCTGGGCATGCTGGGCGCCACCCTGCCGGAAGAGTACGGCGGCCCGGGCCTGAACCATGTGTGCTACGGGCTGATTGCCCGCGAGGTTGAGCGTGTGGACTCCGCCTACCGTTCCGCCCTGAGCGTACAGTCCTCTCTGGTGATGTACCCGATCTTTTCCTATGCCAGGGAAGAGACCAAGAAGCGCATCCTGCCCAAGCTGGCCTCCGGCGAGTGGGTGGGCTGCTTCGGCCTGACCGAACCCAACCACGGCTCCGATCCCGGTGGCATGGAAACCCGGGCCAAGCGCGTTGATGGCGGCTACCTGGTCAGCGGTTCCAAGACCTGGATCACCAACTCCCCCATCGCCGATGTGTGCGTGGTCTGGGGCAAGCTGGACGACAAGGTCACTGGCTTCATCATCGAACGGGAAGGCGCCAAGGGCCTGGATACCCCGAAGATCGAAGGCAAGTTCTCCCTGCGTGCCTCCGAGACCGGCTCCATCTTCATGGACGAGGTCTTCGTACCGGAAGAGAACAAGCTGGACGTGGAAGGCCTGAAAGGCCCCCTGAGCTGCCTGACCAAGGCCCGCTACGGCATCAGCTGGGGTTCTTTGGGCGCCGCCGAGTTCTGCTGGCACGCCGCCCGCAACTACACCCTGGAACGCAAGCAGTTCGGCAAGCCGCTGGCGGCCAACCAGCTGATCCAGAAGAAGCTGGTGGACATGCAGACCGAGATCACCCTGGGCCTGCAGGCGGTGCTTCAGCTGGGCCGCATGATGGACGCCGGCGAGGCAACACCGGATTCCGTGTCGCTGCTCAAGCGCAACAACTGCGGCAAGGCCCTGGACATCGCCCGGGTCGCCCGGGACATGCACGGTGGCAACGGCATCTCCGACGAATACCACGTGATCCGTCACGTCATGAACCTGGAAGCCGTCAACACCTACGAAGGCACCCACGATGTCCACGCCCTGATCCTGGGCCGTGGCCAGACCGGTCTGCAGGCGTTCAAGTAACGCCCGCCATTGACCGGAACCCCGAAACAGGGCCTGCGGGCCCTGTTTCCATGCCCCTCCTGGTGCGCCCCGCGCCGCCGGCGGGCATTCTCCCTCTCCTTCCGCTAGACTTATTGGCCTGATCAATTTGTGCCCGACGGGCGCCTGCATTAAAGTAACACCGCTTTCGAGCCCCGTGTTCCGCTGTGCGGTCCACCATTTCCGCCACCCAGGTGCCACAACACCCCACGGCGGACCCGAACCGGCCTGTGGCAGGGGTTGGAACAGAAGTACCTCAGAGGCAAGGCCCCACCCCGGATGGAAATCCGGGGGAATTGACACGAAAACGGCCTTCCTCCATCATAGGTATATTCTGCTATGCGGTATATGTTTTCGCTAGGACGAACCGAGAGGTTGATTCATGAACATGAACTACACGGCTGAAGAGCTCGCCTTCCGCGACGAAGTGCGAGCTTTTCTGGACGAAAAGCTGCCGGCCGACATCGCTGCCAAGGTCAAGGGTTTCCGCAAGATGACCAAGGAAGACCACCAGCGCTGGCAGAAAATCCTCACCGAACAGGGCTGGTACGCCAGCCACTGGCCCGAGGAATACGGCGGTGTGAAGTGGACTCCGGTTCAGAAGCACATCTGGGATGAGGAATCCTGTGCCTACGGTGTTCCCCGCACCATCCCGTTTGGCGTCAACATGGTTGCCCCGGTGATCATCAAGTTCGGCACCGAAGAACAGAAGCAGCACTACCTGCCCAAGATCCTCAGCGGCGAGCACTGGTGGTGCCAGGGCTACTCCGAGCCGGGCGCCGGTTCCGACCTGGCCTCGCTGAAGACCCGAGCAGTCCGTGACGGCGACCATTACATCGTTAACGGCCAGAAGACCTGGACCACCCTGGGCCAGCACGCCAACATGATCTTCTGCCTGGTGCGCACCAACACCGAGGTGAAGGCACAGGAAGGCATCTCGTTCCTGCTGATCGACATGAACACCCCGGGCATCACCGTGCGTCCGATCATTACCCTCGACGGCGAGCACGAAGTCAACGAGGTGTTCTTCGAGGACGTAAAGGTTCCCGTTGAGAACCTGGTCGGCGAGGAAGACAAGGGCTGGACCTACGCCAAGTACCTGCTCACCTATGAGCGTACCGGCCTGGCCGGCATCGGCCTGTCCAAGGCGGCCCTGACCCACCTCAAGCAACTGGCCTCCCGCCGCCTGAAGAACGGCAAGCCGCTGCTGGAAGATCCTACTTTCAGCCAGCGCATTGCCCGGGTGGAGATTGACCTGATGGCCGCCACCATCAGCAACCTGCGCATCATTGCCGCGGTTGAAGGCGGCGGTGTTCCCGGCGCCGAAAGCTCCATGCTGAAAGTGAAGGGTACCGAGATCCGCCAGGCCATCAATGACCTGGCCCGTCGCGCCATTGGTCCCTACGCCATCCCGTTTGTTGAAGAGGAAATGAGCCTGGACTATGAAGGCGAGTTCCTGTCCGACGAGAACGCCGCGCCGCTCTCCGCTCAGTACTTCAACAACCGCAAGCTGTCGATTTTCGGCGGATCCAACGAGATCCAGAAGAATATCGTATCCAAAATGATTCTGGGACTTTAAGGAGGCGACCATGGACTTCACTCTTAGCGAAGAGCAACAGATGTTGCAGGACACCGTGGCGCGCCTGGTCCGCGGTGAGTACAGCTTTGAAAAGCGTCTTGAATTCAGCGAAACCGAGCTGGGCTTCAGCGAGGATTTCTGGAAGCAACTGGGTGAGCTGGGCCTGACCGCCGTACCCTTCTCCGAAGAGCTGGGCGGCTTCGGCGGTGGCGGCGTCGAGATCCAGTCCGTCATGACCGAGCTGGGCCGCGGCCTGTGCCTGGAACCGTACCTGCAATCCGTGGTACTGGGCGGTGGCATCCTCAGCCAGGCCGGTAATGCCGAGCAGCAGGAGCAGTACCTCTCGGGTGTTGCCACCGGCGAAACCAAGGTAGCGGTTGGCCTGCAGGAGCCCCAGGCGTTCTACAACCAGAACGAGGTGAGCACCAAGGCCGAGAAATCCGGCGACGGCTACACCCTGAACGGTCGCAAGGCCGTGGTGATCGGCGGTCACTGTGCCGACCTGATCATCGTGTCTGCCCGCACCTCCGGTGACGTGCGCGATGCCGACGGTATCAGCCTGTTCGCCGTGGACCCGAACGCAGAGGGCGTTGAGCGTCGCACCTACCCGACCGCCGACGGCGCCAAGGGCTGTGATGTGTTCCTGAACAACGTCAAGGTAGGCGTCGATGCCCTGCTGGGCGAGGAAGGCAAGGCCGCTGACGTGATCGAATACCAGACCGGCCGTGCCATCGCTGCCCTGTGCGCCGAGGCTGTCGGCTGCATGGAAGAAGCCAACGAACTGACCCTGGAATACCTGAAGCAGCGCAAGCAGTTCGGTGTGCCCATCGGTAAGTTCCAGGTACTGCAGCACCGCATGGTGGACATGATGTCCGAGCTGGAGCAGGCCCGCTCCATGGCCATCCTGGCCGCCAGTGTTGCCGACGACGAGCAGAGCGACGAGCGCCGCCGCACCCTGGCCGCCGCCAAGAACGTGATCAACCGTGCCGGCCAGTTCATCTCCGAGAAGGGCATCCAGTCCCACGGCGGTATCGGCATGACCTGGGAGTACAGCTTCGCACACTACGCCAAGCGCCTGGTCATGATCGGCCACCAGCTGGGCGACGATGACTTCCACCTGGAGCGCTACGCCTCCCTGCTGCAGGCCGGCTAGGAGTCTGCGGTAAAAGAACCTGTCGGGTCTCTCCTCCAGTCGGAGAGCGTTCGGGGCGGCCCTGGTAAAGGTGCCGCCCCTTTTTTACGCCTGGACAGGTCGATTAGGCACCTACCCTAAGCTTCCGTAAAAGAGCTAGACTGTCATACCCCCAACAACAAGGCTCACCTGATGAGATCAACAACAAGAGGATAACGCCGTATGAACGCCTCCAACATCACTGGCTCCAATGACATGGAGTCAACCGACCTGAAAAAGGCCGAGTGGAAGGTTCGCACTGAACTGGCCGCCGCCTACCGGCTTGTGGCCCTGTTTGGCTGGGACGACCTGGTTTTCACCCACCTGTCGGCACGAGTGCCCGGGCCGGAGCATCACTTCCTGATCAACCCCTATGGCCTGCTGTTCCACGAGATCACCGCCTCATCCCTGGTCAAGGTGGACCAGGAGGGTCAGGTGGTTCAGGCCGGCGGTCTTGAGCGGGTCAACCCGGCGGGATTCACCATCCACAGCGCCGTGCATATGGGCCGGGACAACGCCCACGCGGTAATGCATGTGCACGCCGCCGACAGTGTCGCCGTGTCCGCCCACAAGGACGGCCTGCTGCCCCTGAGCCAGACCGCGATGCTGTGCCTGGACCACCTGGCCTACCATGACTATGAAGGGGTGGCCCTGAACCTTGACGAGCGTGAGCGCCTGATCCGGGATATCGGTGACAGGAACATGCTGATGCTGCGCAACCACGGCATCCTCACCGCGGGCAGCTCGGTGCCGGAGTGCTTCACCTATCTCTACTTCCTGATGAAGGCCTGCGAAATCCAGGTGAGAACGCCAACGCCCTATTGCCTGCCGTCACAGGAAGCCATCGAGACCACCCGCGAGCAGTCCCAGTCCCTGGGCAAGGCCGCAGCCCTGACCTGGCCGGCGCTGACCCGGTTGCTGGACAGCAAGAACCCGGGCTACGCGGTCTAGTGTGGCGTGCGGTTAGTTCGCTGGCCGCACGCCACACCCGGAAAGGTCCGGTACAGGCGGAGGAACGGATTCCTCCGTCGGTTTTTGCAGCTTTGACGCTATTTCTTCTGCATACGGGCCAGGGCCGCGTGACAGTCCTCTGAGCGCAACCGCTCGCCGAACACCTCGCGCTCACGCTCCAGGGCGTCCTTTGTCATCGCCTGCCAGGGCGCCTTCATCAGCCGCTTGCTGGCACGCAACGCCTCACGGGGCTTGCCCGCCAGCTTTTCGGCGGCTGCAACGGCCTCGGCAAGGGCCTTACCGTCCCCCACTGCCCGGCTGATGAGGCCGATATCCGCCGCCTCATCCGCATTCAGGACATCCCCCATCAGCAGCAGTTCGGCGGTCTTCCTGGCCCCCAGGTGCAGGGGCATGGTGACAGTGGACGCCGCCTCCGGCACCAGTCCCAGGTCCACGAACGCCGTCTTGAAGCGGGTGGAGCGCCCGGCGTAGACCGCATCCACGTGCAGCAGCATGGTGGTGCCGATACCGATGGCCAGGCCTTCCGCTGCCACCAGCACCGGTGTGTCGCAGTGCATCAGGGTCTCGATAAAAGCCAGACCGGCTGACGGTTTGGGAGAAGTGTCGGTGGCACGGGCCCGGAAATCGTCCAGGTCGTTACCCGCGGTAAACACACCGCCATCACCGCTGATTACAATGGCATGGATGTCCGGATCGGCCGCAGCCTTCTCGACGCCTTCCGAGAGGGCGGTGTACATGTCGCGGGTAAGCGCGTTCTTCTTCTCGGGGCGGGAAATCAGCAGATGGACATAGCCGTTTTTCTTGTCGGTCCTGATCATGGGGCCTCCTGAGCCAGTTTGATTATTTCGAAATACTGTTTCACAAATCGACGGGATATTCTATCGTAGCGAAACCGAACATTCGCTCGCCGTTCAAGAACAACGACAACGGAGCCCCCATGGATTTCCACAAGATACCTGCGTTTGAACTGGCCCGGGGCATCAAGGCCCGGCAATACACCAGCGAACAGGTGCTGGACCATTTCCTCGACCGCACCCGCCGCCTGAACCCGGACCTCAATGCCATCGTGGTCCTGCGGGAGGAACAGGCCCGTGAGCAGGCCAGGGCCGCCGACCAGGCCGCTGCCAATAGGCAGGACCTGGGACCCTTGCACGGCGTCCCCATGACCATCAAGGAAACCTTCGAGATCGAGGGCTGGCCCACCACGGCGGGCCACAAGGGATACCAGGACCACGTGTCACCCCGCACGGCCGTGGCCGTCCAACGGCTGCTGGACGCCGGGGCCATTGTCTTCGGCAAGACCAACGTGCCGGAGTTCGCCGGTGACCTGCAGTCCTTCAATGACATCTACGGCACCAGCAATAACCCCTGGAATACCCGCCTGACCCCTGGCGGCTCCTCCGGCGGGGCCGCGGCGGCGCTGGCGGCCGGCCTGACGCCTCTGGAACTGGGCAGCGATATCGGCGGCTCTATCCGTACGCCAGCAGCCTTCTGCGGCATTTACGGTCTCAAGACCACTTCCGGGCTGATCCCCATGCGCGGCCATGTGCCGGGCGCGCCGGGCAGTGTCGCCAAGCGGGACATGGGCGTTGGCGGCCCGCTGGCACGGCATCTGGACGATCTGGAAGCCGAGCTGGACCTGCTGGCCGGTCCCGACGACGACATGGCGCCCTGGCAGGTCAACCTGCCCCCGGCCGCCAGCCAACCCCTTCAGGACTATCGTTTCGCCACCTGGCTCAACGACGACTGGGCGCCGGTGGACAATGAGGTGCTTGGCGGCCTGGCAGGGTTCTGCGACCAACTGAAATCCCTGGGCGCCTCCCTTGAGAATGCCCAACCGGAAGGACTGACCCTGGAGAAAAGCCACCGGCTCTATTATCACCTGCTGGGCGGCGCCATGAGCCAGGGACTGCCGCCGAAGGTCCGCGACCGACTCGCCACCAAGGCCGCCGAAGAGGGCGATGACTACCCCCACCGCTTTGCCCGGGGGGCGCTGCAAACCCACGGCGAATGGCTGCAAAAGGATGAGGAACGAGCAAAGCTGCGAAGAACCTGGGCCCGGTTCTTCGAGGATTATGATCTGCTTATCTGCCCGGTCACCAACACCCTGCCGTTCCCCCATAACCAGGACACATCCGCCATGGCACGTACCCTGACCATCAATGGCCGGGAAGAACCCTACCTGGATGTGACCGTGTGGGCGGGTGTGGCCATGGTGGTCGGCTTGCCAGCCATCAGCTTCCCGGTGGGCTTCGGTGCAGACGGCCTGCCCCGGGCAGCGCAGATTATCGGCCCGGCCTGGAGTGAAAAGACCCTTATTCAGGTGGCACGAAGGATACAGGAACACCTGTTTCCACAAGGCCTGCCATGGCCCGATCAACTGGAAAGAAAGTGATCCATCACCGGACAAAACCGCTTGCATAAGCTATGTTTCCAGTGATTCGCCTATCGTGATGCGGGTAGCTCCCGACCTGAAGCCCTCAAGGGGCTTCAACGGGCACCCTATCGACTAAAGAATCCCGAGCAGTATTGCAAACGCTCGCTCGATTGCGATAAATTTGGGAAACACAAATCCATTGTGCAGTCGTAAATTTCGCTAGGTGGAATTAAGACAGGATGTCTCCATAGGAAAACAACAAAGAGGTTAAGAAGTAATGCTTAACAACATTCGCAAATCACTCACGGTATTTGCCTCGGCACTTACCCTGGGCGTGACCGCCACCATGATGGCCGGTACCGCCTCCGCTCAGGAAGAAACCTTTACCTGGAAAGTCCAGTCACACTGGCCGGGCTCATCCAGCTCCTACAAGGACAGCCTGGGCCGACTCAAGGAACAGCTTGAGGAGCGCTCCGATGGTCGCATCCAGCTTGAGCTGTTCGAGGCCGGTGCGCTGTTCAAGGCCCAGGAGACCTTCAATGCAGTCAGTCGCGGCATCCTGGAGATGGGCACCATCTCCCCGTCCTATGCGTCTGACAAGATGACCCTGGCGGGTATCGCCTCCGGTCTGCCGTTCGCCTTCCGCAATGTATGGGAAGCGGCCTACTTCCACCAGGGCCTGGGCTTCGAGGACATGCTGCGGGAAGAAGCCGCGCAGCACGGCGTCTACTGGTCCACCGACAAGGTCTACCCCACTGAAATGGTGGTCAAGGATCCCATCGAAAGCGTGGAGGAATTTGAAAGCCTGAAGATCCGCTCTTCCGGTGCCCTGCAGAAGTTCCTCACCGAGGCCGGTGCTGCCGCGTCCTACATCCCGGGCGGCGAACTGTACACCGCCCTGGACTCCGGCATTGTGGACGGCGCCCACTGGGGTGCGGCCCAGGGTGCCTACTCCATGGGTCTGTACGAGATCGCCAAGCACCACGTACAACCGGCCCTGAACATCGCCGGCACCGACGTGATCATCGTCAGCCAGAAGGCCCTGGACGAACTGCCGGAAGACCTTCAGCAGCTAGTGAAGGACGTGCTCAACGAGCAGTTCTGGTACCGCACCAACGAGTACCAGTACAAGGAGCGCATCACCCTGGCCAAGGCCATCTCCGAGGAAGGTGTTCAGGTGAACACCCTGCCACAGGAGGTCCAGGATCACCTGGTCCAGACCGCCCAGGCCATGTGGGATGAGGAAGGCGAACGCAGCGACAAGGCTGCCGAAGCCCTGGCCATGCTCAAGGACTTCCTGAGCGATCTCGGCTACCTGTAAGCCGGACTGAACCAGCCGGGAGACCGTGACCGGTCTCCCGGTTTTTTATTGTAAGCGACAAGATCCCTCCCGGAGGCCCCCATGCGTGCGATCACCGCATTCATGAACGGCGTCACCAGACTCAACAAGGCCATTGGCGTTGCGGTGTCATTCCTGGTGTTTGCCATGTTCGTGTTCATACTGCTGGAAGTATTCCTGCGGTATGCCTTTAATTCCCCGACCGTATGGACCAACGAACTGACCCAGCTGCTGTTTGGTGTCTACGCCGTGCTCTCCGGCGGCTACCTGATGGCCTATCGGGGACACGTCAACGTTGACCTGATCTACTCCATGTTCGGCCCACGCATGCGGGCGGCCATCGACATATTCACATCGATCCTGTTCTTTATCTTTACCCTGGCCCTGCTCTACTTCGGCTATGACATGGCCACCGAATCCATCGGTAACTGGGAATCCTCCTACTCAGCCTGGAACCCGCCCATCTGGCCGGTGAAAGCCTGCATCCCGGTGGGTGCCGGCCTGCTATTGCTGCAGGGGATCGTCAAACTGCTGGAAGACATCGCCATTGCCTGCAACCTCAGCTATTACCGGCCCGAGGACCATTCCGAGCAAGATTCGAAGGGGGAGCAACTGTGAGCATTGAAGTCCTGACTCTGCTGTTCTTCGGATCGCTGCTGCTGTTCGTCTTCCTGGGCCTGCCCCTGGCCTTTGTGCTGGGCGGCGTTTCCGTCGTGTTCCTCTATTTCACCTGGGGTTTCGACTCCTTCTACATGGTGTCCTCCCAGATCTGGAGCACCATGGGCAGTTTCACCCTGGTAGCCATACCCCTGTTCGTCTATATGGCGATGATCCTCGAGCGCACTGGTGTGGCCAAGGACCTGTACCGTGCCATGCATCTGTGGTTCGGTGGTCTGCGCGGCGGGCTGGCTATCGGCACCCTGGCCATCTGCGCCATCTTCGCCGCCATGGTGGGCATCAGTGGCGCCGCCGTGGTGGCCATGGGCACCATCGCCCTGCCAGCCATGCTGGAACGGGGCTATGACCGCAGTATGTGCCTGGGTGTGATCAATACCGGTGGCGGCTGGGGCATCCTGATCCCGCCCAGCATCATGATGATCCTCTACGCGCTGATCAGTGGCGTGTCGGTAGGCAAGATGTTCGCCGCTGGTATCCTGCCGGGCATCCTGCTGATGGTGCTGACCGCTATCTACATCCTGATCCGTAGCAACCTGCAGCCACACCTGGCACCGGCCCTGCCGCCGGAGGAACGGGGCACGATGAGGGAAAAGCTGCTGGCGCTGCGCTCGGTGGCCCTGCCGATCCTGATCGTGATCATGGTGCTGGGCTCCATCATGGGCGGTATCACTACTCCCACGGAGGCGGCCGCCATGGGCGTCCTGGGCTCCCTCATTGCCGCCGCAGTCTACCGCAAGCTGGAATTCCAGCTGCTGAAGGAAGCGTCCGTCCGCACCTTCAAGCTGACCGGCATGATCATGTGGATCCTGTTCGCCGCCCACGCCTTCAGTGCCGCCTACCAGAGCATGGGCGCCCAGCAGCTGATCGAGGGCTTCATGGCGCACATACCTGGCGGCCCCTGGGGTGTCATCATCACCATGATGCTGATCACCTTCCTGCTGGGCATGGTGCTGGACCCTGTGGGTATCATGTTGATCACCCTGCCGGTGTTCCTGCCCATCGTGGAGTCCCTGGGCTTCGATCCGATCTGGTTCGGCATCCTGTTCGTGATCAACATGGAGATCGGGTATATGACGCCGCCCTTCGGGTTCAACCTGTTCTACCTCAAGGGCATCGTACCGCCGAGCATCACCATGAAGGACATCTACAAGTCGGTGATTCCGTTCGTCATCGTGGAAATTATCGGCCTGGCCCTGCTGATGATCTTCCCGGAGATCGTCACCTACCTGCCAAATCTGTTCTTCTGAGGACAGGTTCCACCATAACGAGCCGGCTCCGCCAGGAGCCGGCTTTTTTATGCACAAACAGCTCCGGCAACGGCAGATGCCGCTTCCGCTCTTTGCACTCTGTTACCAAAACCCGCTTGCCTGGCCACCCCCTTCCCGTTTTACTGCTTCGCTGTACACCACATTGATGATGCTCACCCCTGACCGCTCGCATCCTACTAAATAATAAGTGTGTGCAGCCGATAACCGGTCTACGACACCTAATTCCAATAACGATTTTTGCCGGAGCCTGAAATGCCCCCTCTGCAAAAGCTTTCCAATGTCACTCTTTCCCTTGGCATGAAACTGGGCCTGGGATTCGCCGTACTGATCCTGCTGACCATCGTGGTGGGTGCCACCGGCTATGTCTCCCTGACCAATTTTGGTAGCCGCGCCAGCATTGTGGCCGATGCTTCCTCGATCGAAGCCAGCCTGCTCGAAGCCCGCCAGGACGAGAAGAACTTCCTGCTACGGGGGGATCCGGACTACGTGGATGCGGCGATAGCAAGCACCCAGCAGGCCAGTGCCGTCGCCGGCGCCCTTGAAGCCAGGCTGGTGGAGCCGGAAGATGACGCCCGCGTTGCCCGCATCCAGGAAGGGGTAGAGGAGTATGGCCAGCAATTGCGGGACCTGGTGGAGATCCGGGCCTTGCGGGGCGAGAAACTGGAAGCACTGGAAATGGCCGTGCGGGGTGTCACCAGTGGTTTTGCCTCCGAGGACAGCCTCTATGCCACCAATGCCGCCATCCAGCAGATGCGTCGCAGTGAAGGCAACTTCCTGGTGGAAAACGACCAGGAGGCGGTGGAACAGTTCCACTCCGCCGGTGATCGAGCCATCCGTACCCTTGAGTCTTCCTTCCTCGACAAGGAGGTCAAGAACGCACTGAAAGACCTGTTGTCGCGCTACGTGGGGGTTTTCAACGAGGTGGTGGACGCCGAGAACCAGACCCAGCAGCTACAGCAACGGATGATCGACACCGCACGCGGTATTCTGGACACGGCCGTGGAGTTACAGGAAACCCAGCGGCAGAAGATGGTCAACGAACAACAGGCCGCCGCCACGATTATCGGCATTGTGGTCCTGGTGATCGTCATCCTGGGCGTGGTCCTCGCGTGGCTGCTGACCCGCAGCATCACCCACCCCATCCACCAGGCCGTGACCCTGGCCAGGAGGGTGGCGGACGGCGACCTGCAGGAGACCGTCACCAGCAACCGGGGGGATGAGCTCGGGCAGTTGTTGTCGGCCCTGGGCGCCATGGTCACCAGCCTGCGGGAGCTGGTCCGTCATATCAACACCAGTGCCACCAACATCGCCTCCTCTGCCGAGGAGCTGTCGACGGTGACCGCCGAGACCAGCCAGGGGGTCACCCAGCAGCGGGACCAGACCGACCAGGTAGCCACCGCCATGAACGAAATGGTGGCAACGGTCAACGATGTCGCCAAGAGCGCCGAGGAGGCCTTTGGCGCCGCCAATACCGCCAACGAGAAGGCGGCGGCCGGGGAATCCGCTGTGGAGGAAACCCTGTCCTATGTGAGCGAACTCAACGGTCAGGTGGAACAGGTGATGGAGCGCCTGCGTGGCCTGCAGAAAGATAGCGAGAACATCGGCACGGTACTGGACGTGATCAAGTCCGTGGCCGAGCAGACCAACCTGCTGGCGCTGAATGCCGCCATTGAGGCGGCCCGGGCCGGCGAGCAGGGCCGAGGCTTCGCGGTGGTGGCCGACGAGGTCCGTTCCCTGGCGCAGCGCACCCAGAGTTCAGCCTCGGAGATCGAGACGCTGATCTCCAACCTGGTATCCAGCACCGAGAACTCGGTCTCCACCATGGAGCGGGGCACCACGCTGGCCGGGCAGACCCTGGACAGCGCCCGCACCACCGGCGAGACCATCCGTGAGATTGCCCAGGCGGTGGGTAACATCAGCCAGTACAACAGTCAGATCGCCACCGCTGCCGAGCAGCAGACGTCCGTGGCCGAAGACATCAACCAGAACGTCACCCAGATTCGCGACGTCAGTGACCAGTCCGCCACGGCAGCGGATCAGATCTCCAGCTCCAGCAACGAGCTGGCGCGGCTGGGTGAAGACCTTAGCAGTCAGGTCGCCCGTTTCCGGCTGTAACCCCCGGCAACAACGAAAAAGCCGTGGACCTAAAAGGGCTCACGGCTTTTTTTGGCGCAAACACCTGAGTCTGAAACACCAACAAGAAGGGAAGTCGCCGAACCCGTTGTCTCAGGAAGCACCCCAAATTACGCAGGCATGCTTGCTGTGATGCAAAACGCCGGAGGCCGGGTGCTCCTTCCGACACG
>NZ_JBJJKZ010000002.1:0-254565 GCF_045449695.1 Marinobacter shunpengi
TGTCTAAAGAGAAATTTGAACGTAATAAACCGCACCTGAACGTGGGCACCATTGGTCACGTGGACCATGGCAAGACCACTCTGACGGCGGCACTGACTCGCGTATGTCACGAAGTGTGGGGTACAGGTTCTGCCAGCGCATTCGACCAGATCGATAACGCTCCGGAAGAGAAGGCGCGTGGTATCACCATCGCGACGTCTCACGTTGAGTATGATTCCCCGAACCGTCACTACGCGCACGTAGATTGCCCGGGCCACGCTGACTATGTGAAGAACATGATCACTGGTGCGGCGCAGATGGACGGTGCGATCCTGGTATGTTCCGCGGCTGACGGCCCCATGCCGCAGACCCGTGAGCACATCCTGCTGTCCCGTCAGGTTGGCGTTCCTTACATCGTGGTCTTCCTGAACAAGGCTGACATGGTGGATGACGAGGAGCTGCTGGAGCTGGTCGAGATGGAAGTTCGCGACCTGCTGAGCCAGTACGACTTCCCGGGTGACGACACTCCGATCATCACCGGTTCCGCGCTGATGGCGCTGGAAGGCAAGGATGACAACGAGATGGGTACTACCGCTGTGAAGAAGCTGGTAGAAGCCCTGGACGACTACCTGCCGGAGCCGGAGCGTGCCATCGATCAGCCGTTCCTGATGCCGATCGAGGACGTCTTCTCCATCTCCGGTCGTGGTACCGTTGTGACCGGCCGTGTTGAGCGTGGTATTGTCAAGACTGGCGACGAAGTGGAAATTGTAGGTATCAAGGATACCGTCAAGACCACCGTTACCGGTGTTGAGATGTTCCGCAAGCTGCTGGACGAAGGTCGTGCTGGTGAGAACATTGGTGCGCTGCTGCGTGGTACCAAGCGTGACGACGTTGAGCGTGGTCAGGTACTGGCGGTGCCGGGTTCCATCACTCCGCACACCAAGTTCGAGTGCGAAGTGTACGTACTGAGCAAGGACGAGGGTGGTCGTCATACTCCGTTCTTCAAGGGCTATCGTCCTCAGTTCTACTTCCGGACCACTGACGTGACTGGCTCCTGTGAGTTGCCGGAAGGCGTAGAGATGGTAATGCCGGGTGACAACGTGAAGATGTCTGTGACCCTGATCGCTCCGATCGCCATGGAAGATGGTCTGCGCTTCGCGATTCGCGAAGGTGGCCGTACCGTTGGTGCCGGCGTGGTCTCCAAGATCGTCGAGTAAGTCGCTCCGATGATCCGGAAAAGGGGCTGCTTTGCAGCCCCTTTTTCTGTTCCGCAAGTACGTATGTCCAGCAATGCCGGGCGGCCATATAGCTGCTTGACACTGCTGGGTATTCTGCATACAATGCGGCTCCTTTTTTTGAAGGTCGGCTAACAGTAGCTGCTACGAGTGGAGTTTGGTGCATCATGCAAAGCCAAAAGATTCGAATCCGGTTGAAGGCGTTTGATTACCGCCTGATAGACCAGTCCACGCAGGAGATCGTCGATACCGCCAAGCGGACCGGCGCCCAGGTGCGTGGACCTATCCCTCTGCCGACGCGGAAGGAAAAGTACACCGTTCTGATTTCCCCGCACGTCAACAAGGACGCGCGCGATCAGTACGAAATCCGTACTCATAAGCGTTTGCTCGACATTGTCGAGCCGACGGAAAAGACAGTAGATGCTCTGATGAAGCTGGATCTGGCAGCGGGTGTAGACGTTCAGATCAGCCTCGGCTAATACCGCCCGGTATTGGTCAGTGTAACTGTCCTAAGGCCATAGAGGGTGCAAGCCCCGTACACTATAGAGGTGAAACATGGCAATTGGTGTAGTCGGCCGTAAGGCCGGGATGACCCGTATTTTTACGGAAGACGGGCAGGCAGTGCCCGTAACGGTAATCGAGGTTGAAGCCAACCGCATTACCCAACTGAAAACCCTCGAAAGCGATGGCTATCGTGCAGTCCAGGTGACTGTCGGCAACCGTCGTCCCTCCCGGGTAACCAAGGCTCAGGCTGGTCATTACGCGAAAGCGGGTGTTGAGGCCGGTCGTGGTCTGTGGGAGTTCCGTCTTGCCGATGGTGAAGGCGACGACCTGCAGGCCGGTGGCGAGATCAACGTCTCCGTCTTCGAAGATGGCCAGATGATTGACGCTACGTCCCAGTCCAAGGGTAAGGGCTTCCAGGGTGGCGTGAAGCGCTGGAACTTCTCCATGCAGGATGCCACTCACGGTAACTCCCTGTCCCACCGTGCTCCGGGTTCCATTGGTCAGAACCAGACCCCGGGCAAGGTATTCAAGGGCAAGAAGATGGCCGGTCAGATGGGCAACAAGCAGGTCACTACCCAGAACCTGGAAGTGGTCCGTGTAGACGCCGAGCGCAATCTGCTGCTGGTCCGTGGCGCTGTTCCCGGTGCTACCGGTGGCGACGTGATCATCAAGCCTGCAGTTAAAGCCTGAGGAGCGGTGCGATGGAATTGACAATTACAGGTAGCGGCCAGGGGATCTCTGTTTCCGACGCCGCGTTCGCCAAAGAATTCAACGAGTCGCTGGTTCACCAGGTCGTCACCGCCTACATGGCTGGTGGTCGTCAGGGTACCCGCGCTCAGAAAACCCGTTCTGAAGTCAGTGGTGGTGGCAAGAAGCCCTGGCGCCAGAAGGGGACCGGCCGTGCTCGTGCAGGTACCATCCGTAGCCCGATCTGGCGCTCCGGTGGCGTAACCTTCGCTGCCAAGCCCCAGAGCTACGAGCAGAAAGTGAACCGGAAAATGTACCGGGCCGCGCTGCAGTCCATCTTTTCCGAGCTGGTTCGTCAGGAGCGTCTGGTCCTGGTTGATGACATCAACGTCGACAGCCCCAAGACCAAGGCGTTCAACGAGAAGCTGAAGGATCTGGGCGTCAGCAATGCCCTGATCCTTGCCGAGAATGTAGAGCAGAACCTTCATCTGGCGTCCCGTAACATCCCGCACGTTGACGTGCGTGACGTTGCAGGCCTTGATCCGGTAAGCCTGGTTGCCTTTGAGAAGGTTGTGGTTACCGTTCCGGCTCTTAAGAAGATCGAGGAGATGCTGGGATGAATCAGGAACGTATCTACAAGGTCCTGCTGGGACCGCACGTATCAGAGAAAGCGTCTCTGGTGGCAGAGCATAACCAGGTGGTCTTTCGAGTAGCGCCTGATGCGACCAAGCCGGAGATCAAGAAAGCCGTTGAGCAACTGTTCAACGTCACCGTCGAAGGTGTTCAGGTTCTGAACCGTAAGGGTAAGCTCAAGCGCACTATCCGCGGGTTCGGCAAGCGCGATGACATTCGCAAGGCTTATGTAAAGCTGGCGGAAGGTCAGGACATCGATTTTCTGGATGTGGAATAAGGTAAAGGGGTCGTAATATGCCGATCGTCAAAACCAAACCAACATCTGCCGGACGCCGTCACGTTGTAAAGCTTTACAACCCGGACCTGCACAAGGGGCGCCCCTACGAGCCGTTGGTTGAGACACTGAGTAAGTCCGGTGGTCGTAACCATTTCGGACGGATCACCACCCGTCACGTTGGTGGTGGACACAAGAAGCACTACCGTGTCATTGATTTCAAGCGGAACAAGGACGGTATTCCGGCGGTCATTGAGCGCCTGGAATACGACCCGAACCGCTCCGCGCACATCGCATTGCTGAAGTATGCCGATGGCGAGCGTCGCTACATTATCGCTCCCAAGGGTATGAGCATCGGTGACCCTGTGCGCTCCGGTATCGACGCGCCGATCAAGGTGGGCTCCACGCTGCCGCTCCGGAACATTCCGGTCGGTTCCGTGATCCACTGCGTCGAACTCAAGCCTGGCAAAGGTGCCCAGCTGGCTCGCTCCGCGGGCGCATCCGTACAGCTGGTCGCAAGGGAAGGGGCTTATGCCACCATCCGCCTGCGCTCAGGTGAAATGCGTAAGGTGCTTGTGGAATGCCGTGCAACGCTGGGTGAAGTATCCAACAGCGAGCACAGCCTCAAGCAGCTTGGTAAAGCGGGTGCATCACGTTGGCGCGGCAAACGGCCAACAGTACGTGGTGTTGCTATGAACCCAGTTGACCACCCGCATGGTGGTGGTGAAGGGCGTACCTCTGGCGGACGTCACCCGGTTACTCCGTGGGGTGTTCCGACCAAAGGGCATAAGACTCGTAAGAACAAGCGTACTGACAAGATGATAGTACGTCGTCGTTCGGCCAAGTAAACGACTACATAGAGGTAATTGCTGTGCCACGTTCTTTGAAGAAAGGTCCTTTTATAGACCTGCATCTGATGAAGAAGGTCGAAGCAGCTCTGGAAGCGAACGACAAGCGGCCGATCAAGACCTGGTCCCGTCGTTCCACGATCTTTCCGGAGTTCGTTGGTTTGACCATCGCTGTCCACAACGGCAAGCAACACGTGCCCGTCTACGTGACCGAAGATATGGTTGGTCACAAGCTGGGCGAGTTCGCGGCAACGCGGACTTACCGTGGTCATGCAGCCGACAAGAAAGCTAAACGCTGATTGTGAGGGGAAACGAAATGGAAGTAGCAGCCAAGTACAAGGGCGCTCGCCTCTCTGCTCAGAAAGCACGTCTTGTCGCTGACCAGGTACGTGGCAAGGCGGTTGAGGACGCCCTGAACATTCTGACTTTCAGCCCGAAGAAGGCATCGGTGATCATCAAGAAAGCTCTTGAGTCCGCCATTGCCAACGCTGAGCACAACGAAGGTCTGGACGTAGATGATCTGCGGGTTTCCACCATCATGGTGGATGAAGGTCCGACGCTCAAGCGGATTAAAGCTCGAGCCAAGGGGCGCGCTGACCGGATTTTGAAGCGCACCTGTCATATCACCGTCAAGGTCGCCGACAAGTAGGAGATGCTCAGATGGGTCATAAAGTAAATCCGACCGGTATCCGGCTGGGGGTTGTCAAAGAGCACAACTCCGTCTGGTATGCCGAGAAGAAGGACTATGCGAACAAGCTGCTGAATGATATTCAGGTTCGCACATTCCTGGAAAAGCGTCTTGAAAAGGCGTCAGTCAGCAAGATCGTGATCGAGCGCCCTGCTCAGAATGCCCGTATCACGATCCATACCGCCCGTCCCGGTATTGTTATCGGTAAGAAGGGTGAAGATGTTGACCGTCTGCGTCGCGAAGTTGGCGAGCTGATGGGCGTGCCCGTGCACATCAACATCGAGGAAGTCCGCAAGCCGGATCTGGATGCCAAGCTGGTAGCGCAGAACGTTGCCGGTCAGCTCGAGCGTCGTGTGATGTTCCGTCGCGCCATGAAGCGCGCGGTGCAGAACGCCATGCGCCAGGGCGCCAAGGGTATCAAGATCCAGGTTGGCGGTCGTCTCGGGGGAGCCGAAATTGCCCGTTCCGAGTGGTACCGTGAAGGTCGCGTTCCGCTGCACACCCTGCGTGCAGACATTGATTACGCCACCTACGAAGCGAAGACCACCTACGGCATCATCGGCGTAAAGGTATGGATCTTCAAGGGTGAGATTCTTGGTGGTATGGAAGAGGTCCAGGCCAACAAGAATGCCTCTCGCAAGAAAGGTTCCAAGTAAAGGGGCACTCGTATGCTGCAGCCAAAACGCACCAAATTCCGTAAGGTAATGAAAGGCCGTAACACCGGTCTTGCTCACCGCGCCAACAAGGTGAGCTTCGGTGAATACGGATTGAAGGCGACCACTCGTGGACGTATAACGGCACGCCAGATTGAGGCGGCCCGTCGTACCATGACGCGTCGGATCAAGCGGGGTGGAAAAATCTGGATTCGGGTGTTCCCGGACAAGCCGATTTCCAGCAAGCCGCTTGAAGTACGTATGGGTAAAGGTAAGGGTTCTGTCGAGTACTGGGTAGCGGAAATCCAGCCAGGTCGTATGTTGTACGAAATGGAAGGGGTACCCGAAGAAGTGGCGCGTGACGCGTTCACTCTGGCCGCCGCCAAGCTGCCCGTTCAGACCACCTTTGTAACGAGGACGGTGATGTGATGAAAGCAACAGAGCTGCGTGAGAAGTCAGTCGACGAGCTGAACAAAGAGCTGATCGACCTCCTGAAGGAGCAGTTCAACCTGCGTATGCGCAAGGCGACAGGTCAGCTGAATCAGAGTCACCTTCTCGGCAAGGTGAAGCGCGACATTGCTCGCGTGAAAACAGTATTGAACGAAAAGGCAGGACAGTAACATGACTGAAGCTACCAAAACTGCCAGAACCCTTAGCGGCAAGGTCGTGAGCAACAAGGCGGAGAAATCCATTGTTGTTCTGGTGGAGCGTCAGGTGAAGCACCCGCTTTACGGCAAGTACGTAAAGCGCTCCACCAAGATCCAGGCTCATGACGAACAGAACGAGTGCAATATCGGTGATCTGGTAACCATCCAGGAAACCCGCCCGGTCTCCAAGACCAAAAGCTGGGCTCTGGTTGAAGTCACCGAACGCGCTTCCAAGGTGTAACTCGCCCGGACGGGGAGTCTTGTCGAAACTGCAAAAGTGGTTTCTGCTGGAGAATAACCATGATTCAGACTCAAACAATGCTTGAAGTCGCGGACAACAGTGGCGCGCGTCAAGTGCAGTGCATCAAGGTCCTGGGCGGTTCACACCGGCGTTATGCCAGGGTGGGGGATATCATCAAGGTAACCGTCAAGGAAGCCATCCCCCGCGGTAAGGTGAAGAAGGGCCAGGTCCTCAACGCTGTTGTTGTACGGACCCGCAAGGGCGTACGTCGTCCTGACGGATCGCTGATCCGCTTTGACGGTAACGCGGCAGTACTTCTTAACAACCAGGACGCGCCAATCGGTACCCGTATCTTCGGGCCGGTAACCCGCGAACTGCGTAACGAGAAGTTTATGAAAATTATCTCACTGGCACCCGAAGTACTGTAAGGACTAGAGGCCGGTTATGAAAAAGATCAAACGAGATGACGAAGTCATCGTGACCACGGGTAAAGACAAAGGCAAGCGCGGCAAGGTCCTGAAAGTTCAGGACGACGGTCGCGTGGTGGTTTCTGGCATCAACATGATGAAGAAGCACACCAAGCCCAACCCGATGCTGGGTACCCCGGGTGGCATCGTCGAGAAAGAAGCGCCTATTCAGGCTTCCAACGTGGCTATTTTTAATCCGCAGACCGGCAAGGCCGATCGCGTAGGCTTCCAGATCAAGGAAGACGGCGCCAAAGTGCGGATCTTCAAGTCCACGAATGAAGCTGTCGATAACCAGTAAGGGTGGTGGTTACGATGCTTAACATGAAAGAGCAATACGGTAAGGAAGTGGTACCGGCTCTGCAGAAGGAGTTCAGCTACAAGAACCCGATGCAGGTTCCGCGTATCGAAAAGATCACCCTTAACATGGGTGTGGGCGAAGCGGTTGGCGACAAAAAGCTGATCGAGAACGCCGTAGCAGATCTGGAGCGTCTGGCAGGCCAGAAGCCTGTTGTGACCAAGGCACGCAAGTCTGTTGCCGGCTTCAAGATCCGTGAAGGTTGGCCCATCGGTTGTAAGGTGACCCTGCGCGGTGAGCGCATGTGGGACTTCTTTGATCGCCTGGTTCACATCGCGATTCCTCGCGTTCGTGACTTCCGCGGTCTGAACCCGAAGTCCTTCGATGGTCGTGGAAACTACAGCATGGGTGTGCGTGAGCAGATCATCTTCCCGGAAATCGACTACGACAAGGCCGATAAGATCCGGGGTCTGGACATCACCATCACCACTACTGCTGAAACCGATGATGAAGGCCGCGAACTGTTGAAAGCCTTTGGCTTTCCGTTCAAGAAATAAGGAACGAGTGACATGGCAAAGGTTTCCATGAAGAACCGTGAGCTCAAGCGCGAAAAGACGGTAGAGAAGTACGCTGCCAAGCGCGCCGAGCTCAAGGCGATTATCAAGAACCCGAATACCAGCGATGAAGAGCGTTGGGACGCACAGATGAAGCTGCAGAAGCTTCCTCGTGATGCCAGCCCCTCACGTCTTCGCAATCGTTGCCAGGTTACCGGTCGTCCCCATGGCGTCCTGCGCAAGTTCGAGCTTTCACGGATCAAACTCCGTGAGCACGGCATGCGTGGCGATGTTCCGGGCCTGACCAAGTCAAGCTGGTAAGTGTCACCGCGAGTCATCGCGGTGATCGTTGGTAAGCGGTGCGGCAAGCCGCTGCACAACTAAAAAGATCAGGAGCCTCATACCAATGAGTATGCAAGACACGCTTGCGGATATGTTTACCCGTATCCGTAATGCACAGATGGCACAGAAGGCCGACGTGGCCATGCCATCTTCCAAAATGAAGGTCTCAGTAGCCCAGGTCCTGAAGGACGAAGGCTATGTCGAGGATTTTTCCGTCTCAGCTGATGCCAAGCCGGAACTGACCATCACCCTCAGATACTTCGGCGGTAAGCCGGTAATTGAGGAAATTCAGCGTGCCAGCCGTCCCAGCCTGCGCCAGTACAACGGTGCTGGTTCCCTGCCGAAGGTGGCAGGTGGTCTTGGGGTCGCTATCGTGTCTACGTCCAAGGGCGTTATGACCGACCGCGCTGCGCGTGCTGCCGGCGTTGGTGGCGAAGTCATCTGCACCGTATTTTAGGAGAAAGACATGTCCAGGGTTGCCAATAATCCTGTCGTGCTGCCTTCCGGTGTTGAGGTTAAGCTGAACGGACAGGAAATTAACGTAAAGGGCTCCAAGGGAGCGCTTGATTTCACCATTCACCAGGCGGTGGAAGTAACGCAGGAAGAGAACGTACTGCGCTTTGCTCCCCGTGATGGTGCCAAACAGTCCCGCGCTCTTGCTGGTACGACCCGTGCGCTGGTTAACAACATGGTTACCGGCGTCTCCACCGGGTTCGAGCGTAGGCTCAACCTGACCGGCGTTGGTTACCGGGCGCAGGCGCAGGGCAAGAAGCTCAACCTGACTCTGGGTTTCTCCCACCCGGTTGAGTACGAACTGCCCGAGGGGATCACCGCTGAAACTCCGTCCAACACGGAGGTTGTTATCCGCGGGATCGACAAGCAACAGGTTGGCCAGGTCGCTGCTGAAGTTCGCGCGTTCCGTCCGCCCGAGCCTTATAAGGGCAAGGGTGTTCGTTACTCGGACGAGCAGGTCAGACGCAAAGAAGCCAAGAAGAAATAAGGCGGGACTATGAGCGCGAATACTGAAAGATTGCGTCGCGCACGTAAGGTGCGCATGAAGATCCGTAAACTGGGCACTGACCGCCTCTGTGTACATCGTACACCGCGGCACATGTATGCCCAGGTCACCACCGCAGACGGCAGCAAGGTTATCGCTTCTGCCTCGACGCTGGACAAAGACCTGCGTCAGGGTGCTACGGGTAATGTGGACGCAGCCAAGAAGGTGGGCCAGCTGATCGCTGAGCGTGCCAAGGCTGCTGGTGTCGAAAAGGTCGCTTTTGACCGGTCCGGCTACCGTTACCATGGCCGTGTCCAGGCCCTGGCCGACGCCGCCCGTGAAGCTGGCTTGCAATTCTAAGAGGTGGAGAAGATGAGCGTTAACGAACAGAAGGCGCCTGAGCTCCAGGAAAAGCTGGTTCAGGTTAACCGCGTAGCCAAGGTGGTTAAGGGCGGTCGTATCTTTGCCTTTACCGCACTGACCGTGGTGGGTGACGGCAAAGGTCGTGTCGGCTTCGGTCGTGGTAAGGCCCGGGAAGTTCCGGTTGCCATCCAGAAGGCCATGGAAGCTGCGCGCAAAAACATGGTGGACGTTGCCCTCGACGGCAACACTCTGCAGTATCCGGTGAAGGCACAGCATGGCGGCTCCAAGGTCTACATGCAGCCGGCTTCCGAGGGTACCGGTATCATCGCCGGTGGTGCGATGCGTGCGGTACTGGAAGTGGCAGGTGTCCAGAACGTACTGTCCAAGTGTTACGGGTCCACCAACCCGGTGAACGTGGTACGTTCCACCATCAAGGGTCTCCAGGCCATGCAAGCGCCTGAAGACGTTGCAGCCAAGCGCGGCAAGACCGTGGAAGATATTCTGGGTTGAAGTCATGGCGAACAAGACAATCAAGGTTACACTGACCCGCAGCCCGATTAGCTGTCAGCCCAAGCACAAGTTGTGCGTCAAGGGTCTGGGTCTTCGTAAAATCGGTCATACCGTCGAAGTAGAGGACACTCCGTCCATTCGCGGCATGATCAACCGGGTAAACTACCTGGTACGGGTGGAGGAGAACTAAGATGCGTCTGAACGAACTTAGTCCGGAACCGGGTTCACGCCCGGCCGCCAAGCGCGTTGGTCGCGGTATCGGTAGCGGTCTGGGCAAGACCGCCGGCCGTGGTCACAAGGGTCTGAAGGCCCGTTCCGGTGGCTCCGTTGCGCCCGGTTTCGAGGGCGGTCAGCAGCCGCTGGCCCGTCGTCTGCCGAAGTTTGGTTTCACTTCCCGTCAGCAGCGTTACGTGGCTGAGATCCGGCTCAACGAGCTGGCCAAGGTCGACGGCGATGTCGCTGATCTGGAAGCCCTGAAGAAAGCCGACGTGATCCGTGAGGAAATCCGTGCGGCCCGAGTCATTCTGTCCGGGGAGCTGACCCGTCCGGTGACCGTCAAGGGTCTGAAGGTGACCAAGGGCGCTCGTGAGGCAATCACTGCCGCGGGTGGCAAAATCGAAGAATAAGGCGAGTCGAGGACTGCATGGCCAAGACATCATCAATGCCTGCGGGCGCGGGAAAAGGACTGGCAGAGCTGCGTTCGCGGCTCTGGTTTGTGGTCCTGGCGCTGCTGATCTACCGGATCGGCGCGCATATTCCCGTCCCGGGAATCAATCCGGATCGCCTGGCAGCACTGTTTGATCAGAATCAGGGCACCATCCTGAGTCTGTTCAATATGTTTTCCGGTGGTGCGCTTGAGCGGATGAGTATTCTCGCCCTCGGCATCATGCCTTACATCTCGGCGTCCATCATCATGCAGTTGATGACCGCGGTGAGCCCGAAGCTTGAGCAGCTCAAGAAAGAGGGTGAATCCGGACGCCGCAAGATCAGCCAGTACACACGCTACGGCACCGTACTGCTGGCCCTGGTGCAGGGTATGGGTATTTCCATGGGGCTGGCGTCCCAGGGTGTCACCTTCAACGACAGCTTCAGCTTCCACTTCGTGGCCGTGACCTCGTTTGTGGCTGGTGCGGTGTTCATGATGTGGCTGGGTGAGCAGATCACCGAGCGTGGTATTGGCAACGGCATTTCGCTGCTGATCTTCGCCGGTATCGTCGCCGGACTGCCCGGTGCAATCGGGCAGACCCTGGAGCAGGCCCGCAGTGGTGAGATGAGCCTGTTGGTGGTACTTGCCATCGGCGTACTCGCGGTCGCGGTGGTTGGCTTCGTGGTGTTCATGGAGCGGGGTCAGCGTCGCCTGACCATCAACTATGCGAAGCGACAGCAGGGGCGTCGGGTGTTTGCCCAGCAGTCGAGCCATCTGCCCCTGAAAGTGAACATGGCCGGTGTGATTCCGCCCATCTTCGCCTCGTCCATCCTGCTGTTCCCGGCATCCCTGGGGCAGTGGTTCGGTCAGGGTGAAGGCATGGAGTGGCTGAGCTCACTGTCCCAGGCCCTGGCGCCGAGCCAGCCGTTGTACATTATCCTGTTTGCGGCAGCAGTGGTGTTCTTCTGCTTCTTCTACACAGCGCTGATGTACAATCCGAGGGAAGTGGCTGACAACCTGAAGCGGTCCGGTGCCTTTATACCGGGTATCCGTCCGGGTGAGCAGACCGCCAAGTATATCGATGGCGTGCTGACACGCCTGACGCTCTTCGGTGCGATGTATATTGCAGCGGTATCCCTGTTCCCGCAGTTGTTGATGGTGGCAGGTAATGTTCCGTTCTATCTGGGCGGTACGTCGTTGCTGATTGTGGTAGTCGTGGTAATGGATTTCATGGCCCAGGTGCAGTCTCACCTGATGTCCCATCAGTATGAATCACTGATGAAGAAGTCCAACCTCAAGGGCTATGGCCGGGGCTGATCCGTCAGCCCCCCTTGAAATCTGGAGTCGACAATGAAAGTACGCGCTTCGGTAAAGAAAATTTGCCGTAACTGCAAAGTAATTCGTCGCAATGGCTCGGTTCGGGTCATCTGCACGGAGCCTCGTCACAAGCAGCGCCAGGGTTGATTCTTCCCGGAATCGAACCTGGTTACGCACAGGGCTTGACTGATAGCGCTTGACTCCGTACGGGGTCAAGCGCTATTATTTCGCGCCCTTTTTGTGGCGGAAAATTCACACAGCAAAGCTTTGAACGCGGAGTAATCTGAATGGCACGTATAGCCGGTGTCAATATACCCGACAACAAACATGCTGTTATCTCGCTGACCTACATCTTCGGTGTTGGCAAGACAGCAGCCCAGAAGCTTTGTGATGCAGCCGGTGTCCAGCAGGACGCCAAGATCAAGGACCTGACCGACGATCAAGTGGAGTCGCTTCGTACAGAAGTTGGCAAGCTGACCGTTGAAGGTGATCTGCGTCGCGAAGTTCAGATGAACATCAAGCGTTTGAAGGATCTCGGTTGCCACCGTGGTCTGCGTCATCGTCACGGCCTTCCGGTTCGTGGCCAGCGCACCAAGACCAACGCGCGCACCCGTAAAGGTCCTCGCAAACCGATTCGAAAGTAAACAGGTAGGCAAACATGGCAAAGCCAGGTACACGTACCCGTAAAAAGGTGAAAAAGACGGTTGTTGATGGCGTCGCGCACATCCACGCGTCCTTCAACAACACTATCGTGACCATTTCCGACCGTCAGGGCAACGTCCTGTCCTGGGCCACCTCCGGTGGTTCCGGTTTCCGTGGTTCACGCAAGAGCACACCTTTTGCTGCGCAGGTAGCAGCTGAAAGAGCCGGTAATGCGGCTGCTGAATACGGCCTTAAAAACCTGGACGTAGAGGTTAAGGGTCCCGGGCCCGGACGTGAATCTGCAGTTCGTGCGCTCAATGCGTGCGGCTACAAGATTACGAACATTACTGATGTGACGCCGATTCCCCATAACGGCTGTCGTCCGCCCAAGAAGCGCCGCGTTTAAAGGAGACAGTGAGATATGGCACGTTACATAGGTCCGAAATGTAAGCTGTCTCGCCGTGAGGGGACAGATCTTTTCCTGAAAAGTGGTGTTCGCGCACTGGATTCCAAGTGCAACATCGAACAGCCGCCGGGCATGCACGGCGCCCGTCGTGGCCGTCTGTCCGAATATGGCGTACAGCTCCGCGAAAAACAGAAAGTCCGTCGTATCTACGGCGTACTGGAGAAGCAGTTCCGCAATTACTACAAGGAAGCGGCCCGTCTGAAGGGCGCTACCGGCGAGAACCTGCTGCAACTGCTGGAAGCCCGTCTCGACAACGTGGTTTACCGCATGGGCTTTGGCTCTACCCGCGCCGAAGCACGTCAGTTGGTATCCCACAAGGCGGTTCTGGTGAACGACAAGCCGGTGAACATTCCGTCCTACCAGGTTCGTCCTGGCGACGTGGTGAGCATCCGTGAGAAGGCAAAGAACCAGCTGCGCGTTAAAGGCGCCCTGGAACTGTCTGCAAGTCGTGCCCCGGTGGAGTGGGTCGAGGTTGACGCCAACAAGATGACCGGCACCTTCAAGACGGTACCTGAGCGTACCGAGCTGTCGTCGGACATCAACGAGAACCTCATCGTCGAGCTTTACTCCAAGTAAAGTCCATTAGCAACGAGAGCAGATAGGGGCGTCTATGCAGCGTTCAGTACATGAGTTATTGACACCTCGTACCATTGACGTGAAGGAACTGAGCACCACTCGCGCCAAGGTGACCCTGGAGCCGCTCGAACGTGGCTTCGGTCATACCCTGGGCAGTGCCCTGCGTCGTATCCTTTTGTCCTCAATGCCGGGCTGTGCGATCACCGAAGCGCAGATCGACGGTGTGCTGCACGAGTACAGTGCCATTGAGGGTGTCCAGGAGGACGTCATTGAGATTCTTCTGAACCTCAAGGGCGTTGCCTTGAAGATGGGCGGGCGTGACGAAGCTGAGGTGACCCTCAGCAAGAAGGGCGCAGGCGTTGTGACTGCCGGCGATATCGCGCTGGACCACGATGTGGAGGTCACCAACCCGGATCATGTGATCTGTCACCTGAGCGAGAAGGGTGAAGTGAACATGCGTCTGAAGGTGGCCCGTGGCCGCGGTTACGAGCCCGCTGATCAGCGCGGTCTTGACGAGGATGAGACCCGTGCCATTGGACGCCTGCAGCTGGACGCCACGTTCAGCCCGGTACGTCGTGTTGCCTACGCGGTCGAAAGTGCCCGTGTTGAGCAGCGTACCGACCTGGACAAGCTGGTTATTGATCTGGAGACCAATGGTACCATCGACCCGGAAGAAGCCATTCGCCGGGCCGCCACCATCCTCCAGCAGCAGCTGGCCGTGTTTGTCGACTTCGATCATGAGAAAGAGCCGGAGAACGTAGAGGAAGAGGAAGAAATCGATCCCATCCTGCTGCGTCCGGTGGATGATCTGGAGCTGACGGTCCGTTCAGCCAACTGCCTCAAAGCAGAGAACATTTACTACATCGGCGATCTTATCCAGCGGACAGAAGTAGAACTGCTGAAGACGCCTAACCTGGGTAAAAAGTCGCTTACCGAAATCAAGGACGTGCTGGCCTCCCGCGGCCTGTCCCTGGGTATGCGTCTTGACAACTGGCCGCCGGCAAGCCTTCGTGGTGACGACCGGGTTCTGGGCGGTTGATCGCCGTATTGGTAGTTTAAGGTAAGGAATCAGAGCAATGCGTCATCGTAAGAGTGGTCGTAAGTTCAACAGGACCAGTGCGCATCGCAAGGCCATGTTCCGTAACATGACTGCGTCACTGGTTGAACACGAGCTGATCAAGACGACGCTCCCGAAAGCGAAGGAACTTCGCCGGGTAGCGGAGCCGTTGATCACGCTTTCCAAGCAAGATTCGGTTGCCAACCGTCGTCTGGCCTTTGCCCGTCTTCGTAACGACGAAGTCGTGGCCAAGCTGTTCGACGAACTGGGCCCGCGTTACAGCGAGCGTCCGGGTGGCTACCTGCGGATCCTCAAGTGCGGTTTCCGCGCTGGCGACAATGCCCCCATGGCATTTGTAGAGCTGGTCGGCCGCCCTGTGGACCTCGAAGCCGAAGAGATGGACGACGACGAGTAAGTTTTCGTTGTCAGGTCCGGAAAAGCCGGGGGCCGAGAGGCCTCCGGCTTTTTTTATGGACTGGAAGTGACTGGGTCGCAGTCCGATGTGGGGTGTGGCCTGCCTGAAGGAAGGTTACCTGATCAACGTTCCCCCTGGCGGTTAGCGGCGCCTTCCATGAAGTGGAGAACCGCCTCCTGGTACTCCGGTAGCATGAAGGTGCCTGCATGGGGCATATCGGTGCCCAGGAAGTCCTTGGGCTTCTCGGCGGCATCATAGAGCTCCGTGCCATGGTGGAAAGGAATGACGCCATCCCGGACGCTGTGGATCACCAGCACGGGCACAGGGCTGATACGTCCGATCAGGTCCACGCCTTCATAGCCGTCGGTCACGGTCCAGCTCAGGGGGATCTGGAACGGCCAGGTCAGCCAGAAACCATCCAGCTTTTCCCGCGCGATGGCCCGGAAACCGGAAAAGGTGCTATCCACCATAACCGCTGTCAGTGGCGGCTGTTCTCCCCTTGGTACCCATTCGCTGGCCAGGGTGATGGCGAGGGCGCCCCCCAGGCTCTGGCCCAAAAGGTATACGGGCAGTTCCTCGGTCTCTTTCTTTCGGTCCAGCCATCGCAGGCCGGTCTCTACGTCGTGCAGGGCGCCCTCCAGGTCCGGGGCGCCGGTTGACTGGCCGTACCCCCGGTAGTCCAGCAACAGGACGTTATAGCCGGCCTCAGGCAGCCAGGCGACGTTGAGGATATGGCTGCTGATGTTCTGGGCATTGCCATGAAGAAAATAGACGTGACCCTGGGGGTCTCCCTCGGCTGGCAACCACCAGGCATGCAGGGTTTCGCCATCCGGGGTGTCGATCCAGACATCCTCATAGGTGAGTTCCAGCCGGTCTGGGGTGATGTATACCTGTTGGTCCGGGAAAAAGAACAGGCTGGTGCACCCGCCCAGGAGTAGTCCAAGGCAGGTCAGGGGGGCAATCAGAAGTAGGCGTGGAATCCGAGCTTCCATAGGGTTTCGTACCGGTCGTAATGGTGTTTGCGGGACAGGGAGGCCTTGATGCTGTAATCCCGCCCCAGGTGATAAGCCCCCTCAAGGTAAAGGTCGTCCTCCCGATGCTGGTCGCTGACGATCCAGGCCTTGCTGCGAATGCCTGTCATCACGCTGACGCGGTCACCCTGGTGCAGCATCGACAGGTCCAGCCCGGGGGCCATGTCGTAGCCACGGTGGATATGCTTGCTGATCTCCAGGTCTCCGGTCAGGATCGCCAGGGCCTCCAACTGACCACCCAGGCGCCAGGTGCCACCGGCACCGCCCTCCAGGTAGGGCGTGAATATCCGGTTACCATCCGGAAGTTCCGAGCGGCGACCGCCAAAGCCCACCTGCCATGACAATGGACTGAAGAAGGCATTCCTGGGCGTCAGTGAACGGATCTCCACGCCCACCAGCTTCTCAACCTGGAACTCCTGGTTGTCGCTGTAGAGCCGGCTGTCCAGTCGCAGGAACTGGAGTTGCGCACCGGGGCGGTAACCCGCCGGTGGGTCAAGCAGATCATGATAGGCCGGGCGTAGCGACAGCTCGGCGTAGTGACGGTCGCCGGTATAACCGCCGGCGAGCCCCAGTCTCATGGTGTCGTGGCCCTGATCGTCGCGGACCTCCGGTTCCCGGGGAGACCCCAGGGACGGCTGGTCTGTCAACTGGCTGCGGGCCATCAGCAGATCATGGGACAGGGGGGCGGCGAAGTCCCGGGGCCAGCCTTCTTCCTGGACCTGGTGGCGGACATAATCGTAGGTGGCATCGAGGATCTTCGCCCTGGAAGCGGGGGGCCGCGACTGGACTTCGGTGTCATCTACCTGGACATAGCCATTGGCGATGGCGGCGGCCAGCTGCTTTTCGTCGCCGTCCAGCTTGCCCAGGGCGTAGTTGACCTGGGTGGCGGCTGATGGCCGATAGGTCACCTCTGCCACCAGGTCCCGGTCCACCACCCAGCGAATGGTGTCCGACGGAATGGCGTGGGTACTCACTTCGTCCAGAAGTCGGGTGCCGGGGCGGGCCACATCGATCAGAGCCAATAGCCGGTAGGCGCAGTTCTCGTCGAAGAAGTAGTAGTCGAAATTGCGGTCCTGCACTTCCCAGGTGTGGGCCAGCATCTGGTCTACCTCATCGGGAGTGAGGTTGAGCCGGTACTCCCAGAGGTCCCGGTTCTCGATGTCGGAATAGACCCGGACCATCTCGTAATAGGGTTGTACCGTGGTGATGCCGGGGTAGCCGCCAAAAATGCCCCGATAGGCGAACAGGATTTCGCTGTCGTGCTCAGCGGCATCGGCGGCGTAGGAAATGGTGTTGGCCAGCAGAAGATTGGTCTCACCGTCCTCTTTCGGCGGATCGAGCCGGAGGAAGGTATGGCCGAACATGGAGGACGGGCTGTTCAGGTAAGAGGCGGCGAAGACCAGGGTGACCGCCCGGGTGTTCAGTTCAGCCTTCCAGTTGCTGAAATCCTCACAGTCGACCTCCGGCTCCGGCAGGTCCAGGTGTGAGCGTATCCAGGTGTCCCGGGCCGGAAACCGGCACCGGGCATGGTTGTTGTCATCACCGGTGACCGGTGCGCTAATGGCTTCGATGGTGGCCCGCAGCTCGGCTTCCGGGTCGGTCTTGCCATTCCCCGCGAAGAAGAAACTGTCGTCATCCGCCTGGCTGGTATGGCCGGAGCCCAGGGTGTCCGGATGGTAGTGTCCCAGCGTGAGCCAGGCATCGGTTGTTGCCAGATCGGCCAGGTTGTCCGGTGTCGGAGGGTTTGCATGGACGTTGATCGAGGCACTTAACAGCAGCCCCAGAGAGAGGCCTGGAACGGTCCGGATTGGCATGAAATGTCAGGTCTTGTGGCTGAAGGGGACGGCACAGGCTGCCGGTCAGGATAGTGACAGCCCGCCACAGGGGCGGGCTGTCTGTGAGTACGGACGTATCAGGCCACGTACTTGCTCAGGCGGTCGTTCTGCTCCAGCAGCGCCACAATGGCGTCAACGGCCTGGTCGGAGGTGGTATCGGAACTCGGGAAGATGGTCGCGAAGTTGTCCTGCAGCAGGCGGTAGAACTCGCCACGATCCGCTTCATCGACGTTCAGCAGGACGGCCAGGGTTTCCAGGTTTTCACCGGAACCACGGGACATGTCACGGGCTACCTTGTCCACGTTGCTGTCCATGTACATGGCCATGGACTGGATGGAGGCGTTGGTGTTACAGCCCAGGGTGCCGGTGGTCATGCCAAAGGTCTGGTTACCGAAAATGCCATTGGTAGTGGCCGCCAGCACGTGAGGTGCAATACCGGACTGTCCCTTGAAGACCATGGCACCGACACCACAGCCCGGCTGTGCAAAGGCCATGCTGGATGCGCCGAGGAGGATGGCACCTGCAATCAGTTTTTTCATGTTCTGCTCCTTGATTATCGTTTTGCGTCGCTCGTTTCCACGGGGAACCATCTGCCGGTTCCCGTAAGACGGTGGACCCTGACCGAAGTCTTAGTGTCCCGTCTGATTAATTCACGTAGTAGGTCGGCGAATTAATCAAACGGGAGGACACTAGAGCCTGACCGTTGCCCTCCAGTATAGCTCAGACCGCACAAAGGCCAAGCTTGTCCATTGATATCCCGACAGAAATCACACTCCTTCGGTCAACCCCCAAGGTAGGCCGCCTGCACATCGGGATTGGCGAGCAGATTGTCGCCGGTGTCATGCAGTCGGATGCGGCCTGTTTCCAGAACATAGCCGCGGTCCGCCAGCTGCAGCGCCTGGTTGGCGTTCTGTTCCACCAGGAACACGGTGATGCCCTCATTCCTGAGCTGGCCGATAATCTCGAAGATCTGTTTGATCACCAGCGGCGCCAGACCCAGGGAAGGCTCATCCAGGATCATCAGGCGCGGCTTGCTCATCAGGGCCCGGCCAATGGCCAGCATCTGCTGCTCGCCACCGGACATGGTGCCGGCCCTCTGGTGTTCCCGTTCCTTAAGTCGCGGGAACAAATGGTAGACATGATCGATGCTGCTCTCGTTCTCGGCGCGGGTGTTGAAGAATCCGCCCATATGGAGGTTCTCCGCCACGGTCAGGCCGGGGAACACCCGGCGGCCCTCCGGTACAATGGATATGCCGGAGCGCATGATTTCCGACGTGGGCAGCCGGGTAACGTCCCGGCCTTCCAGCAGCACCCGGCCCGAGGTAGCCTGGGGCGTGCCGCAGACCGTCATCAGCAGGGTGGTCTTGCCGGCACCATTGGCGCCGATCAGCGATACGATCTCCCCCTTTTTTACCTCGACGGATACGCCATGGAGCGCCTCGATCTTGCCGTAGTGGGTATGAACATCTTCCAGTAACAGCATGGGTCAGGCTTCTCCCAGGTAGGCTTTGATGACATCGTCGTTGTGGCGGATCTCGTCCGGTGTGCCACTGGCCAGGGGGCGGCCCTGACTGATGACGTTGATCCGGTCGGAGATACCCATGACCAGGCTCATGTCGTGTTCAATCAGGACCACGGATACGTTGTAGTCTTCCTTCAGGCTGATAATCAGTTGGTCCAGCTCCCGGGTTTCCGCCGGGTTGAGGCCGGCAGCGGGCTCGTCCAGCATCAGCAGGCGCGGTTCGGTCACCATGCAGCGGGCGATTTCCAGCCGCCGTTGCTGGCCGTAGGCCAGATTGCCGGCCTCGAGGTTGGCCTGAGCCGTCAGACCAACCCGTTCGAGCCAGTAGGCGGCCCGGTCAAGGGCCTTCTGTTCCCGGGTGCGGTAATTGGGGGTGGCAATCAGACCGGCCAGCAGGTTGGTGTTTAGGTGGCGGTGTTGCGCCACCATCAGGTTTTCCACCACCGTCATGCGGCTGAACAGGCGCACATGCTGGAAGGTCCGTACCAGCCCGAGCCGGGAAATCCGGTGATCGGGCTTGCCCTGGATCTCCCGGCCATCAAGCAGTATCTTGCCCCCGGTGGGCCGGTAAAAGCCGCTCATGCAGTTGAACACGGTGGTCTTGCCGGCGCCGTTAGGACCGATAATGGAGACGATTTCCCGTTCCTGGACATCCAGGGACACCTGATCCACCGCCAGCAGGCCGCCAAACCGCATCGACAGGTTCTGTACTTCAAGCATCGACTACGCTCCTGCCTGGAGTTTGATTTGACGGCGTCGCATGGGAAGCAGGCCCTGGGGGCGCCAGACCATCATCAGCACCATGGCCGCCCCGAAAATCAGCATCCGGTACTCGGAGAATTCCCGGGCCAGTTCCGGCAGGATGGTCACCGCGATGGCTGCCAGAATCACGCCCATCTGCGAGCCCATGCCACCCAGGACCACAATGGCCAGGATGATAGCCGATTCCAGGAATACGAACGATTCGGGGCTGATAAAGCCCTGCTTGGAGGCGAAGACGGTACCGGCAAAGCCCGCGAAGAAAGCGCCGATGGTAAATGCCGAAAGCTTGACGGCGGTGCGGCTGAGCCCCAGGGAGCGAGCGGCAATCTCGTCTTCCCGAAGTGCCTCCCAGGATCGGCCCACGGGCATACGCATCAGCCGGCGGATAACAAACGCGGTGAAGATGGCCAGTACCAGCGCAATCAGGTACAGGAAGATCACCTTGTGTTCACCGGCGTAGGCGATCCCAAACGTCTCGTGGAAGGAGGTATTGCCTTCTTCCTTGACCCGGCGGCCGAACTCCATGCCGAACAGTGTGGGGTCGGGAATCCCGCCGATGCCGTTGGGGCCGCCGGTCACATTGGTCCAGTTGTTCAGCAGGATGCGGATGATCTCGCCGAAGCCGAGGGTGACAATGGCCAGGTAGTCGCCCCGTAACCGCAGTACCGGGAAGCCCAGCATCAGGCCAAACAGGGCCGCCAGCAGGGCGCCGATAGGCAACGCCATCCAGAACGAGACGCCCCAGTAGTTGGAGAGCAGGGCAAAGGTATAGGCGCCGACCGCGTAGAAGGCAACATAACCCAGGTCCAGCAGGCCCGCCAGACCCACCACCACGTTTAGGCCCAGGGCCAGCATGATGTAGATCAGTACCAGGGTGGCGAGGTCCACCGAGCCCCGGGAGACAAAGAAGGGCCAGATCAGGGCGATGGCGATCAGGATGCCAAGACCGATGTTCTCCAGGCGGACCCGCTTCTCCTGGGGCATGGGCTCACGGTTGGCCATGGGGTTCAGCGCCGCAACCTGGCTGAAACGTCCTATGATGGAGTCCCGGAAGAGCTGGAACAGGAACACGACCACCGCTGCCACGGCCACGGCAACCCAGGTAAAGGTTCCGGCACCGGTCACGGTGATATCAGTACCTACTGCGGTCAGTTTGAGGCCCAGGATGGGCCAGGCAATGATCAGGGTGATCACAGCGCAAAACAGTGCGTGTCGGAGGTTCTGGGCGACCATCAAATCTTCTCCACTTCCGGTTTGCCCAGCAGCCCGGTGGGCTTGAACAGCAGGATCAGTATCAGCAGGCCGAATGAGATCACGTCCTTGTACTCACCGCTGAGATAGCCGGAGGTCATGGCTTCGGCAATGCCCAGGATCAGGCCGCCCAGCATGGCACCGGGAATGCTGCCGATGCCACCCAGGACGGCGGCGGTGAAGGCCTTAAGGCCGGCAATAAAACCGAACAGCGGGTCCACCGAGCCGTAGTACATGCCCAGCAACAGGCCCGCGACGGCGGCCAGGGCGGCACCGATGACGAAGGTGGCGGAAATGATCCGGTTGGTATCGATGCCCAGCAGGTTGGCCATGCCCAGGTCCTGGGAGACCGCGCGACAGGCCCGGCCGATCCGGGAGCGGGAGATAAACAGGGACAGGGCGGTCATGCAGATAAAAGTGGTTACGAAGATGGTGATCTGTATCCACGAGAGGGACATCTGGAAGCCATCCTCATCGCCGCCGAACTGGAAGCCACCTTCGATCAGCGCCGGAAAACCGATGTTCCGGGAACCCTGGGCCAGGTGCACATAGTTCTGCAGGAAGATGGACATGCCGATAGCGGAAATCAGGGGGATCAGCCGGTGCCGTCCCCGTACCGGGCGGTAGGCCACCCGTTCCACCGCCCAGCCCATGGAGCTGGACACGATGACCGCGCAGATCAGCGCTATCAGGAGTACCAGTGGCAACCAGGCGATGCCCAGCGTGGCGAGGCCGGTAATGGCGATCAGCGCGGTGTAGGCGCCAATCATGTAAATCTCGCCGTGGGCGAAGTTGATCATGCCGATGATGCCATAAACCATGGTGTAGCCGATGGCAATCAGGGCATAGGTGCTGCCGATGGTCAGTCCATTGATCAACTGCTGACAGAAGTAAAGCAGGTCTTGCATGGGTGGGACTCTCCGCCAACCTGACCGCAGGTAAGCAGCCCCGGGCCAGACAAGACCCGGGGCATGGTCACTTCGGTTTGGGGGTTACTGGTTAACGGGAGTCTTGCTGCCGTCGGCGTGCCATTCGTAGACGACGAACTCGAAGGATTCCATATCCCCCTTGTCGTCGTAGCTGACGGTGCCGATGGGGGTTTCAAAGCTGCCTTCGCGCAGGGCGTCGGCCACCTCGAACGGGTCGGTGGAGCCGGCCTGCTCGATGCCCTCGGCAATCAGTTGCACCGCGGTGTAGGAGGTCAGTACGAAGGGCCCGGACGGATCCTCTCCCTTCTCTTCGAACGCCTTGACCAGTTCCTGGTTTTCCGCCTTCTCGTCGAAGCTCGGTGGCAGGGTCACCAGCAGGCCTTCGGCGGCGTCGCCGGCAATGGTGTTGATGTCCTTGTTACCGACGCCCTCAGGCCCCATGAAGGTGGCGTCCAGGTCTGCCTGGCGTGCCTGGCGCAGGATCAGGCCCAATTCCGGGTGGTAGCCGCCGTAGTAGACGTAATCCACATCCGCCTGCTTGAGCTTGGTGACCAGGGAGGAGAAGTCCTTGTCACCGGCGGTAATGCCTTCGAACATGACCACATTGACATCGGCATCTTCCAGGGTGTCGCGGACGGCAGTGGCAATACCTTCACCGTACTGCTGCTTGTCGTGAACCACGGCGACCCGTTGTGGGTCCAGGGAGATCAGGTGGTTGGCTGCCACAGGCCCCTGCATGCTATCGAGGCCGATGGTGCGGAACACCAGTTCGTAGCCGCGCTCGGTGATGGCCGGACTGGTGGAGGCCGGGGTGATCATCAGGATGCCTTCGTCCTCGTAAATGTCGGAGGCGGGCTGGGTCGAGCTGGAACACAGGTGACCCACCACAAAGCTGACGCCGTCATTGACCATGCTGTTGGCCACGGTAACGGCCTGTTTGGGGTCGCACACATCGTCCATTTCCACGGCCTCGAGCATTTCGCCGTCGACACCTCCATTGGCGTTTATCTGCTCAATGGCCATGCGGGCGCCGGCGAACTGCATGTCGCCGTACTGGGCAACAGGGCCGGTCATGGGGCCGGCAATACCAATCTGAATGTCCGCCAGTGCGGAAGCGGGGAGGGCCAGTGCGGCGGACACGCCGGTAGCCAGGGCGAGTTTCGTGAAATTCTTGATCATGGGAAGCTCCTGCCTGTTTAGATTTCTTCTTTATTGACAACGAATTAAACAAATACCACCTGAGCGTCCGTGTCAAGGAAGTCTGATCCCGGGCGCCGGTTTGTCGGTCATTATCGGCGACCATTCACAGTCTCCCGGCTATTGGCGTCCATTGCACCGGAATGATTCTGGATTATGTGATATTCAGAACCGTTTTTCGATGGCCTTGGACGATTTTTCCGGGACGATCACGTGATTGACGACTCAGGTCGGATCCGCAGCAAGACTCGGGCCAGGATACTGCTGTCAGGTATTGTCCTGCTCCGGGTCTATCTCCTCCGGATAGATCAGGTCCCGGAACGCCTGGTGCTCCTGCAGGCGGGCGAAACTGGGATCCACGGACGCATCGTCGCGATAGGCATCGGAGATCTCCACCGCCTTGGCAAGATCGGTCACGGCATCGTCCCAGCGGCCGATTTCGGCGCAGGCGCAGGCAAGCTGATAGTGGGCATGGCCGTTCTCCGGATCAAGCTTCAACGCTCGCTGGCACAGGCTGATGGCCCACAGCGGCTCCTGCATTTCCAGCACCGCATCGGCCTTGAAGCTCAGCGCTTCCACATCGTCGGGGCGCAGGTCCAGGATACGGTCGTAGGAGGCAATCTTGTTCTGTTGCGAGGTCTCCTGACTGGCTTTCAGCCACAGGGAATGCACCTCGTTGGTGCGCTCAATTTCGGCCTGGTTCTTGTGGATGATGTCGGATTTCTGCTGGAGTTGTTCCTCGATGGACTTGAGCCGGGTCTCGTACTCCACCACCAGTTCATTGACCCGTTTCTCGGCAAGGCTGGTGAGCTGGTTACGCATGTCGCGGATCGAGTTCCAGCCGATGACTACCAGGATGGAGGTGGCGCCGGCAATCAGGTAGAAGAAGTAGGTCACCGTATCGGTGGCGTAGGACATGGTCTTGTCCGCCACGGACAGCTCCTTGTCCACCACTTTCTCGATCAGTTCGGCCCGGGTGTTCTGCAGCTCGGTTCTCAGGGCCTTGGTTTCCTCCAGCAGATAGAGTTCCACGAACGGGGTGTACATGGAGTCTTCCAGTTCCGGAATTTCCTGTTCCACATCTTCAGCCGTGGGGCCGCCCCGTTCATCACCGGTGGTTTGTGCCATCGCGGAGACAGGCAATAGCAGCAGGGCGGCGAGGACACTGGAAAGCAGGCGGCGGGAAAGAATCTCTATCTGGTACATCGTGATTCCTGTGACGTGTGTTTTGATGCTGACCATAGCATAACCGCGCGGGTGGCGTACGGTCAGGCTGCCTGCCCAGGGATAGCGCCCGCAATGGTGGTCAGGAGAGTGAGGGAGTAGGGGCGGGAAGGCTGGATACGTGCCAGCCCTACTTGCTTTTCCGGGCGTAAAGACCTCTAATAGTTAGTGGTATAAATAAATGGTGTTGCCGAGTCATGTCCAATCTGAATGAACGCCGCAATAGGGCGGGGTCCCCGTCGTCCGACAGCAAGAGCTATGAACAGGTGCTTGTGGCCCTGCGCCGGGTCATCCGGGCTACTGACCTGCATTCCAAACGACTGAGCAAGCATTCCGGGCTGACCGGGCCCCAACTGCTGATCATGCGCACCATTCGCGACCTGGGTGAGGTGACCATTGGCACCATCGCCGATCATGTCAGCCTGAGCCAGGCTACGGTCACCACCATCCTGGACCGGCTGGAACACCGTAACCTGGTCTACCGGGTGCGCAGTACTCAGGACAAGCGCAAGGTCCATGCCCATCTGACCGATGAGGGGGGGCTGGCCCTGGACAGGGCGCCGCTACCCCTGCAGGATAATTTCATCCGCAAGTTCCAGAACCTGGACCAGTGGGAACAGAGTATGATCGTGGCGTCCCTGCAGCGGGTGGCCAACATGATGGATGCGGATGACATCGATGCCTCACCGGTGCTGGATGTGGGCTCCGTGCTGCGGGAAGACGGCTGGAAAGGAAAGGGGTGATCGACCGGGTCCACCTGGCTGGCGGACCCTGAAAGCAGCGGCGTATGCCGCTGACAGTCAGGCGGCCTGTTTGGCCGCGATGTCCCGGATCTTGCCCACCATGGCCCGGAGGCCGTTACCCCGGGTGGGGGAGATGTGGCGGAACAGGTCCAATTGCTCGAACAGTTCGTCCACGTCCGTGGTCAGCAGGTCCCGGGGGGGCTTGCCATTCAGTGCCACCAGGATGATCGCTGCCAGGCCCCGGACGATCATGGCGTCGGAATCGATCATCAGGTACAGCCTGCCACTGTCCTCGTCAAAGTGGTGGATCAGCCAGACCTGACTCTGGCAGCCGTGGACGTAGTTGTCTTCCACCCGTTCCTCATCCGGGAAGTCGGGTAGCTGCTTGCCCAGGTCAATGATATAGGCGTAGCGGTCCTCCCAGTCGTCCAGGAGTTCGAAAGCGTCCACCACGTCATCCAGGGTGGTGTCCCGGCCCAGCGGGTTGTCGTGAAATTGCTGTGCAGTGGCCGTCATAACATCCCCAGTTCCAGCTTGGCCTCATCGGTGAGCATGTCGTTGTTCCAGGGTGGATCGAAAGTCAGTTCCACCGTCACCTTGTCCACGTTGGGCACATGTTCCACCTTGCGCTTCACATCGTCGGTGATCACCGGCCCCATGCCACAACCGGCGGCGGTGAGGGTCATGCGGATATAGACCTGGTTGCCTTCATCGGTGCCATTCTCAAGGCGACACTCGTAGATCAGGCCCAGGTCCACCACATTCACCGGGATTTCCGGATCGTAGCAGTTGCGCAAAGCTTCCCACACCTGATTCTCGTTGACGGTGCCATCGGCCGGTGTCTCGAAGCTGCTTTCCAGGGGCTGTTTGCCCAGGGCGTCGGCGTCATGACCTTCCACGCGGGCCAGGTTGCCATTGACGGCCACCGTGAAACTGCCCCCCAGTGACTGGGTAATGGTCACGAAGGTATCCGACGGAATCATGATTTCGGTTCCGGAGGGCACCAGGCGTGCTTCCACCTCGCGCTTGGTCAGGACCACTTCCCGTTCTGCCATGCCTGTACTGGCCTCGCTGTTGTCTGGTTGGCTCGAAATCCGGTGCTTTTGCTCCTCTCCCGCCAGGGGGGAAGGGGGATTTCAAACCACGGTGAAACTTTCACCGCAACCACACTCCGCCGTGGCGTTGGGGTTGCGGAATTCAAACATGGAATTGACACCCTGGGTGACAAAGTCGATCTCGGTGCCGTTGACCATGGGCAGGTGCTCCTTCCTGACGTAGATGTCCACGCCATCCACGGAGTACACCTCGTCATCGGCACTGGTTTCTTCCACCCACTGGGTCTCATACTTGAAGCCGGAGCAGCCGCTCTTCCTGATGGACAGGCGAATGCCCAGGGCTTCCGGTTTCTTCTCCAACTGCTTGCGCACGTGCCTGACCGCATCGGGGGTCATGGTGACGCCAACAGTGGGGTTGAAGGTTTCGGCTGTCATGGTTCCACCTCCATCAGGCAAACAGGCGCTGGATTTTTCGCAGACCGGTGAACAACTGGTCCACTTCCTCCAGCGTATTGTAGAACGCAAAGGACGCCCGGGCGGTACCGGGAACCCCGTAGAAGTCCATCAACGGCATGGCGCAGTGGTGGCCGGTGCGGATGGCGATACCCTGCTGGTCCAGCAGGGTTCCTATATCACTGGGGTGCAATCCCTCGATTTTAAAGGACATCACCGGTACTTTGTTGGCGGCGGTGCCGATAACGGCCATGCCCGGAATGGTTTCCACCAGCTCATTGGCCCGGGCCAGCAGGGCATTTTCCGCCGCTTCCATGGCCGGGCGGTCGAGACCGTCCAGGTAGTCGATGGCGGCGCCCAGGCCCACGGCCTCGGCAATGGCTGGTGTGCCTGCCTCGAACTTGTAGGGCAGGGTGTTCCAGGTGGTGCGCTCGAAGGATACCCGCTCGATCATCTCGCCGCCGCCCTGGTAGGGGGGGATCTCCTCAAGCAGTTGTTCCTTGCCGTAGAGCACGCCGATACCGGTGGGTCCGAACAGCTTGTGGGACGAGAAGGCATAGAAGTCACAGCCCAGGGCCTGCACATCCGGCTGGAAGTGGGGCACCGCCTGGGCACCGTCCACTACCGTAATCACACCATGGGCCTTGGCCTGCTCAATCAGCGGCGCAATGGGATTGACCGTTCCCAGCACGTTGGACACATGGGTGATGGCCAGCACCCGGGTGCGCTCGCTCAGCAGGCTGTTGAAGGATTCCAGGTCCAGTTCGCCATTCGGCTGCACCTGGATCGGTACCACCTTCGCGCCGGTGCGCTCCGCCACCATCTGCCAGGGCACGATGTTGGCGTGGTGTTCCATCTGGCTGACCAGGATTTCGTCGCCTTCCTTCAGGCGCGGCGCCAGGCCGTTGGCCACCAGGTTGATGGCTTCGGTGGTGCCCCGGGTCCAGATGATCTGGCGAGTGCTCTCGGCATTCAGGAAGTTGCGTACCGTCTCCCGGGCGCTCTCAAAGGCAACCGTTGCCCGGTCACCCAGGGTATGGGCGCCCCGGTGGACGTTGGAGTGCATCTCACGGTAATAGCGGTCCATGGCATCCAGCACCGCCTGGGGTTTCTGGGCCGAGGCGCCATTGTCCAGGTACACCAGCGGCTTGCCGTTCACCTGTTGGGACAGGATCGGGAAGTCCCGGCGAACGGCATCGACATCAAAGCCGGTCTTGCTGGCGTTGCTTGCCACGGAGAGATCGGTCATACCGGATCAGGCCTCCTCGAAGGTATCATCAAAAAACTGGTTCAGGCGCTCGTTGGCGCTGTCACGAACCTGCTCCACCGGAATCTGGGCCACCAGCTCATTAATGAAGGCCATGGTCAGCAGGACGTTGGCGTCACGGCGGCTGATCCCCCGGGACACCAGGTAGAACAGTGATGTCTCATCCAACTGACCAATGGTGGCGCCGTGGGCGCACTTGACGTCATCGGCGTAGATTTCCAGTTCCGGTTTGGTGTCTATCTCTGCCCCTGTAGACAGCAACAGGTTCTTGTTGTTCATCTCCGCATTGGATTGCTGGGCATCCTGGTGAATATGAATGCGGCCATTGAACACGGCGTGGGACTCGTCCGCGGCAATATTGCGGTAGGTCTCCTCGCTGTTGCAGTGGGGCACCATGTGGTCGATGCAGGTGTGGTTGTCATAGTGCTGCTTGCCCTGGGTGACCACCACGCCATTGAGCTTGCATTCAGCGCCTTCACCTTCGAAGCGGAGTTGCAGGTCATGGCGGCGGAGGGGGCCGCCAAAGCCGACACAGTGGCTCTCGAAACGGGAGCCCCGTTGCTGGCGGACACCGGTAGCGCCAATGTGCTGCACGTTCTGGCCTTCCACATTCAGGCGGATGCTGGTGATTCGGGCACCGTCGGCGACCATGAACTCGGTCACGGTATCCACCATGGCGGATTCGTCACCACTGGAAACGTATTCCTCCACCAGCGTCATCTGACTGTGGCGGCCCGCATCCACATAGATCCGCGGGTAGGCGGAACCACTGGCCGTAGCGGTGACTTCATGCACCACGAACAGCGGCTCGCGCAGAACCGTGTCCGGTTTCAGGGTGATCAGCAGGCCATCCTCGAAGCGGGCGGAGTTCAGCCGCGCCATCTGCGTGGCATTGCTGTCCAGGGTGTTGTCCAGGCGCTCGGCCAGTGATGCTGCCTCGTCGTCGGACAGGTCGGCGAAGCGCTGTACGGACAGGCCATCCACCTGAGGCAGGCTGCTGGCGGCGCTGTCGATCACTCCATTACGAAACACCACCCGGTAGCCATCCACCGCCGCAAGGGTGGTCGCGCTGCCGGCGGGCAGGCCGGAGGCCAGCTCGTCGGACAGCTTCAGGTGTTTGCTGGAGTACTTCCAGTTCTCGGTCTTGCGGGTCGGCAGTGGCATATCCACCAGGGCCGTACCCCGTTGTTCGCGCAGCGCCAGCAGCGGTTGCGGCAGGGCTTCACCCGCCGGTTGCAGAAAGGCGCTGGAAAGCGTTGGTGCTGGTTTCATTCCAAGACCTCCCCGATCAGTTGGCGGCTGCTTCTTCGTCTTTAATGCCGAGCCAGCCGTAACCGCGCTCTTCCAGTTCCAGGGCCAGCTCACGGCCACCGGATTTGACGATCTGGCCGCCGGCCAGGACATGCACCTGATCCGGAACGATGTGGTTCAACAGGCGCTGATAGTGGGTCACCATCAGGATGGCGCGGTCCTCGGCACGCAGCGCGTTGACGCCGTCGGACACCACCTTCAGGGCATCGATATCGAGGCCGGAGTCGGTCTCGTCCAGAATGGCCAGCTTCGGCTGCAGCAGCAGTGCCTGCAGGATCTCGTTACGCTTTTTCTCGCCGCCAGAGAAACCTTCGTTCACGCCCCGCTTGAGGAAGGACGGGTCCAGGTCCACCTGCCTGGAGACTTCCTTCGCCAGCTTCATGAATTCGGCGGCGTTCATCTCCTGCTCGCCCCGGTGAGTACGCATGGCGTTCACCGCGGTACGCAGGAACTGCAGGTTGCTGACGCCGGGAATCTCCACCGGATACTGGAATGCCAGGAAGATACCTTCCCGAGCCCGATCCTCGGTCTCCAGGTCCAGCAGGTTCTCGCCGTTCAGGGTGATCTCCCCGGAGGTCACTTCAAATGCCTCATTACCTGCCAGCACCTGGGACAGGGTACTCTTGCCGGAGCCGTTCGGCCCCATGATGGCGTGGACCTCTCCAGCTTTGATCTCAAGGTTGATGCCCTTGAGGATTTCCTTGCCCTCAACGGATGCGTGCAGGTTCTTGATGCTCAGCATTTGTCGGATTCTCTCTCGTCAAAACATTCAGAATTCGTTTCAGTCTGCCCCGCTAATGGCCGCGATGTCGGCAGGCAATACAAATGTATGGGGTCAATGATCGGGCTGGACGTTCCGGGACCTTCAAAAACACGGACGTTTTTGAAGAGCCTCCAGGGATGGATTCACGGCGTGTCCCGGAACGTCCTGCCCGATTGCTGGCCCTTCACCAGGACCAGCAGACAACTCTCCAAAACAAGGTCAGCCAACAGACCCCTCAAGGCTAACCTCAAGCAGCTTCCCGGCCTCGACGGCAAACTCCATCGGCAGCTCCTTGAAGACCTCTTTACAGAAGCCATTCACAATCATGGAAACCGCCTGCTCCGGGTCGATACCCCGCTGCCGGCAGAGGAACATCTGCTCATCACTCACCTTCGAGGTCGTGGCCTCGTGCTCCACAATGGCCGACTTGTTCCTGCTCTCGATGTACGGGAACGTGTGCGCCCCGCAACGATCGCCGATCAGCAGCGAATCACACTGGGTGAAGTTACGGGCGCCTTCCGCGCCGGGCTGGAACTTCACCAGACCACGATAGGCATTGGAACTGCGGCCAGCGGAAATACCCTTGGAAATGATCGTGCTGGACGTGTTCTTGCCCAGATGGATCATCTTGGTACCGGTGTCTGCCTGCTGGTAGTTGTGGGTCAGGGCCACCGAGTAGAACTCGCCGACACTGTTATCGCCCTTCAGGATGCAGCTCGGATACTTCCAGGTGACGGCGGAGCCGGTCTCCACCTGGGTCCAGGAAATCTTTGAGTTCCTGCCCTGGCAGGCGCCCCGCTTGGTCACAAAGTTGTAGATGCCGCCCTTGCCGTGCTCATCACCCGGGTACCAGTTCTGCACCGTGGAGTACTTGATCTGGGCGTCGTCCAGCGCCACCAGCTCAACCACGGCGGCGTGCAACTGGTTCTCGTCCCGCATCGGGGCGGTACAGCCTTCCAGGTAGCTCACGTAACTGCCGGCATCCGCTACGATCAGCGTGCGCTCGAACTGACCGGTATTGGCCGCGTTGATGCGGAAGTAGGTGGACAGTTCCAGCGGGCAGCGAACACCCTTGGGAATGTAGACAAAGGAACCGTCGGAGAAGACCGCAGAGTTCAGGGCCGCGAAGAAGTTGTCCCCTGCCGGTACCACTGAGCCCAGGTATTTCTCAACCAGTTCCGGGTACTTCTGGACCGCCTCGGAAATCGGGCAGAAGATCACGCCTGCCTCGGCCAACTGATCCTTGAAGGTGGTGCCGATGGACACGGAATCGAAGACCGCATCCACCGCTACGCCAGCCAGCTTCTCCCGCTCATGGAGGGGAATGCCCAGCTTCTCGTAGGTGCGCAGCAACTCCGGATCCACGTCGTCCAGACTCTGGGGCATGTCTTCTTTCTTCTTGGGCGCGGAGTAGTAGGAGATCGAGTTGTAGTCGATCCTCGGGTAATCCACGTGCGCCCAGGTGGGGTCATCCATCTCCAGCCAGCGACGGTAGGCTTTCAGGCGCCAATTGAGCATGAACTCCGGCTCCTGCTTGATTTCCGACAGGCGGCGGATGACATCTTCGTTCAGCCCGGGCTCGAACGAATCGGTTTCGATCTCAGTCACGAAACCGTGTTCGTATTCCCGTTTGATCAGCTCTTTCACCTCATTATCGGTGGTCGCCATGATCGTCGCTCCGTAATTCTCTCATCGCGGGCGCGTGGCCCATTGGTGTTGCCTGCAACCGGACGCCATAAAGGCACGGGAGGCAGATTCATACCTGGGGTGTCGCAGTGGTCGCTCGTCCGGTGAGTGCGCCCTGCGATCATTTGTTGGATGACTGGCCGTGCCAGTGCCTTGATGAGGCTATCCTGATGTTTCTGATGACCGATTGTACAATATCAGAGTATTTTAGTCAGGTATTATTTCGTGACAGGCTGAATTATACCCCAATCACTGTTTATAGGCTCGCCAGGCACGGTAATCGCTCATTTTCCGGCCTCAATGTTCATGTCATAAAATTTGAGCTAACATGTGTACGCTCAAATAGATTCAGGAACGCAATCGAACACAGAGAGGTTTCCAGCCCATGAGGTCGGACGCATTGGGGACGCTGGTCGTCGCCATGGTGCAATTTCTTCAGTCATCGGGGTTTTCCAGGGGGGAACTGGCCCGTTACGCAGGGCTGTCGGCGGAAGAGCTGGCAGAGCCCGAGGCCCGTTTGTCCCCGTCCCAGATGCAGCGTTTGTGGCAACTTATCCAGACGCGGATTTTGCCCACCATTACCTTCAGCCGGCAGGTTCGTCCATTGATTGCCCGTCATCTTGCCCGTGGCAGGGTGAAGGTGGAGTCAGTGGCTGCGGAGCTGAACATGAGCCGTCATACGCTCTACAAGAAGCTCAAGGAGGAGAATCTGACCTTTGCCGGTTTGCTTGAGGATGTGCGTCGGGAGCAGGCGTTGAAGTATCTGCATGACCGGAACCGGACCTTGTCCGAGGTGGCTGAGTTGCTGGGCTTCTCTGAACTCAGTGCGTTCAGTCGGGCGTTCAAGCGGTGGATGGGGAAGTCGCCTGCTGAGTTTCGGGCTGCCTGTTGAACAGTGTCGACCCGGNGGCGCGCGAGGCGCCGGGTCGACAGGCTGATTGATATAGGCCTGGCGGCCTCGATCAGCCCTGGTACTTCCTGAACACCAGGGAAGCGTTAGTCCCGCCAAACCCGAAGCTGTTGCTCATCACCAGCGGAACCTCGGTGTTCTGGACTTCACGCACGATGGGATAACCCTCGGCGCCCTCATCCAGATCCTCGATGTTGGCGGACGGGGTGATGAAATCATTCTTCTGCATCAGCAGGCTGTAGATGGTTTCATGCACGCCAGCGGCCCCCAGGGAGTGGCCGGTCAGCGGCTTGGTTGAGCCCAGGGCCGGAATCCTGTCGCCGAACACCTGCTTCACCGCCTTCAGCTCGGTGATATCACCGGCTGGGGTGGAGGTGCCATGGGTGTTGATGTAGGCAATCTCGCCATCCACGTTTTTCAGTGCCTGCTGCATGCAGCGCACCGCGCCTTCACCGCTCGGTGCCACCATGTCGGCGCCGTCGGACGTGGCGCCAAACCCTACCAGCTCGGCAATAATATTCGCTCCGCGGGCCTTGGCGTGTTCCAGTTCTTCCAGTACGACCACGCCGCCGCCGCCGGAGATCACGAAGCCATCGCGGTTGGCGTCGTAGGTCCGGGAGGCCTTTTCCGGGGTGTCGTTGTACTTGGTGGACAGCGCGCCCATGGCGTCGAACAGCAGGCTCAGGCTCCAGTGCACATCGTCACCGCCGCCGGCGAACATGATATCCTGGCGGCCCATGGCGATCAGGTCGGCCGAGTGGCCGATGCAGTGGGCGCTGGTGGCGCAGGCCGAGGTGATGCTGTAGTTGACACCGGTGATGCCGAAGGCGGTGGACAGCGAGGCGTTGATGGCGCTGCCCATGGTGCGGGGCACCCGATAGGGCCCGACGCGGCGGATGCCCTTCTCACGGTGGGTATCGATGGAATCCATCAGCTCCAGCGTGGAGGCACCACCGGTTCCCATGATTATACCGGTGTTGTTGTCACGGATCTGCTCATCGCTGAGGCCGGACTGCTCAATGGCCTCTTTCATGGCCAGGTAGGCGTAGGCGGAAGCCGGGCACATGAAGCGCAGCAGTTTGCGGTCAATCAGTGACTTGTAGTCGATGTCGATATTGCCGCAGATCTGACTGCGCAGGCCGTTATCGGCGGCTTCCTGGCTGAAGCGGATGCCGGATTTGACCTCCCGCAGGGAGTCGGTGACTTCTTGGGTGTTGTTACCGAGGCTGGAAACAATGCCCATTCCGGTAATGACAACTCGACGCATGGTCCGGGCTCCTAAAAATCGTCTGTTGAGGTGAACAGGCCAACCCGCAGGTCCTTGGCGGTATAGATCTCGCGACCGTCCACTTCCATGCGGGCATCGGCAATGGCCATGGTCAGTTTGCGTTTGACCATCCGTTTAATATCCAGATGATACCGGACCAGCTTGTTTTCTGGCAGCACCTGACCAAAGAATTTTACCTCACCGGCCCCCAGGGCCCGGCCCTTGCCCTGGCCGCCGGACCAGGCCAGGAAGAATCCCACCAGTTGCCACATGGCGTCCAGGCCCAGGCACCCCGGCATCACCGGGTCACCCTGGAAATGGACCTTGAAGAACCAGAGGTCCGGGTCGATGTCCAGTTCGGCGACAAGGCTTCCCTTGCCATAGGCGCCATCGGAGTCGTTGATGTGGGTGATACGGTCCACCATCAGCATTTCGTCGATGGGCAGGCGCATGTCGCCCTCGAACAGGCGGCCATGTCCGCATTCGATCAGTGCGGCTTTATCAAAGTGGTCTGGGTTCATGAGTGCGGGTAGTTCCATTTCTGACTGTAACCCACACTTTACTCGTTACGCGGGAAAAATCTATTGACCGATGGTTGTAGTTTTTTGACTGATGGTTGTTCGGGTTACGCCTGCAGCTCCAAAAAGCGCGACCCGGGAGTGCCCGGGCCGGGGGTGATTGCCGTGCCAGGCGGCGGTTCAGCCAGGTTTACCGTCCACCCGGGGGCTTGCGAGGATACCCGTGTACAGCGCCAGGAAAGTGGCGTAGGCAAATGTCCAGAGCAGAGCGCTGGCAGTGACGCCGGCAGGCCAGGGGAATACCCCGAAGGCAGTGGCGACGCGGACCAGTGCCGCCAGGTGAATGGCGATGAAGGCCAGGACCATTCCGGTGGGCAGTTCCATGGCACGGCCGGTGTGGCCCAGGGACACCCGGGCAATCACGCCAAGGATCAGGCAGGCGACAGCACCGGTGCCGGCGGCGTGGGTCCAGGCGGAGGTTGGCCATCCGGCGACAAGGCTGCCGGCCAGCAGCACCAGGGCCACCGGTACCCAGAGGATGGACAGGTGCAGGATCCAGAGCAGGGGTTCACGATACACCAGCCAGCCTTTCCAGCCGTATAGCCGGATCAGCATCAGCGTGGCCGCCACGATGGCCAGGATCGCCGTGACGGTGATCAGACCGGAGACCAGGGCGCCCAGCAGCAGTATCATGGCAATGACGGACGCCAGGTCCAGGGCGGGAACCACCCGGACGCGGTCAGCGGCCAGCCCCCTCTGCCGCAGCCAGCCGGTGGAGAAAGCGGGGGTAATGCGACCGCCGATAATGCTGATCAGCGCCAGGGCCAGGATCAGCGCCCCCTGGGCAAAGATCATGTCCAGACGCATGACGAAGCCGAGCTGCATCAGCCAGAACAGACCCAGTACCACCAGGATCATCAGCTGGCGCTTCTGGCGTGCCTTGCCGATGCGCCAGCCGGCATCCAGCATGACCAGGGGCAGGAACACCAGGTTCACGCCCTGCACCAGCCAGACGGGCAGGTCTTCACCTACGGTCAGCAGTACGCGTGCGACGACCCAGATACTCCACAGCAGGAACAGGCGAATGCCGTGGGTGCGCTCCGTTCCGGTCCAGACACAGACTGCGGTCAGCAGGAAGCCGGCGATGGCAGCGGACAGGAAGCCGAAAAGCATCTCATGCTGGTGCCAGAGGATCCCCGGCATTGCCAGGGGCAGACTGATGGTGCCGGTAACCTGCAGTACCCAGGCGGGAATCGACACCAGTGACAGCAGCGTCAGCGACAGGAAGAAGATACGGAAGGGATAGCTGAAGAGCTGGCCCGGATGGGCGCCTCGATGCTGTTCGGAATAGGGGGTGGACTGGGCCTGCATGGCAAACCTCCAATAAACATTCATTTTAGATAAATTTTATAGGGTGTGATGCATGACCGCCATACCCGCTTGGAGGTATTTGTCCGCACGATGCCGTACAATGCGCCTATCACTTTGATTCAACGAGAGAATGTAGCCCAATGGCGTATACCATCCTGAAACACCTTCACATGACCACGGCCTACCTGACGGTCACCCTGTTTGCCCTGCGCCTGTTGCTGGATATGGTGGGGCGCCCCGGCTGGCGGCAGACACCGCTACGCTGGATTCCCCACGCCAATGACACCATCCTGCTGGCGGCGGCCATCGGGCTGGTCGTGGTCACCCCCTGGATGCCATTCGTGCATGGCTGGCTGACTCTGAAAGTGCTGCTGCTGGTGGGCTATATCGTGGCGGGGGTGTTCGCCCTCAAACCGGCTTTCGGTAAGCCTGTACGAGTGGTGGCCGCTATCCTGGCGTTGTTGCAGGTGTCGTTCATCTTCCATCTGGCGATGACCAAGACGCTGCCATTCTGATGGGGGCTCCCCGCATCGCGGGGAGCCGGTTTCCTCAGGGCTGCTGGCCCGATCCGATTCGCCTGGACAGCTCCTCCAGCTGACCCTGGATTGCGGTTAGCTTCCGGGTCATCTCATCCCGTTCGTCATGGGCCTTCTGGGCTTCTTTCTGGTTCTGCTCCTCGCTCATCACTTCCAGAATCGCGCCGATCATCATGTTCAGGAACACAAAGGCGGTCAGAAAAATGAACGTCAGGTAGTACAGCCAGCTCAGGGGATAGGCCTCCATGGTGGCGTACATGACGTCGGTCCAGTCCTCGAAGGTGGCGACCCGGAACAGGGTCAGCATGGAGATGGCCACGTCGCCCCACAGGGTTTCATCAACTCCGGCGAAAAACATGGACCCCATGGCGGCATAGATGTAGAAAATGATGAACATCAGCAGGGCGATGTAGCCCATGCGGGGAATGGCCTTGAGCAGGGAGTTGATCAGGAACCTCAGTTCAGGCACCACGGACACCAGCCGCAGCACCCGGAATACCCGCAGCAGGCGCCCCAGCAGCACTGCTTCGGAGTTGTCCAGGGGGATCAGGCTGCCAATGACCACCAGGGTATCGAACAGGTTCCAGCCATCCAGCAGGAAGCGTTTCCTGTTGGGGCAGGCGGCGAAGCGGAACAGGATCTCGACCAGGAAGAAGAGGGTAATGGCGTTGTCCATGGCGGTCAGGGCACCTTCCACCAGCGGTGGCAGGTCATAGGTCTTCGCCCCGATGGTGAGCGCGGACAGGATGATGATGGTGATGACCACACCCTGGAAGATCTTGCTGGATTCGATTCGGCGCAATTGCTGGAAGCCCGATAGGGGTGTTGATTCGGCAGACATGACGACAGCTCCGGAAGGACAAATCGGGGGAATGATAATGCGGGTTTGGGGCGTGGTACAGACTATCGTGCTGTGATGACTGTGGACGGACTGATGCTATCCCAGGTCGGGGATGCCAGCCCATTCATCGTCGGTAACCGGCATCACCGACAGCCGGTTGCCCTTGCGGACCAGGGGCATGTTTTCCAGGGCCGGGATGGCCTTGAGTTCAGCCAGCGGAATAATGTGCGGCAGTTTGCGGACGAACTGCATGTCCACCGCGTCCCAGCGGGGTTTTTCCAGGGTGGCTTTCGGATCGTGGTAGGGGGATAACGGATCAAACTGGTTCGGGTCCGGATAGGCCGCCCGCACCACGGTCACAACCCCCGCGATACCAATGTGCTGGCAACTGGAGTGGTAGAGGAGCACCTGGTCACCCTCGTCCATCTGGCGGAGGAAGTTACGGGCCTGGTAGTTCCTGACACCGTCCCAGGGGATCACCCGGTCCGGAGCTGTGGCGAAGTCGTCGATGCCACACTCTTCGGGCTCACTTTTCACCAGCCACTTCGCCATGACGCGCTCCTGCCGTTGATCAATGCTTCAGTATAACGTAAAAGCCCCCGTTTCCGGGGGCTGTAGGGCATGGTGTGCGTTCAGCAGGGAGACGGCGCGTTTTTCCTGGCATAGAACCACCAGGTAACCACCAGGCAACTGATGTAGAAGACAATGAATCCGACGAGGGCCGCCGCCACGCCGCCCGTCAGGTCGATGGAGGAACCATAGGCCTTGGGAATGAAGAATCCGCCGTAGGCTGCGAAGGCAGAGATGAAGCCGAGCACCGCCGCGGACTCCCGGTTGGCTGCCTTCTGGGCCTCCTCCGGCTTGCCGGGCATCTCGCGCCCGAGGAGATTGCGGAAGATCACCGGTACCATACGGAAGGTGGATCCATTGCCAATGCCGGTGGCCACGAAAAGTACCAGGAAGCAGCCGAAGAAGCCCCAGAAGCTGCCAGGTGTCAGGTCGTTTGGCAGGAAGAACATCACCCCGAAAACGCCGGCGATCATCACTGCGAAGGTCCACAGGGTGACCCGGGCACCGCCCAGCCGGTCAGCCAGCACGCCACCGACCGGTCGTGCCAGAGCGCCGACCAGGGGGCCGAGGAAGGCGTACTTCACCGGATCCACATCCGGAAACTGCATGCCCGAGAGCAGCGGGAAACCAGCGGCAAAGCCGATAAAGCTGCCGAACATGCCCAGGTAGAGCCAGCACATCAGCCAATTGTCCTTGCGCCTGAAGATCACCGCCTGCTCCCTGAAGCTGGCCCTGGCGTCGGCGATATCGTTCATGCCGAACCAGGCGGCCACGCTGCCCAGGATGATCAGCGGCACCCACAGGAAGGCGGCGTTCTGCAGCCAGAGTGGTTCGCCGGCGCTGGCCCCCTGCTGGATGATCAGCGGCTCGCCGCCAATGGGGCCGAACAGGCTGATGGCGATCACCAGTGGCCCCAGCAGTTGCATACCGGATACGCCCAGGTTGCCCAGCCCGGCATTCATGCCCATGGCGCCACCCTTCCGGGCCTGTGGATAGAAGAAGCTGATATTCGACATGCTGGAGGCGAAGTTACCGCCACCGAAACCGCATAGCAGTGCCAGGATCAGCATGATCAGGTACGGCGTGTCGGTATTCTGGATGGCAAAGCCGATCCACAGGCAGGGCAGCAGTAGCGAGGCTGTGGAAATGGCGGTCCAGCGGCGCCCCCCGAATATCGGCACCATAAAGCTGTAGAAGATCCTCAGGGTGGCGCCGGACAGTGCCGGCAGGGCCGCCAGCCAGAATAGCTGGTTGGAGCTGTATTCGAAGCCCAGCTGGGGCATCTTCACCACCAGGATGCTCCAGATGGTCCACACCGCGAAGGCCAGGAACAGGTTGGGAATGGAAATCCAGAGATTGCGCTTGGCAATCCGCTTGCCCTTTGTCTCCCAGAAGTCCGGATCTTCCGGGCGCCAGTCTTCAAGCACCAGGGCGTTGGGAGTGGACAGCTCCGGCAGGTCGGTTTTCTCTTCCCGGGCGGTCCATTCGATGCGTTCGGCGCTGCGGATGGCGTAGTGCATCCAGGCCAGGGCACCGGCGACAATCACGAACAGCAGCATGAACGTGCTCTGGTAGACGCCGACCACATCGTTGAGCATGCCAAAGGTGAGGGGCAGGAAGAAGCCGCCGAGGCCGCCGATCATGCCGACCACGCCACCGACAGCGCCCACGCTCTTCGGGTAGTAGACCGGAATATGCTTGAATACCGCGGCCTTGCCCAGGGACATGAAGAAGCCCAGTACGAACGTCAACACCACAAAACCGGCCAGGTTCATGGACAGACTGAAACTGATATCGCCGTGAATGCCGTGCACCACGTACTCGGTGGGAGGGTAGCTGAGCAGGAAGGTGCAGATGGCCGACGCGATAAAGGTCCAGTACATCACCCGGCGGGCGCCGTACCTGTCGGACATCCAGCCCCCCAGGATGCGGAACAGGGAGGCGGGAATGGTATACAGGGCGGCAATGATACCGGCGGTCTTGATATCCAGGCCGTACACCTGGATCAGGTAGTGGGGAAGCCACAGGGCCAGGGCCACGAAGGCTCCGAACACGAAGAAGTAGTAGAATGAGAAACGCCACACCCGCATGTCGGACAGGGGTTCGAGCTGGGCTATGAACGACTGCTTACGGCGCTCCGCCCGTTCCTCCGCCAGTGGGTCCTCCTTCGCCAGGAACAGGAATGCCACCCCCATTACTGCCATGACGGTGGCATAGACCAGGGCGGTGTTCTGCCAGCCCAGTGCCACCAGCAGGAAGGGCGCGCCGAAGTTGGTAATGGCCGCGCCCACGTTGCCGGCGCCGAAGATGCCCAGGGCCGTGCCCTGTTTGCCGGGCTCGAACCAGGCGGAGGTATAGGTTACCCCCACAATGAAACCACCGCCGGCCAGGCCGACGCCCAGGGCACCGACCAGTAGCAGGTAGTAGCTGTTGGCAAAGGTGAGCAGATAGACACAGGCGGCGGTGATCAGCATCAGCACGCTGAATACCTTGCGACCTCCGAAACGATCGGTCCAGATGCCCAGGAATAACCGGCTGATGGAGCCGGTCAGGATGGGGGTGGCCATCAGCAGGCCGAGTTGGGTATCGGACAGTCCGAAATCCTGCTTGAGCTTGATGCCGATGATGGAAAAGATGGTCCACACCGCAAAACACAGGGTGAAGGCGAATGTGGATATGGCCAGGGCCCGATTCTGGCCCCGCCTGTCCAGCGCGTCCGATGTCACCATATTCATGCACTCCAGGTGGCTGTTTTGATAGGGTCTGTGGAGACTCTAGTCAGACCCTGGAGTACTGAAATTGATAAATAACAAGGATGATTGGCGCTACCTGGTGTTGACCATGAGAACGCCGGCAGGGGAGGCTGTTTGGTCATTTTAGTCTTTTAATAACAGTGGCTTATAGGGTGTACCCCGGTAGGGGTAGCCAGTCCGGTGTATCGGGGAATAAGAGGTAGCCACTCATAGCCGTGGTCCGGAAGCCCGCGCGTGGTCCGCATAAGACCACTCCGGGGTCAGGTGGTATGGGGCAGGACGCCAAGGTACACGGCGCTGAAATGACAGGCGCTGCCGCCAATCACGAACAGGTGCCACACCGCATGCATGTAGGGGATGCGGTCCATCAGGTAGAAGATCACCCCGATGGTATAGGCCAGCCCGCCGGCAATGATCAGCCTCAGTCCGGTCTCGCTGAGATTGTTTATCAGGTCGGTGGAGGCGAACACGATCAGCCAGCCCATGGCCAGGTAGATTCCCACCCGAACCAGCCTGAACCGGTGTTTGAAGATCATCTTCAGGACCACGCCGGTAACGGCCAGCGACCAGATAATGGAAAAGAAGGTCCAGCCCATGGTTCCCCGCATGTTGACCAGCAGGAAGGGTGTATAGGTACCCGCGATCAGCAGGAAAATGGCGCAGTGGTCCAGGGTCTTGAAGGTGGACCTGAGCTTAGGGTTGCGACTGCCGTGGTAGAAGGCGGACGCCACGTAGAGCAGGATCAGGGTGGCGCCGAAGATACTGAAACTCACCACCTTCCAGGCATCGCCCAACTGGCCGGCAGCGATGATCAGGGCCGCCGTTCCGATGACACTGAGGACGGCACCGATGCCATGGGTGGCACTGTTGAGCCATTCCTCGATGCGGTCATGGATAGTTGTGGGTCGGGCTTCGATGACTGTCATGGAGCTGTCTTACCGGGCTGCACGAGTGCGAAATGTTTTAAATGAGGTTATCACAGTTCGCGCAGCGTACACCGGTTTGGCGGCGAAGTGTTGTCCCTTCTGTTGCGACAGGTATCCTCCCGCTGATATTGCCACGTCTCGATAATGCATATTATTTACAGCGCTTTAGGTATCTGCCAGCGGCGTGATTATTTCAGGGCGGTTAAAAAATCATCAGCCACCGCGGCGTGATCCGGTTCGCGGTTAACCCGATGGTCATTTGAGTTGGCTTACCTGCTGGCGTTCTTTAGCCGTGAAAAGGTCGCTGGTACCACCCCCAGCCAGGCCGCCAGTTGATTGTCCGGCACCCTCCGCACCAGCTCCGGATATTCCTCCAGCAACAGCTGGTAGCGGTCCTTTGCCGGCATGGTCTGCTTGCGGAACTCCCGCATGCTGGTCAGTTCCGCCAGTTCTTCGGTCAGCGACAGGGCAAAGCGGGCCCAGGCACCCTCGCCACGGCTGGTGACGGCGGAACGGAACGCCGGGAAGCTGGCCATCCACAGGGTGCAGTGGGTAACGGAGGTCAGGCACAGGGTATTGCGCCTGGTCCGGGTACGACCGAACACCGGCCACACCAGGTCACCTTCCGAGAAGAAATGATGCACGGCGATACGGCCGCTCGGCGCCTCACGATACAGGCGCATGACGCCGTGCTGGATCAGGTAGACGTGTGCCCAGGGGCTGTCATGCTGCTCCAGGGTGGTCTCCGGATCCACCCGGCGAACCTGGAACAGCCGGGCCAGGTCCTCCAGGTAACGGCGCTCCGGCGAGTCCGGGTGTCTGCTATCCAGGCGGATACCAAACACCCGGCTCAGGCTGTTCAGCAGTGCAAGGGATGGTTGGGGGTTGGCCTGCCGGACAAATTCCGGCTGGCATGAATCCAGCAGACAGGGGGAGGACGCCGGCGGGTTGCGATCAGCGTGCTCGTGGGGATCGCTCATGGTTCGCATCAGCCTGATCAGGAATAAGACTGGATTATTCCATTATGCCCGGGTTGTGTGAAATGACATAGGTCATGTCGGCCTTCTTGCCTTTTCCTGCCAGGGTACGGGGTGTGCCGGCGCGGCAACGGTGTTTCCCGTTCACGGGCAGGGGTACAATGGCGTCTTCCCAGACCGGAGACATCATGACCGCAGCCCTGGCCCTCCTATACAAACTCCTCCCGCTTTATATTACCGTTGCCCTGGGCTGGCTGGCCGGTCGTTACCTGGAGGCCAGTGGCCGCCATATTGCCGGCACCATGCTGTACATCGTGACACCGTCCGTGGTGTTTTCCGGTGTCATGGCGGCACCGTTGTCGCCTTCCGTCATCCTGCTGCCGTTTATCGTGTTCCTGATATGCTCGGCCATCGGTATTGCCCACCTGTGGCTGGCCCGGCGGCTACTGCACGACGGCAGTGCCACCATCATTCCCCTGTCCGTGGGCACTGGTAACACCGGCTACTTCGGCATACCGGTGGCCTTGCTGTTGTTCGGTGAACAGGGCCTGGCGCTGTACATCGTCTGCATGCTGGGTACGACCCTGTTCGAGAACTCCGTGGGCTTTTACCTGGCGGCCCGTGGTCGCTATGGTATCCGCGATGCCCTGGTAAGGGTGGCCCGGTTGCCTTCCGTGTATGCCTTCCTGCTGGCGGTGGTGCTGAACCTGTCCGGTATCGGGATTCCCGAGGTACTGGTGCCCCTCTTCGACAACCTGCGGGGCGCCTACAGCATCCTGGGTATGATGATCATTGGCATGGGCATCCTCAGTTTCCGGGGGCTGGCGGGCAATATCCGCTTCACCGGGCTGGCCTTTTTTGGCAAGTTCCTGATCTGGCCACTGGTGGCCCTGGGCCTGTGGTGGCTGGATGCCAGCGTGCTGGGGATCTACGATACGGCGGTCCACCAGGCCATCTTCCTGATCTCCATTACCCCCATTGCCGCCAATACCGTGGTGATTGCCACCCTGCTGGACACCGCGCCACGGCAGGCGGCCGGCACGGCATTGCTGAGTACGCTGTTTGCGCTGGTGTTTATTCCGGTGATGGTGGCGGTGATTATGCCCTGACCAGCTGAGGGAAGGGGAACTTGCCCGCCATCCTTCAGCCAGACCTTTCGTACTATAGTGAAGCGAACCAAAGTTAGTGCAGCGAACCCAAGATAGTGGAGTGAACCAAAGAGCCTGCTCCAGGGAGAACGATGATGAAACGTACACTCTGTGTTCTTGCCATGATAACGGCGGCCTGGTCGGTACTGCCGGCGCAGGCGGAAACCCCGGCCACCCCGGCGCTCAAGGAATGGGAGGTTCCCTGGGACAATACCCGCCCCCGGGACCCCTGGGTGGGCCCGCGGGAGAACACCGTCTGGTTCGTGGGGCAGGCCGGTGACTACGTGGCCACCCTGAACCCGGAAACCGGTGACCTGAAACGCTACCGTCTGGACCCGGGCACCGGCCCCCACAACGTCATCGCTGATGAACGTGGCGCCTTCTATGCCGGCAACCAGGCGGAACATATCGGCCTGATTGATCCGGAAACCGGCGAGATACGCAAGTTCAAACTGGAAGGGGAGGGACCAAAGGACGTCCATACCATGGCCTTCGATTCCAACGGCGATATCTTCTTCACCGAGCAGGGCGGCAACCGGATTGGCTGGCTGGACGTGGATCAGCACGACTTTCGCATGTTCGAGGTCGAAACCGAATGGGCCCGCCCCTACGGCATTGTCGTCAGCCAGGATAACCGTCCCTGGGTGGCCCTGTTTGGCACCAACAAGCTGGCAACCATAGACCGGAAGGGCCGCCTGCACGAAGTCACGCTGCCCCGGGAAAAGTCCCGGCCCCGGCGCCTGGATATTACCGACGATGGCCAGGTGTGGTACGTGGACTATGCCCAGGGCTTCCTGGGTCGGCTGGAGATCGACAGCGGAGATATCCAGGAGTGGCCGATTCCCGGCGGTTCCGACGCTCGCCCCTACGCCATGGCACTGGATGACCAGGGAAGGCCGTGGTTTGTCGAGACCGGCGACAACCCCAACCGCCTGATCGGTTTTGACCCGCAAACAGAGACCTTTTCCGAACCTGCCACCATTCCCAGCGGTGGCGGTACCGTGAGGCATATGGTATTTGATCCCGACAAGCGTGCTTTCTGGTTCGGTACCGATACCAACACGGTGGTGCGGGCAACGCTGCAATAACGTCGCCGTTACCGGGGCAGGCGGGTTGTCTGCCCCTGATTCCGGTTGTGCGAATCGGGTCTGGAAATTTTCCGGCGTGCCCGATATTCTTGCTCTACTCCCGCTACGACGGGAATAACAAAAACAATGAGATCCGCATCATGAAGACCAAACTGAATGTGCTGACCGCCATGGCGGTTGTATTGTCTTTCCTCGCCGTTCGCGAAGCCTACGCGGCAGATCCACAAGGCCTCTGGAATACCGAAGACGACAGTGCCCAGGTCCAGCTGGAATCCTGTGGTGATGAGCTGTGCGGCCATATCGTCTGGCTGGAGGAGCCTCTGGATGATGAGGGTAACCCCAAAGTCGACGCCGAAAACCCGGAGCCGGAACTCCGCGACCGTCCCATCAAGGGCCTGAAGATTGTCTGGGGTCTCAAGGCCAGTGGCGATGGCGAAACCTGGGAAGACGGCCAGGTCTACGACCCGGAAAGTGGCAAGACCTACAACGCTAAAGCCTCCCTGGAAGAACCGGATACCCTTGAACTGAGGGGCTATGTGGGTGTGCCGTTGTTTGGACGGACATCCACCTGGACGCGGGCTGAACAGGCTCGTGGCGAGTAATGACTGCCCCTTCAGCGTGCGTGATCAAAGCCTTTCAGCACGTTGGCGACATTCACGCCAATGGCTTCCACATCATATCCCCCTTCCATGGTAAACAGGGTCGGCAGGCCAAGCTGGCCCAGACGTTCGCCAACCGCCAGGTAATCCTCTGATTTCAGTTTGAAGAAGGAAATCGGGTCCCCCTCGAAGGTATCCACGCCCAGCGGCACCACCAGCGCGTCCGGCCTGAAGGCGGCGATGCGCTGGCAGACGGTGTCCAGTCCTTCCCGCCATTGACTGAATGGTGTGCCCGGTGGATAGACGATGTTCAGGTTATGGCCTTCACCGGCGCCTTCACCCGTTTCGTCCTCATAGCCCAGGAAGTGGGGGAACACCAGGTCCGGATCGCCGTGGAGGCTGATGGTCAGCACGTCATTGCGGTGATAGAAAATACTCTGGGTGCCGTTGCCGTGGTGGAAGTCCACATCCAGGATGGCCACTCGTTTCGCGCCCTGGTCCAGGAAGGCCTGGGTGGCGATAGCGGCGTTGTTGAAGAAGCAGTAGCCGCCGAACAGGTCCGCTGCTGCATGGTGGCCCGGTGGGCGGCATAGCGCGAAGGCAGCGCGTTCGCCATTGGCTACCAGTTTCTGGGCGGTGAGGGCGACGTCCACCGATGCCCGGGCGGCTTCCCAGGTGCCTTCGGTGATGGACGTATCGGCCCCCAGGGCGTAGTAGCCAAGCTTGCCGTCAATATCCGAGGTGGGGCGCTGGCGCATGCCCCGGGCGGGCCAGAACTGGGGAATGGCCTCGCCGGGCTTGCCGGCAGCTACCCACTCTTCCCAGCAGTGCTCCAGAAATTCGACGTACTCCGGCGTATGCACTCGCAGGATCGGCTCCACACCAAACGGTTCCGGATCCAAGATCTCACCCAGGGCCTGATCCTTCACCCGCCCCAGGATGGTTTCCGCGCGGGAGGGGCGCTCGTGGGGATCGATCAGCATGCCGCCATCCAGTTCCGAGGTGGCGGTACGGCGATGGTGCAGGGGCGAGTAGATGGTCTTCATGGGCCTTCCTGTCGGTTTTCATTGGAAGATACTGTTTCACAGGCCCGGCCCGATCTCAATTGGGTTAATTTTTCGGACAAGCGCTCGATTTTTGGCGGGTGCTTGCTATGCTGTGGTCCTATACGAATGGACAACAAGACCCGGAAACCGGGCGGAAACCTGACTATGCCCCTATTACCCGATGGCCTGATTGTGGTCGCCAAGCGTGACTGCCCTACGTGCCAACTGATCGAACCCCTGCTGGCGGACATCGACCGCGAGGCCGGGCCGCTGACCGTCTATTCCCAGGATGACCCGGCCTTTGCCGCCGGTGTCCGTGGAGCCCAACACGATGCCACGCTGGAGCACTCGTTTCGCCTGCAAACCGAATTCGTGCCCACCCTGATCCGTGTCGAGAACGGACAGGAAGTGGAGCGCACCTACGGCTGGCACCGGGAAGACTGGCAAAAGCTGACCGGAATGGCTGGGCTGGGCGACGACCTTCCCCTGATGCGCCCCGGCTGCGGCTCGAAAACCCTGGAGCCGGGCATTGCCGAGAAACTGGAGCTGCAGTTCGGCGATACCCGTCTGAGTGCCCGTGAGATCGACACCGACGCCGAAGACCTGATCGAGGCCTGCTACGAGCGAGGCTGGAGTGACGGCCTGCCGGTGGTGCCGCCAACCCCGGAACGTGTGCTGAGGATGCTTAAGGGAACCGACCGGGATCCGACTGAGGAAATCGGCCTGGTGCCGCCGGATCTGGCTCCCTGTACCGTGGAGAAGGTCGCCATCAACGCGGTGATGGCAGGCTGCAAGCCGGAGTACATGCCGGTGCTGCTGGCGGCCCTGGAAGCGGCGCTGACCGACGAATTCGGGCTTCACGGCCTGCTGTGCACCACCATGTTTGCCGGCCCCATGATCATCGCCAATGGGCCCGTTACCAAGGCCATCGGTATGAACTCCGGCGGCAACGCCCTGGGGCAGGGCAACCGGGCCAACGCCACCATCGGCCGGGCCCTGCAGCTCATTGTCCGCAATGTGGGCGGCGGCCGCCCCGGTGAGATCGACCGGGCCACCCTGGGCACCCCGGGCAAATACACCTTCTGCTTTGCCGAGGCCGAAGACAGCGAATGGCTTCCGCTGGCGGAGGAGCGGGGTGTTCCCTCCGGCAACTCCGCCGTCACCCTGTTTGCGGGCGAGGGCGTCCAGGGCATCGTGGACCAGAAATCCCGCACGCCCGAATCCCTGGCGAAGTCCTTTGCCCTGGCCCTGGGAGCGGTGGACCATCCGAAAATGGCCATGGCCGGAGATGCCGTGCTGGTGGTCTCGCCGGAGCACAGCCGCGTGTTTATCGAGGCGGGCTGGACCAAGGCCCGTTTACTGGAGGAGCTGGAAACCCTGCTCCAGTTCCCCGGGGAAGAAATGGTGGTCGGCGCTGGCGGTATTGCCGAAGGCATCCCGGAGCAGTTCCGGGACAAGACCGTGCCCAAGTTCCGCCCCGGCGGTTTACTGATTGTCCGGGCTGGCGGTACCGCCGGCCTGTTTTCTGCCGTCATTGCCGGCTGGGCCGCTTCCGGCCCGGTCGGTTCCAGTCCTGTAACCAGAGAGGTGAAGGTATGACACACACAAGCGTGATGCTCGACCCCACGGGCGAGCTGTCACCGGCGGTGAGGGCCAGGCTGGCCCGCCCCGACAGTCTGGCGGGCAAGACCGTCGGGCTGCTGGATATCTCCAAGCCCCGGGGCGATGTGTTCCTGGATCGTATCGAGGAGCGCCTGACCGCCATGGAAGTGAGGGTCAAACGCTACCGCAAGCCCACATTCACCCGGGTCGCCCCCACCGAGCTGAAACAGCAGATGGCCGGTGAAGTGGACCTGGTGGTGGAAGGGCTGGCCGACTGAGGATCCTGCACGTCGTGTTGTACACATGACATCGCAGACCTGGAAGGTCGCAACATTCCGGGCGTAGGCGTTGCCTCCAGCGAGTTCATCCAGGCCGCGGCGGCCCAGTCGAAAACCCTGGGTTTCGAGCCGGCCATGGTGTTCGTGGGCCACCCCATCCAGGACCGCACCGATGACGAAATGCGGGCACTGGCGGATGAGGCCCTGGAGGAGATCGTCCGGCTACTGACACATACGGAGTAGATCTCCCTGGGCCGCCAGGGACGGCGGACCCTATGACATCATCAGAACCGTTTCCTGCGGAGGGCACCCGGCCACGGCCACCTTCCGTGGACATTATCCTTGCCTGGCCATTGATGGCCCGGCTCTGCGCTATCCATGGCCGGCCGGTGGTGCTGGAGGCGATCCGCGGTCACCTGAGCCGCTGGCGACAGCAGCCGGAGCCTTTCGACGATAGGGACTTTGCAGTTGCCGTGGAGCGGACTGTTCTGGACACCGTGGCCCCGTCACTGCGCCCGGTGTTCAATCTGACCGGCACCGTGCTGCACACCAACCTCGGCCGGGCGCCGCTGCCCCAGGAGGCCATCGAGGCCATGGTCGCGGTGGCCTCCGGCGCTTCCAACCTGGAGTTCGACCTGGACAAGGGCAAGCGGGGCGACCGGGACGACCATGTGGAAGCCTGGGTCTGCCGCCTGACCGGCGCCGAGGCCGCCACCGTGGTCAACAACAATGCCGCCGCCGTGTTGCTGGTGCTCAACTCCCTGGCCCGGCGCAAGGAAGTGATAGTATCCCGTGGCGAGCTGATCGAGATCGGTGGCGCTTTCCGCCTGCCGGACATCATGGCCCGGGCCGGCTGCAAGCTTCATGAGGTCGGTACCACCAATCGCACCCATCCCCCTGATTTCGAGAACGCAATCAGCGCACGCACAGGCCTGTTGATGAAGGCCCATACCAGCAACTACCGGGTAGAGGGCTTCACGGCGGAGGTGGCGGAAACAGCGCTGGCGGCCATTGCCCATGATCACCAGATTCCCCTGGCCGTGGACCTTGGCAGCGGCAGCCTGCTGGACATGACCGCCCTGGGCCTGCCCGCCGAACCCACGGTACGGGAAACCCTGGAGAAGGGCGCCGATGTGGTCACCTTCAGCGGCGATAAGCTGCTGGGCGGCCCTCAGGCTGGCATCATCGCTGGCCGCGCCGACCTGATCAGCAAGATCCGCAAGAACCCCCTGAAACGGGCCCTGCGTTGTGACAAGCAGACCCTGGCGGCTCTGGAAGCGGTGCTGCGGCTCTATGGCAACCCGGAAATCGTCGTCGAGCGGGTGCCGGCCCTGCGGTTGCTGACCCGCCTGGAAGCGGCGATCCGGCAGACCGCCGACACTATCGCCAGGCCCCTGGCGGCGTGGGCCGGGGAAGACTGGCAAGCTGATGTGGCGCCGGTGAAAAGCCAGATCGGCAGTGGCTCCCTGCCGCTGGACCTGCTGCCCAGTGCAGCCGTGCGCCTGACGCCATTGGCTGGCAATAAACGCCAGCGCAGCCGTCAGCTCAAGGCATTGTCTGTTCGGCTGCGACAGTTGCCCCTGCCGGTGATCGGGCGGATTTCCGAAGATACCCTGCTGCTGGATTGCCGCTGCCTGGAGGATTCCGGGGCCTTCCTGGCGCAACTCGAGGCGGAGGCAAACGAGCCGTGATCATCGCCACCGCCGGCCATGTGGACCACGGCAAGACCACCCTGATCAAAGCACTGACCGGCGAAAACACGGACCGGCTGGCGGAGGAAAAACGTCGAGGCCTGACCATCGACCTGGGCTTCGCCTGGACCCGCACGGAGCAGGGGCACTGGCTCGGCTTTGTGGATGTGCCCGGCCACGAAAAATTCATCCGCAACATGGTCGCCGGCGTGGCGGCGGTGGACGCAGTGATGCTGGTGGTGGCCGCCGACGACGGCCCCATGCCCCAGACTCGGGAGCACCTGGCCATCCTGGAATTGCTGGGGGTCACGAAAGGCCTGGTGGCGCTTACCCGGGCGGATCGGGTGGATCCCGGGCGCCTTGAGGAGGTTCGGGCTGAGGTGACGACACTGCTGGCCGGCACTGGTCTGTCGGAGGCGCCGGTGTTTCCGGTGTCCGGCATTACCGGCGCTGGCGTGCCGGCATTGCGCCATTGGCTCGCGGAGCAGGCCGTTGAAAGGATGCAGCAACCGGCGCCGCCACAGGCCGGTGCGCGGCTGGTGGTGGACCGCAGTTTTACCGTCAAGGGGAGCGGCTGCGTCGTGACCGGAACCCTGACCGACGGCTGCCTGAGCCGGGAGGATACCCTGACCGTCGCACCGTCCGGAACCAGGGTACGTGTCCGGGGGCTCCAGATGCACGGTGCGGATGTGGACCAGGTGCCGGCCGGCAGTCGTTGTGCGGTGAACCTGTCCGGCGATATCGACCGCAACGCGATCAGCCGGGGCGACTGGCTGGTGGCGCCCTGGCTGTATCAGCCGGCGGACCGGCTGGACGTGCGGCTGACGTTGCAGCCCGGGGCCCGGTTACATCGTGGGGCGCTTGTGATCCATATAGGCGCTGCCGCTGTCAGTGGTCGGGTGGTGGTACTGGCGTCAGGTGAAGATGGTTCGCCGGTGCTGGCCCAACTGATGCTGTCTGCCCCGGTGCTGGCCTGTGTCGGGGACCGTGTCATCCTGCGGGACCCTGCCATGAACGTAACGCTGGGCGGTGGTGAGGTGCTGGACCCGTTCGGCCTGCGGCGGGGGCGGTCGGCGGATAGCCGGACAAACCTGCTGGCGGCACTGTCAGCCGGCCAGGATACAACCGGGAGCCTGAACGCCCGCTTGCAGGCGCAGGCACAGGGTGTGGACCTGGACCCGTTCGCCAGGGCGCACAACCTGACCGACGACCGCCTGGATGAGTTGCTGGGGCGACTGCGCCCGGTGGTGATCCGGGCGGGGGCTCAGCGTCTCGCCTTTGCAGCGGCCCACTGGACGCAGTGGCAGTCACGCCTGCTGGACCGTCTGGACCAATGGCACCAGGACTACCCGGACCGGATCGGTCCTACCGAAGCGGAACTGACCCGTCTGCCGGGGCCCCATCTGGATCAGCCGGTACGTCATCGCCTGCTGCAGGCCCTGATCGATCAAGGTGAACTGAGCCGAAGCGGTTTCCGGTTCCGCCGGCCGGGGCACAGGCCCAGGCTTGATCCCACCGACCAGGCCCTGCTGGAGCAGGTTCTGCGGCAACTGGAGGGCACCGGCCTGAAACCGCCGATTGCCGGTGAACTGGCCGAGGCCCTGGGTCTGGCGCGGGACGACATGCTGGCCTTCCTGGAGCGAATGGACCGACTGGGCCAGCTGGTCGCCGTGGCACCCAACCGGTTCTACCGACCGGAATCCGTGGCAGAACTGGCGGCCATCGCGGTGGAACTGGCGGAGCAATCGCCCACCGGCGCCTTCGACGCCCGCGCCTACCGGGACCGCTCAGGCATCGGCCGCCGGCTGACGGTCAGCGTACTGGAATACCTGGACCGGGCCGGTGTCACCGCATTTATCAACGAGGAACGCCGGCTACAACCGGCCTACCGCCAACGGCAGGCGGTAACTCTCTCAAATAACGAGGAAAACGGTTACACTGCCAAACCCTGAACAATGGAAGGGGATCGCTTCCCGGTGGAGCGCCCGGACTTCAAATCCGGTGAGGTGCGCAACGCGCGCCTGGTGGGTTCGACTCCCATACCCTTCCGCCATTTATTGCCTCGTTCACGAATTCCCGCTTCCTCTAACAGACCACTGATTGAGCTGGAGCAGAAAGGAGCCGTTTCCATACAATGCGCTTAAGGCTGTTTCCGGCCTGACGGCCGTCCACCGGACGCCCTTGTCAGGGCGCCGCTTAGCTTCGCGTTATGCCCCTCTCTCAGCCTACTTTGCCGCCTAATAACGCTTGACGTTATTGACGAGCTGCGTCATCATTTCTTTATGATCATATCGTTCAGGTGTAAGGATACCGAGAAGCTGGCAAGCGGACGCCGCGTCAGACGCTTCGTCAATTTTGAGCGGGTTGCCTTGAGGAAAATTCGGCAACTTCAGGCTGCAAGCCGGTTGGATGATCTTAAAGTACCGCCCGGCAATATGTTGGAGCCATTGCATGGTGACCGCCAAGGTCAGCACAGTATTCGAATCAACAGGCAGTTCCGGGTTTGCTTCCGCTGGACCAAGGCTGGTGCGGAAGATGTTGAAATTGTTGATTACCATTAGGAGGTAACTCATGCGCAACATTGAAGCTGTAACGCCAGGCGAGTTACTGAAGGAAGAGTTCCTTGAGCCGATGGGTATTTCTCAATACCGCTTGGCCAAAGAGATTGGGGTGCCTGCCCAGAGAATCGGCCAGATTATTGCTGGAAAGCGTTCGATAACCGCAGACACGGACCTGCGACTTTGCCGCTTCTTTGGTTTGTCCAATGGCTACTGGCTGCGTGCCCAGGCAGCCTACGACACTGAGATTGCGGAAGATGCCCTTCATGATCAGTTGAAGAATATTCGTCCGTGGAGTGCTGTACCCGAAATCGGGCACAGGGCATAACCAACGGCTGCACAGCGACCGATTTTCCGCCGCTTCGCGGCTCCAAACCGGCGCGTGAGCCGGGCGTTAAGCCGAGGGGGCATCATGAGTTTCGTCGAAATATTAGCTCTATTTTCAGCTATGGCAGCTTTAGCTCTAGTTCCCAGTACTAGCGTCGCTTTGGTCGTTGCTCGCTCAGCCTCTGCTGGGTTCTCGAATGGGAGCGCTGTGGCGGCGGGAATTGTAGTCGGTGATCTTGTCTTTGTTTTCCTAGCTGTTTTAGGAATGGCTGCACTGGCAGAAGTTGTCGGCAGCTTCTTCTTAATCCTGAGATATTTGGCAGGTGGGTATCTTATCTGGTTCGGTATAAGCCTCATGAGATCGAAAGCTTCATTGCAGTTGGATGATTCAGGTCGGTCCGCATCGAAATTATCAGCAAGCTTTTTCTCTGGCCTGCTCCTTACCCTGAGTGATGTAAAGGCTATATTTTTTTACGCGAGCTTATTTCCCGTTTTTGTTGATTTGGCCTCTATCGGGACATTGGATATAGCAATAATTGCGGTGATAACGGTAGTCGCGGTCGGAGGTGTCAAATTGGGCTATGCCTATTTCGCAGAGCGCGTTGCGTCATTCGCTACTAAGCACAGAGCAGAACGAGCAGTTAAAGTTACGACTGGTGGTTTAATGGTTGGAGCAGGATCGTATCTGTTAATAAAGGCTTAACAAGTGACTGTGGCGTCAAAATCATTAATCAGGCCCTTTTTTCACGCCATGGCTCACCGGTTTTTGTGTGACGAGGGCTGAGGCTAAACTCTGTCGGGAGCGAAGCCTCAGTCCGTGCCAGGTTAGTTTAAATAGTACTGCTGATGATCTGTGTCTTCCACCTGGCTTTGGTGGATACGAGACAACCATAACCCCGGAGTTCCGTGGCGGAAACCCTCTTTTTCGTCGCCTTGATCACCTTTTTAAGCCAACCTTGGGCCAAGCGGCCACCTGCTCCAATCAGATCTTTGGCAAGCTCTCGCATGTTTTCGTTACAAGTCGTGTTTGCCTCAATCATTTGCTCAACGACGTCGACCGTAGTGTCGTTAAAGCCGCTTTTGTAATTTCGAATGGCCTGATCTTCGCCAATCGTGGCAAAGATAATTTCCAGGAGATAGTCCTTCTCGTCAGCGGTCAGCATGTAATCCTCCTTTGATCAGTGATGTGAACTCTTCCTTTGAGATGCCGGTTCCGTGCACCGTAAGAACATGGTCTTCGAAGTCTGCTTTGGTGACGAAGGACAGACAGCCGACATCGCCACACACACCGTAAATAGTGAAGGCTCCCACCGTTTCCTGGAATACCCCGCCATCGCCGTAGGTGTGCTGAATTTCTTTCGTGGAGTTTTCGAACAGGCGGGCGATTTCCTCATCAAACGCCTGTGGTGAATCCAACCCCAGAATCAGCTTCGGATAGTCCCGGATAGTGAAATCATCGGGTAGCCCCTCCGATGCATTCGAGATGACTCTGCCGGAAAGTAACTGTCCTTCAGCCGTTTTCAGGGCAGGCCCATCCGCTGAGAAAACAGTTGCACCAGAGATCTGAGATACCGGCACGGTGAGGGCGAACTCGCTGCTGTAGGAGAACTTTACCGGTTCCGTAGAAGCGCAGCCCTGTAGGGCGAAGGCGAGTGCAATAGGGGCAATTGGTTTCAGAAGACCCAGTTGTTTCGACACGTCATGTTCCTTGTCATCAGTTCGTCAGCTAGCCATTCGAGGCTAAGCAGTCAGCCTACGTCCGGTAGGCGCTGGCCACGAAAGCGTGAGATCGGGCTCCGTGGCGCCAGGATTTTCTCAAGGGGAGGGCTGTCACTCGCAGGCGGCTCCTTGCCTGAGTTGCATCCGTGAGTCGTGAAAACTATCAGCTTCGAAGCAATGCTACAACGGGCGAGCATGCGCTGTGTGACCAAGTCGTTGCGCGAGTGGTTTCGGGAAACGGGGATAGATCTATTTTTCGGTTGAGCACTATGCAGTCAATGGGTTCAGAGACATTGATCCGCAGGGTTATCTTTTATTCAGGCGCTGGAGTCAATCCGACTCCAGCGCCCCAGGATGGCCTTGCGGCCAGACGCTAAACGTTAGCTCTGTGGTTTGATCAGGTACTTCTCTCCGGTCGCCATTTTGCCGTAGGCCGACATGGCATCCAGTTGTAACGCACCGGCCAGGGAAACTTCATGGGTGTAGTGACTGGCGAAGGTGGTTTTGATCTCGGCGGCTACGCGTTTGCGCATGGCGATGTTGGTTTCCGTGCCCAGTTTGCCTAACGCATTGAACAATAGAAAGCCGTTCACACCCCAGGCAAAACCAAAGTTGCGGTTCAGTGTGATGGGGCCGCGATCAAGGCCGCCATAGATATACACCTGTTTGTAGACGTCAGAGCCATACACGCTGTATTCCGTGATGTCGCGAGAGACGGCGGCTTCCATGCAGGTGAGAATATCACTGGCCAGGCGACCGCCACCGATAGGGTCGAAAGCGATGGTCGCGCCGGTGTCGATCAGTGCCTGGGTCAGGTCTGCCATGAAACTGTCTTTACTGGAGTTGACCACGTATTTGGCACCCTGGTCCCGCAGCAGGTCTTCCTGTTCCTGCTTGCGGACGATATTGACCAGGTCGATGCCGTCGGCGATGCAGATGCGGTTGAGCATTTGCCCGAGGTTAGAGGCGGCAGCAGCGTGAACGATCGCCTTGTGGCCCTCAGCGCGCATGGTTTCCACCATGGCCAATGACGTCAGCGGATTCACAAAGCTTGAAGCGGCTTCGTCTGCCGTCGTACCGGGTGCCATTTCCAGACAGCTTTGCACATTGGCACAGAGGTATTTGCGGTAGCTACCGCCGCCAATGAACGCCACGGTCTTGCCCATCAGGCTTTGCGCTGCGTCGGATGAGCCTGCTGCGACCACGGTACCCGCGCCTTCATTGCCCACGGGTATCGCCTTGCCAACACGCTTTTTAACGGCGCCCATGAACTTGGCCGGGACATCGGCGTTAATGATCGGGCGATCGGCACTGCCGGATTGGCTGGCCGTCGTCATATCAGCCGCGCTGAACATCACTCCCAGGTCAGACGGGTTGATAGGGGCGGCTTCGACGCGGATGACCACCTGGTTTTCGCCCGGCTGCGGGATCTCGATCTCCCGCAGGGCAATTTCCAGTTTGTTGTCGTCGCTAATGGTGGACGTCAGTTCGATGTTGTTATCTGACACTTTTTTCTCCTCAAAGGATAGGGGGTCTCGTACTTCGCCAACCGATGTTATCAGATAGAATGAGGGGCAGGGTCAGAATGTCCCGACGTCGCCCACCATCGGAGAAGCGCTCTATGACCACAGCCACCCCCTATCCCATCGGCACCCCCGGCGTTCCCTGGGGCGACGAAGAACGGGCCGAGTGGTTGTCCCAGCAAGTCCGTCAGCGCAGCTACCAGGATGATGTGTTGAGCGTGGTGGAGGGCCTGAGTTCACGATTTGATGTCGAGGTCTATGGCCATCTGGACTACGGCGCCGACCAGTACCCCCTGATGGCGATCCGCAGCCGCAACTGGCGCGACGAACTTCCGGTGGTGCTGATCACCGGCGGGGTGCACGGCTATGAAACCAGCGGTGTCCACGGCGCGCTGCGGTTTGTGGAGCAGCATGGGGTAGAGTACGCCGACCGGGTCAACTGGCTGGTCGCGCCCTGTGTCAGCCCCTGGGCCTACGAGCGTATCCATCGCTGGAACCCGGACGCGGTGGACCCGAATCGCTCGTTCCGGGCGGACAGTCCAGCCGGGGAGTCGGCGGCGCTCATGGCACTGGTGGCCCCCATCCGCGATCGGGTGCTGATGCACATTGACCTGCACGAGACCACCGACACCGACGAATCCGAATTCCAGCCTGCGCTGGCGGCCCGTGATGGCAAGCTGTATGAGCCGGGCAGCATTCCCGATGGTTTCTATCTGGTGGATGATACCGAGCACCCGAACCCGGACTTCCAGCAGACGGTGCTGGCGGCCGTGGAGCCGATCACCCATATCGCGCCGGCCGATGAGCGTGGTGAGATCCTCGGGTCACCCGCAGCCGCCCGGGGCGTTATCCGGTACCCGCTCGCGCAACTGGGCCTGTGCGCCGGTATGACCAGCGCTCCCTGCCGGACCACCACCGAGGTTTACCCCGACAGCCCCCGTGCAACCCCGGAACAATGCAATGCCGCGCAGGTTGCGGCGGTGTGTGCGGCGATCGACTACGCGTTGGGGCATCGGTAGAGTCTCTTTTTTGGGTAAGCGGGGGAAAGCCGACGCTTGCCCTGTAACCCGTTGATCGGGTCTATTCCGGCCCTCCTGGGCCTCAACTACAATAAAACAGAAGAAGTAGCGTCTTATGAAAAAATGGATTGTTTCCGTCATCGTTCTGATCGCGCTGGCGTGCGGTACGTTCTGGGCAATGGCGGACAAGGACATGCGCCGGCTGGTGCTGAATATGCCGACTGATACCAATGTGCTTTTCTGGGAAACCCCGCAACGGGATGCCGTGTTCCGCGCCATGGACCGGGTGCCCCTGTTGTCAAAATCCCGGGCTATTGAGGCGGGCGATAGTCCCTATCCGTTACCCGAAGGCAAGCCGATCGAACTGGATGCGGACGTTGATGCCTTTATGGCATCCCAACGCTCCGCCGCGCTGCTGATCGTGCAGGACGGTAAGGTACGGTTTGAGCGTTATGGCCTGGACTTCGGCCCGGAGGGACGCTGGACCAGTTTTTCGGTGGCCAAGTCCTTCACCTCCACACTGGTCGGTGCCGCCCTGAAGGACGGGTATATCGACAGTATCGAAGACAAGGTATCGGCGTATATTCCGGACCTCCAGGGCTCGGCCTATGACAATGTCACCATCCGGCAGTTGCTGACCATGACGTCGGGTGTGGAATGGAATGAAGACTACGCGGACCCGCAATCCGATGTGGCGCAGTTTAATACGCACGAAGCGGAGCCGGGCGTGGATGTCACCGTGAGTTATATGCGCCAGTTGGAAGCGGAAGCGCAGCCAGGCACGAAATGGGTCTACAAGACCGGCGAAACCAACCTGATTGGTGTGTTGGTCAGTTCAGCCACTGGCAAGACGCTGTCGGACTATCTGTCGGAGAAGGTCTGGAAGCCCTTTGGCATGGAACAGGATGCCAGCTGGCTGCTGGGATCCACGGGGCACGAGATCAGTGGTTGTTGCATACAGGCCTCCACCCGCGACTTCGCCCGTTTTGGCCTGTTCATCCTGGGCGGCGGCCTGGTTGATGGCGAGCCGGTATTGCCCGACGGCTGGCTGGCCCAGGCCACCAGCACGCAGGCGGAGACCGATCAGCCGGATTACGGTTACGGCTACCAGTGGTGGACGCTGGAGGACGGTGCGTTTATGGCGCGGGGCATCTTTGGCCAGAGCATTTTTATCGACCCGCAACGGCAGCTCGTCATTGCCTCCAATAGCAACTGGCCGCAGGCCTCCGATCGCCAGGGCGGCACCCACGGGCAAGAACGTCTGGCCTTTTTCCGGCAGGTTCAGCAGGCGATTGATCGGGAGTCTGCGGAGTAGATCGTGGTGCAGCCATTGGCGCGGGATTCGAATCATGAAACGTAGGGAAACCCTGGTCGGTCGTATACTGTTGCTCGTCATTTCGATGGCTTTCGTGTCAGCTTGTCAGGCGTCTGGTCCGAAGCAGGCAGGTTCCGGCGGCCAGTCTGATTTCATTAGTGAAGCCCTGGTTGATGCTGTGGAACAAACCCATTTTTCTGCAGTGGTTCGTCATGTGAGTGCCGAGCGCAGGGCCCCCGGGGCAAGCGACAGTGGACCGGTCTTTCTCCACCGTGTTGAAGTTCGTGAAGTTTTCCGGGGGCCGGAAGTCGAGAGCCTGACCTATGCGCTGTATGCGGAGCCAGGGGAGTCCAGTGCTTCGTCATCAGGGTGGGTGATTATTACCCTATGTCGGGGGAGCGATGAAGGGTACGAGTGGCCCGGGACGGGGGCCATTTTCCCTGCAACGGAAGAACTGGTGGAGATAGCCCGTAAAGCGGCGCGGAATGCCGGTCCGGATCAACAGGCGTTTAACCAGTGTGATTGGTGACGGGAGCCGGCAGGCCCCCGTCTTTCATCGTCATCAGGGAAGCAGCACCGTTGACCCGGTGGTCTGCCCACTCGCCAGGGCCTCATGGGCCTTGGCCGCTTCCGCCAGTGGGAAGCGCTGGTTGATGTCCGCCTTGATGGCGCCGCTGGCCAGCATCTCGAACAGTTCGCCGCACATGGCCTCGAAGCGGGGGCGGGTGTCGGCGTAGCCGGCGAGGCTGGGACGGGTGACGAACAGCGAGCCCTTCTGGTTGAGGATGCCGATGTTGACGCCGCTCACCGGGCCGGTGGTGTTACCGAAGCTGACCATCAGGCCGCGCTTTTGCAGGCAGTCCAGGGAGGTTTCCCAGGTGTCCTTGCCCACGGAGTCATAGACCACTGGAACCATGTCACCGTCGGTGAGCTCACGGACCCGTTCGACGATGTTCTCTTCCTTGTAGTTGATGGTGGCCCAGGCGCCGTGGTCCATGGCCAGTTTTGCCTTCTCCGGTCCGCTCACGGTTCCGATCAGTTTTACCCCCAGGGCTTTCGCCCACTGGCAGGCAATCAGGCCGACGCCGCCTGCGGCGGCATGGAACAGGATGGTTTCGCCGGATTTCACCGGGTAGGTCTGGCGCAGCAGATACTGGACCGTCAGGCCCTTGAGCATGGTGGCCGCCGCGGTTTCGAAATCGACGTTTTCGGGAATCCGGATGGCCTTTCCCGCTGGCAGCACATGCTGCTCGCTGTAGGAGCCCAGTGGTGCCTGAGCGTAGGCCACCCGGTCGCCCACCTGGAAGTCCGCTACGTCCGCGCCGATGGCGTCCACCACGCCGGCGCCTTCCGTGCCCAGGCCGGAGGGTAGGGAGGGGACCGGGTAGACGCCGGAACGGAAGTAGATCTCGATGTAGTTGAGGCCAATGGCCCGGTTGCTCACGCGGATTTCACCGGGGCCCGGTTCCGGTTGCGGGGTGTCCTCCAGTGTCAGGACCTCCGGACCGCCGGTCTGGGAAAATCGGATAGCTTTGGTCATTGCCTGGTACCTTTTTTATTGAGAGGGTGAGTGGCGCCATGCCGTTGCGGCATCCGGCGTTCCATCATACTCACCCCGGTCCGTTTTTGCCCGTCGCCAAAGGTATCAGTGGGAATGCCCGTGGCTCAGGCGGGCATCGCTGATATCGCTACGGGCATGGCGCATCACGCTGATGCCCGAAGTGACCGCCAGGCTACCGATAACCGCCGCTACCGCCAGGTCGGGCCAGGCCGTACCGGTGCCGAAGACACCCAGGGCAGCCACCATGACGGCGACGTTGCCGATGGCGTCGTTGCGACTGCACAGCCAGACTGAGCGCATGTCGGAATCACCACTGCGGTAGCGGAACAGGATCCAGGCCACGGAAACGTTGGCAGAAAGGGCCAGGAACCCGACCGCGCCCATGGTGACGGCCTCCGGGGTAATGCCGCTCTGGGCCACCCAGATCGCCCGGGCCAGCACCGCGAGCCCGAACACGGTCATGGTGACGCCCTTGACCATGGCCGCCCGGCCACGCCAGAGCATACCCATGGACAGCACCGACAGTGACAGCAGGTAGTTGGCGCTGTCGCCGAAGAAGTCGATGGCATCCGCCATCAGGGAGACGGAGCCCGACTGGAAACTGGCGATGCCTTCCACCACGAACATGGTCAGGTTCACCCAAAGGGCAAACCACAGGGCGCGGCGGAATCCCGGCGAGGGTGTTTTCGGTTCCGGGGCGGAACAGCAACTGCTCATAATGACCTCCTATTCGTTGATTATGGTCATTACAAAGCCTGTAGTAGCTACAGGGTCAAGAAATCAAACCGGGTTTTTTAACGGGTGCCATGGCTGCCCGGAATATGGTTGTGGCTGTCCTGTGGAAGATCGGTGTCCAGGGCATCGGAAAGCCCGCCCAGGATGCCGCATTCGGCCACGGTGCGACCCTCGGAACAGGCCTGCTGGAGCTGCGCCAGGGTGTCCTCCAACTGGTGCAGTTCCGTCAGCCGCTGGCGTACGTGCTCCAGGTGGCGGGCCAGCAGGGCGTCCACCTGGCTGCAATCCGCGTCCGGCTGGTCCGCCAGGCGCACCAGCTCGCGGATTTCATCCTGGGCCATGTCCAGGTTGCGGCAGCGGCGGATAAACAGCAGCCGGTCCAGGTGGGCCTGTCGGTAGCGCCGGTAACCATTGGCTTGCCGTTCCGGTTGCGGGAGCAGGCCGATCTTTTCGTAGTAGCGTACGGTTTCCACCGGAATGCCGGCTTGCTCCGCGACTTCACCAATCCTCACGTCCTGTCCTCCCAGTGGATGTCCGGTCCGATCCTGGATACGTCCGCCAGCCCTGACGTGGCAGACAGGTATCCAGGATCATGGCGGTAGACTCTTAACCATTCACCAGGAAGTGTACCCAGATACTGGCGGCATAGCCCAGGGCAATGGCCGGTGTCCACTTCAGGTGGCTGAAGAAAGTGTACTGGCCCCGGGCCTGTCCCATCAGGGCGACACCCGCGGCTGAGCCGATGGACAGCAGGCTGCCGCCCACGCCGGCGGTCAGGGTGACCAGTAGCCACTGCAGGTCGGGCATGTCCGGGTTCATGGTGAGTACCGCGAACATCACCGGAATGTTGTCCACCAGCGCCGAGATCACGCCGATCATGACATTGGCCGCGGTCGGCCCCAGGTCGACATAGAGGGTGTTGGACATCAGCCCCAGGTAGCCAATAAAGCCCAGGCCACCCACGGCGAGGATTACGCCGTAGAAGAAGAACAGGGTATCCCACTCGGAACGGGCGATGTGGGCGAACACATCGAAACCGTGTTCGCCGGAGCTGTCGCCGGGTGGGGTTTCCGAGGATTCCTGCCACTGGTATTCCTCGTGGCGTTTGAGGAAGTAACCAAAGATCTTCAGATAGGCCAGGCCGGTCATCATGCCGAACACCGGGGGAATATGCAGGAACTGGTGAAAACTGATGGCGGTGGCGATAGTGGCCAGGAACAGGCCACAGATGATCAGACCCCCGGGGCGCATGACCCGGTCGTGGCTCTCTGGTGCCATGGGCTGTCCCTTGGGCAGGGCAAGGTGCATGAGGGCGGCGGGCACCAGGAAGTTCACGGCACTGGGCAGGAACAGCTGGAAGAAGTCCTGGAACGGCAGGATACCTTTCTGCCAGACCATCAGCGTGGTGATATCACCAAACGGGCTGAAGGCGCCCCCGGCGTTGGCCCCCACTACGATGTTGATGCAGGACAGGGAGACAAACGAGGGGCTGTCACGGCCCACCGCCATGACCACGGCGCACATGATCAGGGCGGTGGTGAGGTTATCCGCCACCGGTGAGATAAAGAACGCCAGGGTGCCGGTAATCCAGAACAGCTTGCGGTAACCATAGCCGCGGCCCAGCAGCCAGATCCGCAGCTGGTCGAACACGCCCCGCTCCAGCATGGCGTTGATGTAGGTCATTGCCACCAGCAGGAAGAAGAACAGCTCGGCGTATTCCAGGAAGTTGTGGCGGATAGCTTCCTCGACGTCGCTGTCCAGTCCGTTCATGCGGTAGACAATGGCCAGCAGCACCCAGATCAGGCCGGCGGCCAGCAGCATGGGTTTGGACTTGGCCAGGTGGATCTTCTCTTCCAGCATCACCAGCGCATAGGCCAGCAAGAAGATGGCAATGGCCAGGTAACCGACGGGATGGTGGATCAGGGACAGTGCCTCGGAGGCGGGAGCGGCCCATACCTGGCCGGATGCCGACAGCAGTCCGGCTGTCGGCAACAACAGGTGTTTCTTCATTCGGTTTCTCCGGAAAGAGCCCCGGCCGTAGCCGGGGCGGGAGGGGGTTATTCGATCTCGATCAGGGTTTCGCCGGGGGCCACCCGGTCGCCTTTCTTGATATGGACGGCCTGGACGGTACCGCCGACGGTGGCCTTGACTTCGGTTTCCATCTTCATGGCCTCGATCACCAGTACCGGATCGCCGGCGGATACGCTGTCGCCTTCCTTGACCAGAACATCCACGATATTGCCCGGCATGCTGGTGGTGACATGGCCCTGGCTGGTGGCCTTGCTGCGACCGCTGGCGGTGGAGCCGCCTTCCTGGCCGGTGGACTCCAGCTCGATCTCCTCCGGCACGCCGTCCACGGTCATGTAGAAGCGGCGGCGGGATTCTTCGACCGGATTGGCACCAGTGACGTGAATGTCATAGCTTTCGCCATGCACGGTGATCTGGAACTGGGTGGAGATGGGGCCTCCGCCGCCCTTGCCGGGGACCGGCTCCAGGGCTTCCGGCTGCAAGGTGCCGTCGCGGCGCTGCTCCAGGAAGCTGCGGGCCTGGTCCGGGAACATGGCGTAGGTAAGCACGTCTTCCTCGGTTTCTGCCAGGTCACCCACCTGCTTACCCAGGTCCTTGAATTCCTTCGGGATCAGGTTGGCGGGGCGTTCGGTAATCAGCTCCTCGGAGCCGACCGCGCGGCGTTGCAGTTCCTGGTCCACATCCGCCGGTGCCTTGCCGTACCAGCCCTGCAGGTACTTCTTCACCTCGTTGGTGATGGTGTCGTAGCGCTTACCGGAGAGCACGTTGATCACCGCCTGGGTGCCCACAATCTGTGAGGTGGGGGTCACCAGTGGCGGATAGCCAAGATCCTTGCGTACCCGGGGGATTTCCTTGAATACATCCTGGATGCGGTCCAGGGCGCCCTGCTCCTTGAGCTGGTTGGCCAGGTTGGACATCATGCCGCCGGGCACCTGGGACAGGAGCACCCCGGTATCCACACCGTTGTAGTCGCTCTCGAACTGGTGGTACTTCCTGCGCACCTCGCGGAAGTGGCGGGTGGCCGTGTCCAGCAGTTCCAGGTTGAGCCCGGTTTCGTAACCGGCATCGTGCAGGGCCGCCACCAGGGATTCCGTGGGCGGGTGGCTGGTGCCGCCGGCAAAGGCGGACAGGGCGGTATCGATATGATCCACGCCGGCTTCCATCGCGGCCCACTGGCACATGGGGGCCATGCCGGAGGTGGCGTGGGAGTGCAGGAACACCGGCAGGGTCAGTTCCTTCTTCAGGCGGCCCACCAGCTCGGCAGTGACCTCCGGCGCCAGCAGGCCGGCCATGTCCTTGATGGCAATGCTGTCGGCGCCCATGTCGGCCATGGCCCTGGCCTGTTCCAGGTAGGCGTCCACGGTATGCACCGGGCTGACTGTGTAGCACAGGGTGCCCTGGGCGTGCTTGCCGGCCTTCTTGACGGCGCGGATACTGGTTTCCAGGTTGCGCACGTCGTTGAGGGCATCAAAGATTCGGAATACGTCCATGCCATTCTCGGCGGCCTTGGCCACGAAGGCTTCCACCACGTCGTCGCCATAGTGGCGGTAGCCCAGCAGGTTCTGGCCCCGCAGCAGCATCTGCAGGCGGGTGTTGGGCAGGGCCTTGCGCAGGGTGCGCAGGCGTTCCCAGGGGTCTTCCTTGAGAAAGCGCACGCAGGCGTCAAAGGTGGCGCCGCCCCAGCATTCCAGTGACCAGTAACCGGCCTGGTCGAGCCATTCGCAGGCCGGCAGCATGTCTTCGGTACGCAGGCGGGTGGCGATCAGTGACTGGTGCGCGTCCCGCAGGATAACGTCGGTGATGTGGATCTTGCGTTTACTCATGATCTCTCTCCGGAATTCGGTTACAGGCCCGCCTGGGCGGCGATGGCGGCGGCAATGGCCGTGGCGATGGATTCGGGGCGGGTCTTGGTGCTGTATTCCAGCAGTTGCGGATTGTTCTCCACGAAGCCGGTATTGAAGTTCGCTCCCTGGAAATCCGGGTGACCAAGGATCTGCTGGTAATAGGGGATGGTGGTCTGCACCCCATAGATGCCCATGTCGTTGAGGGCGCGACGGGAGCGATCGATCAGCTCCGGCCAGTCCATGGCCCAGACGATCAGCTTGGCGCACATGGAGTCGTAATAGGGCGGGATCTCATAGCCGGTGTACATGTTGGCATCGGTGCGCACCCCCGGGCCGCCGGCGGAGTAGTAGCGGCTGATACGGCCGAAGCTGGGCAGGAAGCCGTTCTTCGGGTCCTCGGCGTTGATCCGGAACTGGGCGGCAAAGCCACGGTAGGAAACATCCTCCTGCTTCATCCACAGCGGTTCGCCCTGGGCAATCCGGATCTGGGCCTTGATGATGTCGATGCCGGTGATTTCCTCGGAGATGGTGTGCTCCACCTGGACCCGGGTGTTCATCTCCATGAAGTAGAAACTGCCGTCGTGGTCCAGCAGGAACTCCACGGTACCGGCGTTGGTGTAGCCGCACTGGCTGGCCACTTTGCGGGCCAGCTCGCCGATGTATTCCCGCTGGCTGTCCTCCAGTTGCGGGGACGGTGCCAGTTCGATCAGCTTCTGGTTGCGGCGCTGGATGGAGCAGTCCCGCTCGTACAGGTGCACCACGTTGCCGTGGTGGTCCGCCAGGATCTGCACCTCGATATGGCGGGGTTCGATGATGCACTTTTCCAGGAACACCTCGGCACTACCGAAGGCTTTGGTCGCTTCCGAGATGACCCGCTCGTAGTTCTGCCGCAGTTCCTTCTCGTTGTCGCAGCGGCGGATGCCCCGACCGCCACCGCCGGAGGTGGCCTTGAGCATGACCGGGTAGCCAATATCCTCAGCCTGGCGGACGGCGTCCTCCACATCGGCCAGGTTGTCCTCCGAGCCGGGGGTAACCGGCACGCCGGCGGCAATGGCGGTCTGCCGGGCCCGGGTCTTGTCACCCATGGCTCCGATGGCGTCGGCAGAAGGCCCTACAAAGGTAATGCCCCGCTGTTCACAGATGGCCGCCAGTTCGGCGTTCTCGGAGAGAAAACCATAGCCGGGATGCAGGGCGTCACAGCCGGTTTCCACCGCCATATTCACGATATGGTGCGGGTTGAGGTAGCCGGACAGCGGGTCCTGGCTGATCCGGTAGGCCTCATCGGCCTTTTTCACGTGGAGCGAATACTTGTCCGCTTCCGAGTAGATGGCAACGGATCGCACGCCCAGCTCGTGGCAGGCACGGGCAATCCGCACCGCAATCTCGCCGCGGTTGGCGATCAGCAGTTTGCGAAAGGCCATGGTATGACCTCCTTCTATTAAGGCTTTTGGAGTCGCTTCTGAATCGGCCGGACAGCACGCGGGTGAGACCGGCCAATGGGCCGCTCCCCAACTATCAGCATAGTCCGGTGGTGGAATGGTGTCAGGCGGGTGGGGCCCGGGGTAATCCGGGACCGCTGAGGAGCCGCGCCCCGGGAATATTGCACTCGACGCAGGCGATATGCTGTCCGGTCGGTAATAGTGACCATGGCCACTTGGCGGGAGCAGCGTCCGGGGGCGGGTCGGACGTGCTGTCATCGCCGTGGGCAACATAGGACAGGCTCTCTTCCATGCCCGCGGCCTGGAAGTGCTGATCACTGCCCTGGGACAGTCGATCCGCAGCTCCCCACACAATAAGCCCCGACAGCAACGCCAGCAGGGCGAGCAGTCGGCAGGGCGATTGGGAGAGGTGGCTGGAGGACACGGATCGATGACCTTGCGTCGTGATTAAAAGGGTTTGGAACCGAAACGGTTGGACGCTATATGTACCACACAGCCGTGGTCAGGCAAAGGACCGATTGTCGGAGTCGTGTTGTTTTTCAGGCACTATTCACAGTGGTCAGTGGTACAACCCTTTCGAACTGACGTGCCGGGGCAATGGCGCCCCGGGAATGGCTACGATGGCTTCCAGGCCGCCCAGGCGGCTACGGTCAAAGGCCAGGGAGCCGCCGTGTGCGTCCAGTGTCCGGCGCACGGTCACCAGACCATCGCCGGCGGATTGATCAGCGCTGCGCTGGAATTCTGCCTCGCCCAGATGAGGCATTAGCGTCGGGTCGACGCCGGGGCCGTCGTCCGCCACACCAAACACCAGCATGTTGCCCTTGATGGCCAGGAAGATATTGACCTGGGATTTTGCCCACTTGCCGGCGTTGTCCAGCAACTGGCCGAAGACTTCGGTGAGTTCCGCTTCCCGTATGGTCCAGGAATCGCTTTCCGCCACGTCGGTAATCAGCTCGAAATTCACGTCCGGGTAGCGATGTCCCAGCATGGCGATCAGCTTGCGGCATTTCCGGGTCGGGAAGGCCAGATTTTTCTTGCCGGCGGAGGGTGGGGCCCCGGTCTCTGTCGATGCCGGTGGCTTCGCCCGTTGTGGTTCGGGCTCCCGTTCCGGTTCCGATATGGCTTCTGACGCTGGTTCCGGCCCGGGGGACTCATTCAGGGCTTTCTCGATATCGGCATCCAGCTCTTCCAGGGACACCTCCAGGTCCTCTGCATCCTCGGGGGCGGGGTGCGGGGGCGGCTCTGGCTGCTTCCGGGGTTGAGGCTTATCCTTCAGCGTATTCGACCCTCGCATGGGTCTGCCATCGTCCGTCTGATGGTCGGCGCCGGACTGCAGGATCCGGTCCAGCAACTGGATCAGCGAGGCCATTTCCCAGGGGGCATCGGACGAGAGCCCGCCACGATGGCCCTTCTGGAATTCCAGCACGTCCTGTTGCAGTTCCCGCAGGTGGGCCCGGAACAGTCCCAGGGAGAGGATGGCGGTAATGGACAGCAGGATCAGAATGCCGGCCCCTAGGAGCAGCCATGGCATCAGGCCGGCCTGCAGGCTGCAGACCCACTCGGCATAGCCCTTGTCGCCGCAATTGGCGATCAGTGGTTGCGCCAGCCATGGTCCGATCTTGCTGCTTACCACCCAGGCGACCAGGGTAAAGGTCAAGGCAAAGGGGGCAACCAGCAGGAACAGGCTGGAGCGGATGGAACGGCGCATAGCGGGCACATCTCCCTAACACTTCGGACTTCCCTGACCCTCAATGAAACAAGGGTAATCGAACGGGTTACCGTCGGTCAGTTCAGTTCGTGGGCCCGGTAACTCCGGTTGGATATTGTGAACCACCGGAGACCGATGTGACATTACGTGTGTGACAGGGTCATGTCGTAGCGGTTCACTATCCATGCCCGTATCTTCAGGAACGCTGGTCCCGGGCCAGTTGAGTCAGGTCCCGGGTGATCTGCTCGGCCGATAGGTCCGGGCGCAGCAACAGGCGGGCCTCGCCCCGGCCGTCGAATACATAGACCGCTGAACTGTGGGAGACATTATAGTTGCCCCGGTCGTCCGGTTTGTCATAACCGAAGGTGGTGCGGTAACGCTTGGCAAGGTCCCTGAGGGCGGCCTCGTCGCCGGTCATGCCCACGGCGCGGTCACTGAAGAAGCTGACATAGTTGCCCAGTTTCTCCGGCGTATCCCGCCGGGGGTCGACACTGACGAACAGTGGGGTGACCTGGTCCTGCAGCTCCTCGGGCATGGCCCTGATGGCCTGGCTCAGTCGGGCCATGGTGGTGGGGCAGACATCGGGGCAGTTGGTGAAACCAAAGAACAGCAGGCGCACCTGGCCCTGGTAGTCCTGCGCGGTCACTGTCTCGCCGTCGCTACGGGTCAGGGTAAAGGCCAACTCAGGCATCAGGCCGTCGATCTCCTTGGCGTTCCAGTCCTGTTCGGAGCCGAAACAACCTGCCAGCAGCAGGGCAAGGCAGGCGGTCAGTGTGATCTTGAAACCGTTCATTGGGTTGCTCCTTCCAGGGATTCAGGGCGTGGCCTCGGCCGGTCATCCTTCATCGCCCGGGACAGTATGATCAGGATGCCGATGATGCTCATCATCGCCGGTGGTATCCAGGTGAGGATGCCGCCGATGAGCTGGTCGTCTTCCGGCGACATGGGCCAGGCGCGACCACAGACCTCGTAGACGTCGTAGACCATGCCCCGGTTGAACACGATCCAGGCCCCCAGCACCATCTGTGGCACACCCACCAGCACCAGCAGCAGGATGCGCCTGCCGTAGCCCAGGGAGGGGGTGTCGTGGGGGGACCGGGGGTCGAAGATCAGCCACCAGAACAGCAGGCCGTCCAGCAGCATGCTCCAGCTCATCACCCAGTAGAGGTTGCGGCTGAGCATGGCGTCGAAATGGATGGCGGGCCAGAGCCAGAAATATACCAGCCCGGCGAACAGGAACGCGGCGATCAGGGGCTGCTGCAGCGTGTTGTAGGCCACGCGGACCGGCAGGGCCCAGGCGCCGAGGTAAGGTGCCAGCCGCTGGTGCCAGAAGCGCAGGATGGGCAGCGGGTTGGACAGGGCGATCAGCACCGGCCCCAGGTGATGGAGCACCAGATGCTGGCCCCGGTGGATAAAGAACATGTATTGGGCGTAGTAGTCGAACCGGGTCTGCATCACCGCGTAGCACAGCAACAGGCCGAGGAAGAACACAGCCACCCGGAACGGACCGGGGCGTTCACTCCCAGGCAGAGCCCGCCAGGCCCACAGGTAGCCGCCGGCAACCAGCAGGTAGGCCAGTATCGTCAGTGGTGAGACATCGTAGGGAAGCAGCATGGACCAGTTCATGGCATCACGCCCGGGGGCAAATCCTGTGTCGGTGTTGTTGTTGGAATCCGGTAATGGACGGCTCACCGTCCGGCGCACCCGCGAGAGTAGCAAGATCGTGGGGGAACCGGAAGTAGGCTTCAGCCGGCCATGCCGAAACCGGGCTGATACTGGCGGCCTGTTTTGTGCAACCGGTCGTATTAGGTTTTACTTAGGGACAACAGACCTTTACGTCCTTCAGCCCAGGAGGCTCACTGATGGCCCGATTCAGCGATTGCCTGCCACCCCCGTCGGTACTGATTTTCGACTGGCATGGCACCCTGGTGGACACCCACGACGCCATGTTCAGCGCCATGGAGGAGATGCTGCCCCAACTGGAAGACCTGGGGCTGGTGGAGCGGCTGTTGCCCGAGGACCGGTGTCGCACCCAGGATGATGCCCGCCTGGTGCGCTATATCCGCATCTTCCGGCGTCTGCACCCGCGCATCCTGGCGGAGCGTCGTGTCAGCCGCACCGATATCTTCAACGCCATCTTCGGCGATGATCGGGACGCCAAGCTCATCGCTCACAAGGCCTACAACGAGTGCTACCGGAAATACTTCGGCCAGGTCAAACCCTTCCAGCCGGGGGCCTATGAGTACCTCACTGCCATGAAGCGCATGGGTATCAAGCTGGCGGTGTCCACCAACCGCAACCGGGAGTTCCTCGACAAGGAACTGCTGACTGTGGACGAGGGTCGCTGGGCCAACCTGTTCGATGCCACCGTGTGCGCGGATGATGTCACCGAGTACAAACCGGACCCGCAGGTGATCCTCAAGACGGTGGAAAAGCTGGACCTGCCCCTGGACGACCGGGCCTGGTACGTGGGCGACAGTTACGTGGACATGCTCACCGCCAACAAGGCGGGGGTGTCCGGGGTGTTCTACAACGGCGCCTGCTGGGAGCCGGGGCGTATCGACAGCTGGTTCAGCCACCGGGATGCCCCGGCGGCCATCCTGGACAGCTTTGAGGACCTGATGGACCTGCTGGCGTTGCTTGAGCGAAGCCGACCGGAGTGTTTCGACATGACTCCGGCGGAAGCCCGGCCGCGCCCCTTCCCGCCGCCGGAGCGGCCGGAACCCCGCATCGAGGCGGACTGGCACCCCGCGGTGGTGAGGCTGATCCGACCGGCGGTGGTGCTATTCGACTGGCACGCCACCCTGGTGGATACCCTGGATGCCATGTACCACGCCGTGGATGACATGCTGCCGGAATTCTCCGAGCTGGGGCTCACCGAGCGCATGCTGGCACCGGAGGACAGCAAGACCCCGGAGGATGCCCGCCTGGTGGCCTATGTCCGGGAATTTGCCCGCCTGCACCCGAAGGTCCGTGCTGACCGCAAGATTTCCCGCACCGATATCTTCGAGGTGCTGTTCGGGGACGACCAGGAGGCCAAGCAGGTTGCCCACAAGGTGTTCAACCGGCACTACCGGGAACATTACGGAACGGTAAAGGCCTTCGAGCCCCGGGTGAGAAATGTGCTGGAGGGGCTTCGCGGGCTGGATATCCAGGTGGGCGTAATCACCAACCGTGACCGGGAGTTTTTCGAGAACGAGCTGGCAGCAGTGGAGGATACCGGCTGGACGGAGCTGTTCGACGTGGATGTGTGTGGCGACGACACCCCCCTGCGCAAGCCCCACCCGGACCAGTTGCTGCTGGCGATCCAGAAGCTGGACTATCCGCCGGACCCGAGCGTGTGGTACGTGGGCGACAGCACCACCGACGTGATCTCCGCCAAGCGGGCGGGCCTGACCTCGGTGTTCTTCAACGGCGCCCAGTGGGATCTGCCCTGGCTGAACAAGATCTTTCCGGGGACCCACAAGCACCCCCATAAGCCGGATGTGGTGGTGAACGACTTCTCGGAGTTCTGGGCGCTGGTGCTGGCCTGTGAGGAGGGGCCGCCGTAAGGGCAGGTGGCTTTTACCTGACTTTCATATCCCGGAAACGATCAGGGCAGTTGCGTTATGGTTCCGGTGAGAACGGCCGGGTGGTGCGCCTGGAGGAGGCGGATAAGCCCCGGTAGTGGCTACTCCCCGGGAGAGCCGTTGGTGCTTCCCGGTCGCAGGTACGGACTCCGCAGGGCCTTCTCAATATTCAGGCCGATGGCCACGCCACCCACGAAGCGGTCGGTTGCCGGGTCCACCACGGGCATTGAAGCGAATACCTGGAACTCCTGGGCGGATGGATCAAAGCGAACCGGCCCCAGGTACAGGGTGTCACTGGTCTTGCCGGCAATAGTCTCGAACTTGCGCTCATCCCCCTGCCAGTAGTCGGATGTCAGGACACTGATGGCAGCCGCGGCGCCGATGGTGTCCATCACGATGGTTTCCGTCACCATACCGTCCTGCTCGTATTGCCACTGGGCCAGTTTGCCGGACAGTTTTAAAGAGAGTATCTCGGCGGCTTTGTCTGATGCCCGGGAAGGCGACAGTTCCCGCCATTGTTTGTCCAGTGCCAGTACCTCACCCAGTTCCGCCGGCGGTCCGAGACTGCCGAGCCAGTCCTCAAGATGATAGGTGTTGACCAACTCATCGATCAGGCTCCTTGCCCGGTTGCTTATCTGGCTCATTTCCTGCTGGCTGAGGTCGAATCCGCCGGTCATGCAACCTGCGATATGCCGGTTGAATTTGTTCAGGAACTCGGGGTGCTCCATGGCAAAGGGCACGGTGACGTAGAGGCTCAATGGTGCGAACCGCACGAACTGTTTATTCAGATCATCCGGGTCCTGTCCGCTCAGGCGCTGGAGTGCCATGACCCTTTCATCCATCAGCACCGCATCGACGCGATCCCGGTGTAGCAGGGCCAGCAACTGGTCCGGGTGGGATACGGTCATGGCGGTGGCGTAGCGGCTCTGCTCCAGCCAGATGGCTTCGTTACTGCCGGCAATGGCGGCGATCCGGCTGTCCCTGAAGTTGTCGATGGGCTCCAGGGAATAGAAGTACCATTTTTCCAGTGCTACCGGCGCTGTGGGCAGGGCAAAGCGGTTCAGCAGATCCGACTCGTCCACCGCGAAGTAGCCATCAATTACATGGTTCCGAAGTCCATGGATGGCACGGTTCTGGGGAACGGTACGGATCTGTGTCTCCCAGTCCATGCGTCCGGCCACGCAGCGGACGGTTTCCACGGTTGTGCCAAAGGGCCCTGTATGGTCCTGCACGGAGGCGGGATTTACCTGGTAGGGTGGCGAGTGAAAGGTATACAGGTTCAGGGTCCGGGCGTGGGTCATGGGGCTGGACAACAGCACGGAAAGGTACAGAACCAGAAAACACCAGAGCCTTTTTTTCATGTGGTGTGGCATCTCAGTCAGTCAATCGATTTCAGGCGGGCCTTTCCCGCTGGTTTCATAATCGTTATAGACCAGCCGGACCGTGGGGTTCATCATCCAGTCACGACTGAGTCAATGCTCCTGTAGCATAGTCCAAACTATGTCGGTTTGGTGTACGCTACAGTTTGTCCAGGTTCTCCAGGAGCCATTCCGCCCTTTCCAGGATCTCCTGTCGCCGCTGCCCGTCCTGTCGGTGCCAGTTCCTGAACATCATCTTCATTCGCGGATTCTGACGAAACTGCTCCTGGTGCCGGTCGATAAAGTGCCAGTACAGGGCATTGAAGGGGCATGCGTCGTCACCGGTAGCCAGGTCCACCCGGTAGTGGCACTGGCGGCAGTAGTCCGACATCCGGTGGATGTACTTGCCGCTGGCGGCATAGGGTTTCGAGCCCAGGTAACCGCCGTCCGCGTGCATCACCATGCCCAGGGTGTTGGGAAGTTCCACCCAGTCATAGGCGTCCACGTACACCGCCAGATACCAGTCGCAGATCTCCTCCGGACATACACCGGCCAGCAGTGCGAAATTACCGGTGACCATCAGCCGCTGGATGTGGTGGGCGTAACCGTTGCGGAGGGTGCTGTCGATCGCCCGGTGCATACAGTGCATATGGGTCTCGCCGGTCCAGTAGAACCAGGGCAGGGGCCGGTTGTTGCCCAGCCGGTTTTCCCGGGCGTAGTCCGGCATGGTCAACCAATAGATGCCGCGCACGAATTCCCGCCAGCCAAGTATCTGCCGGATAAAACCCTCCACCGCGTTGATGGGGGCCTGGCCTGCGTACCAGGCCCGTTCAGCGGCTTCGCAGACTTCCATCGGGTTCAGCAGGCCACAATTGAGGTAGGGCGACAGGATGGCGTGGAACAGCCAGTCTTCGTGGTCCGACATGGCGTCCTGAAAGTCCCCGAAGCAGGGCAGGGCGAAATCGATGAAATGCGCCAGGGCGGCCCGGGCATCCCCGGCGGTCACGGCGAAGTGGAAATCGTCGGTGGTGCCGAAGTGATCCGCGAAGTGGGTTTCCACCAGGTCGATTACCTCCCGGGTGATGTCGTCGGGTTCAGCCCGGAAGGTCGCCGGGGCTGGGGGGGTGCCGGTCCACTTGCGGCGGTTGTCGGCGTCGTAGTTCCAGCGGCCGCCCTCCGGTTCACCTTCCGCCGTCATCAGCAGGCCGGTCTTGCGGCGCATCTCCCGGTAGAAGAATTCCATGCGTAGTTGTTTGCACCCTTCGGCCCAGCGGGCAAACTCGTCCTTGCTGGCCAGAAACCGGGAGTCCGGACGGATTTCCACCGGTAAGCCCAGCCGCTCACGCCATTGCCGGATCTGCTGATCCAGACGGTATTCGCCACACTCGGTGGTGATCAGCCGAGCCGGCCGATGGTGTTGGCACTGATCCCGGACGACATCTTCCAGATTATGGTGGGGGGTGTCGGGGGTATAGCGATGATAGTGAACATTGAATCCCCGTTGCTCCAGTTCCCCGGCGAAATGCCGCATGGCACTGAAGATCAGTACCAGTTTTTTCCTGTGATGGTTGGTGTAGCTTGCTTCCTCGTGAACTTCCGCCATCACGATCTGATCTGTGCCGGGGATGGCTCCTTCCAGCGCGCTGAGGTGATGGCTGAGCTGGTCGCCGAGGACCAGTATCAGGTTGGCCATGATCCGGTGTCGCCTATTACCAGGGAGGTAGTGGGTCATACGCCAGGGGCCCAAGGGTGGTTCAGGGGCGCGGGCAATACAATGTAACTGACGTCGATCAAGAACCGGCGGAGGCAAACTGCCTAGAATGGCGATGCCATTCCTGCTTATCCCGACATTGAGTACCTGGTCATGCCTGCTTCCTTCACTACAGCACAGTCCACCTTGCCGTCGTTCATCTGGGACGAGGCGTTGATCCGTCGCTACGACCTGAGCGGCCCACGGTATACGTCTTACCCGACGGCGGTGGAGTTTACGCCGGACATCGGCCCGGCGGCGATGGCCAGGGCTGCGGAACACAGTCGTGCCAGTGGCGGTGCCATCTCCCTGTATACCCACCTGCCGTTCTGTGCGCACCTTTGCTACTACTGCGCCTGCAATAAGGTGATCACCAGGCAGCGTGACAGGGCCATGCCCTATGTGGAGCGTCTGTTTAAGGAGGCTGCCCTACAGTCAGGGCTGTTCGGAGCCGATCGACCGGTGCAGCAGTTGCACTGGGGTGGTGGCACGCCAACCTTCCTGCCAAAGGATGCGATGGAACACCTGATGGCGGGCTACGGCGAACTGTTCAACCTGCAGTCCGGCGAGCAGCGGGATTACAGCGTGGAGATTGATCCCCGGGAAGTGGACGAGGACACCCTGCCAACCCTGTGGAAGCTGGGCTTCAATCGCATCAGTCTGGGGGTGCAGGACGTGAACCCGCAGGTGCAGAAAGCGGTCAACCGCATCCAGCCCCGGGAGATGACCGAGGCGGTGCTGGATGAGGCCCGCCGCATAGGCTTCCGCTCCATCAACCTGGACCTGATCTACGGCCTGCCTTACCAGACCCCGGAGAGTTTTGCGGAGACCCTGGAAGCGGTCATCGACATGTCGCCGGATAGGCTGTCGGTGTTCAGCTATGCCCACCTGCCAGACCGGTTCTATCCGCAGACGCGTATCCAGGCGGAGACGCTGCCAAGGCCCCAGCAGAAGCTGACCATCCTTCATAACACCATCAACCGTCTGCTGGAGGCCGGTTACGAGTACATCGGTATGGATCATTTCGCCAGGCCGGAGGATTCCCTGGCGGTGGCCCAGCGGGAAGGTCGGCTGCACCGGAACTTTCAGGGTTACACCACCCACGCGGACTGTGACCTGGTCTCCCTGGGGGTCTCCGCCATTGGCCAGACCCGGGATGCCTACTTCCAGAATAATCATGACCTGCCGGCCTGGGAGGCGGCGATCGATGCAGGCGAGCTGGCCACCGTCCGTGGTGTGGCGCTGACCCGGGATGACCAGATCCGACGCTGGGTGATCGGTCAGTTGATCTGCCAGTTCCGGCTGGAGCGGCAGCAGTTTGCCAGTGAATGGGGCGAGGCGTTTGACCGCTACTTTGCCGACGAACTCAAACGCCTGAGGCCGATGATTCAGGACGAACTGATCGCCGATGACGGGCGGGTGCTGCAGGTGCAGCCAGCGGGCAGGCTGCTGATCCGGGCGATCTGCCAGATTTTCGATCTGTATCGCAAGGACGGGGCTTCGCAGCGGTTTTCCCGGATTATCTGATGATTCCAGCCTGCTGACAACGATCAAGGCATCGGAAGCGTACAGCCGGTAGGGTATTCCCTGAATTGCTGGAGGACGGGAATGGAACTGGTATGCCCCGCCGGCAGCCTGCCGGCCCTTAGGAAAGCCGTGGACAACGGAGCGGATGCGGTTTATATCGGATTCCGCGACAGCACCAACGCCCGTCAGTTCGCGGGACTGAATTTCGATGACCGTAAGGCGGCGGACGGTATTGCCTACGCCCACGACCATGGTCGGCGCGTATTCTGCGCCATAAATACTTATCCCCAGCCCTCGGGTTGGAGGCAGTGGACGGCGGCGGTGGACCGGGCAGCGAGCCTGGGGGTGGATGCGGTCATTCTGGCGGACATGGGGTTGCTGGACTATGCCGCCAACCGGTACCCGGATCTGCCACGGCACCTGTCTGTGCAGGGCTCGGCCACCAGCTACGAGGCCTTGCGGTTCTACAGGGACAACTTCGGTATACGCCGTGCCGTGCTGCCGCGAGTCCTGTCCCTGGATCAGGTGAAGGGCGTGGCCAAACACAGCCCGGTGGAGCTGGAGGTCTTTGCCTTCGGCAGCCTGTGCATCATGGCGGAGGGGCGCTGCTACCTGTCGTCCTATCTCACCGATGAATCTCCCAACAGCAAGGGTGCCTGCTCCCCGGCGAAGGCCGTGCGTTGGGAGGAAACCGCCGATGGCGGGCTGGAATCCCGCCTGAACGACGTGCTGATTGACCGTTACGCCCGGGGCGAGCCCGCCGGTTATCCAACCCTGTGCAAGGGGCGGTTCGATGTGGGAGGTGATGTCTACCACGCCATCGAAGAACCCGTCAGCCTCAATACGCTTGACCTGTTGCCGGAACTGAAGGCCCTGGGCATCAGCGCTGTGAAGATTGAAGGCCGCCAGCGCAGCCCGGCCTATATAGCCGACGTGGCCCGCACCTGGCGCCAGGCGCTGGACCGGCTGGACAGTGGCACCGGGTTTGCCGTGGAGCCGGCCTGGCAGTCAACGCTGGCGGGGCTGTCCGAAGGAGGACTGACCACCCTGGGCGCCTACCATCGCAAGTGGAAATAAAGGGTATGGCTGTATGATGAAACTGTCCCTGGGGCCCATCCTGTGGTTCTGGTCCAAACAGTCTGTGTTCGATTTTTACGCCAGGGCCGTCGAATGGCCGGTGGATATCATCTATCTGGGGGAAGTGGTCTGCTCCCGCCGTCGGGAAATGAAACCCGACGACTGGCTGGATCTGGCCCGGGATCTGAAAGCCTGTGGCAAGACCGTGGTGCTGTCTACTCTCACGCTGGTCGAGTCCGAGGCGGATCTGCGGCGTTTGCGCCGGTTTTGCGAACAGGACGACTTCCTGGTGGAAGCCAATGACCAGAGTGCACTGCAGGTGGCGATCCGGAACAACATTCCGTTCATCACCGGGCCGTCCATGAATATCTACAACACCGCCCCCCTCAGAATCCTGGCCAGGCAGGGGCTGAAGGGCTGGAATCTGCCGGTGGAGCTGGGCAAGGACACCCTGGAACAGCTCATCAGGGAATTAAAGGCCGAAGGGCTGGACCTGCCCGTCGAGGTTTTCTCCTGGGGCTTCCTGCCCCTGGCCTGGTCGTCCCGCTGCTTCACCGCCCGTCATTACAACCTGCCCAAGGACAACTGCGAGTTCCGTTGCCTGGAGCACCCGGATGGCATGGAGTTGCGCTCCCGGGAAAGCCAGGAGCTGTTTCGCATTAACGGCATTTCCACCCTGTCTGGTTCCCGCTATGACCTGATGCGGGAGTTGCCGGAAATGGAGCGGATGGGGGTGAATACGGTGCGCCTGAGTCCGGAGCATCAGGGCATGGAAGAGGTGGTTCACCGCTTCGATCAGGTGCGTCGGGGGGAAGTGCCGGATACCGACCCGTTGCAGCTGGTGGAGGCGCCTCCCTGCAATGGTTACTGGTACGGCAAACCCGGGATGGACAGGCTGATCTGATGGGGCAGGGCAGCCCGGTTTACCGGGGAGTGCGGCCTCTCCCGATACGGCCCGGCAGTAGCGTCCACTCCAGACTGTCCAGCAGATTCTTGATGCCAAGGCCCAGCTCGGTATCTCCCTCAATCACAAGTTTCCGCTGGAAGAAAAGCTGATCCGGGTCCTGCCTGCGGTTGGCCAATTGGTAGAACGCGGAACAGCTACCACGGATGGTGGCTTCCCCTGGCCCCTCCACCACTCTCAGCCGGCCCTGCCAGAACCCCAGGGTGATGCCGGGTTGTCCGCCCTCGATTTCCAGCCGCAAGGTGCGGCCTTCAAAGTCATCGAAGTTGCCATCGGCGATGGCGCTGGCGAACATCCGGTTCAGTGCCGTTTCGGTGGTCAGCTGTTTGAGCACCAGGGGAACGCGTTGGTCGATGGCTGCAAGGAGTGGCGCCGGGGACGGCGTGAACCCGGCGATGACCTGGCGGCACTGGCTTAGCAGGGGCGGGGTGGTTGTCATGGTGGTCTCCGTGGGTTTTATGGTTACCACGGTACTGTATCGGAGAGGGTTTTTGATTGATTTAAGCCAATCGGAACCAAACCCTCAGGCTTTATGCAAACCTTCCTCAACGGCCCAAACTGCCACCTCAACCCGGGACCTCAGGTTCAGTTTCTTGAGCAGATGCTTCACATGAACCTTCACGGTGCCATCGCTGATATCCAGCTTGCGGCCAATCATCTTGTTGGACAGACCCTCGGCGATCAGGCGCAGGATGTCTTTCTCGCGGGGGGTCAGACTGTCGAAGTTGGGGCCTTCCGACGGCTGGGGTTTCTGGGATCGCAACGCCTGGGCCAGCAGGGTGGTCAGGCGGTCGCTGATCACCATCCTGCCCACCGCCGCCTGCTTGAGCTCGCCGATCATGTCCTCCGGCTCCATGTCCTTGAGCAGGTAGCCATCGGCACCAGCGCGTAGTGCGGCCACCACATCGTCCTCATGGTCCGAGACGGTGAAAATCACGATGCGGGACGCCACGCCCTGGTCCCGCAGTGTCCGCAGCACCTCGATACCGTTCATCTCCGGCATGTTCAGGTCCAGCAGGATCAGGTCCGGCTCCAGTTCCGTGGCTTTTTTGATCCCGTCGGTCCCGTTGGAGGCTTCTCCCGTCACCTGCACGTCACTTTCCATTTCGATCAGCTGCTTGATGCCCTGGCGGAGCAGCGGGTGGTCGTCGATCAGCAGAATACTCGCCGGTGTATCAGACATGTTCCCTCTCAGAAATCGCTTGTTGGTTCGCTTGTGTGCAGCGCTATTGTTCAGCCGGCATTGGTTTCCTGTGTCAGGATCATATGACGGCTCTTGGGAATGAAGCCCATGGAAACTTCAACACCGCCATCGTCGCGGTTGGCCACCGAGACTTTACCGCCCAGAGTGCGGGCGCGGTCCTGGATAATGATCAGCCCGTAGTGCTGCAGGGGTTGTTCGTCCCCCGGCAGGCCCTTGCCGTTGTCGAGTATTCTGACCTCAACACGGGGGGATTCAAAGAGCACCTCGACCTTCACTTCGGTGGCATCGGCGTGCTTGACGGCATTGGCCAGGGCCTCCCGGACAATCTGCAGTATATGGATCTCCTCATTGGGAGAGAGTGTGTTCTCTGGCAGGTTGTATTCCAGGCCCACCTGCTGTCCCAGGCGACCACTGAACTCGTCGACGGTCTGGCGCAGCGCCGTGTACAGGTCCGGCGTATCCAGTTTGAGGCGGAAGGTGGTCAGCAGTTCCCGCAGTTGCCGGTAGGCGCTGTTCAGGCCGGTGCTCAGTTCCTCCAGGATCGCATCGTGGGTCTGCTGATGTTCACCGGTAATGTTGAGTCGTCGCAGCCGTGCCACCTGCATCTTCAGGTAGGACAGTGACTGGGCGAGGGAGTCGTGCAGCTCCCGGGCGATCACGGCCCGTTCCTCCGCCAGGGTCAGTTGCTGCTCCTCGGTGATCTGTTTCTCCAGGAAAATGGCGGTGGCGAGCTGATCGCTCAGGGTTCCCAGCAGGTGGCGGGCGGTTTCCGACAGGCCCTTCTCCACCGGGTACCAGACTTCCAGAGTCCCCAGCAGCAGTCCGGGGGTGCGTATCGGCAGCAGCAGGCGGCGGCCGTCGTTGTCGTCGTTGGGCAGTTCGTCATAGACCTCCGGCGTCACCAGGCAGGCGTTGCAATGGTGGTCGCGGCAGTAGAACGGGCGTTCCGGGGTGGAGGTGGTGATGGCCTCCACCGGTTCACTGGCCTGTTTGTCATGGAGGTACAGGCGGATGGGGCCGATGCCCAGCAGCTCTTCCAGTTCCTGCAGCATGGGGACGGCGCCGGCACACAGGTCATGGTTGGAAAACAGGGTGCGGCTGGCGCTATGGAGAATCTGCAGGGCCTGGTGGCTCCTCTCCAGCTCGGCAGTCTTGGCACGGGCTTCACTTTCCAGTTCGTGGTAACTCAGAGCCAGTTCACTGGTCATCTGGTCGAAGGCCAGTCCGAGCCGGGACAGCTCGTCGGTACCCCCGAGATTGGCTTTCAGGGAAAAGTCTTTTTCCCCCACCGCAGTGGCGATTCGCACCAACTTGCGAAGGGGGCGTAAAACCCTGCTTCTGAGATCAAGGAACAGGGCCAGGGCAATCAGTATGGAAAACACCAGGCTGATGATCTGGATCACGTGCAGCAGGTCAATACGGGCCTCGGTGCGTTGCTCCAGCATCGATACCAGGGCGTCCACTTTGCCCACATGCTGTTCCGTGGCTATCTCCAGAGCCGGTGTGACCCCGACCGGGTGATTCTCCAGTTCCGGGCGCAGGGTATCCTGCCAGTGAGCCTGCACACGCTGGTATTGCTGGCGCAGAGGATGGTCGCCATCGGTGGGAATGGAGCGTGTCAGGGTGGTTTGTTCCAGTTTCCGCTCATGGCTTTCCAGCAATGACGTGGTCAACTCTTGACTGCTTGCGGCCGTCAGTAGCTGAAAGGCACCCATGCGGAGGGCTCCGGCCTGGTTGATGGCAGTGGCATTGCCCTCAATGCTGCTTGAGACTGCAAGGGTCGTGGTCATACTGACCACGGCGGTCAGCACGATGGCGGCCACCACCAGGGCAACGCGATTGACCAGCGGATTTCTGGATTTCATCAGACCCCTTCTCGGGCGCTCGAATTGCGATTTGCACCGGAATCAGACGTCCGACTACCTCCTTGCGGATAGTCACTTACCCCGATGGGCAGTATCCCATCATAGTCTTTGACCCGATTCAGGGCAAAGGAGGAAACTGAAGTATACTTTACGGAAAACCTGCCTATGCATGCTCCAATGCCACCCGACGACGAGGACCGGATCAATTCGCTGGCGGTAGTGCTGCCGCTGGCAGTGGTTGGTTTCGTCCTGGCGGCGGCTTGCTGGTCACTATTTTCCGTGGCGGGCGTGTACCTTCGCCAGGCCCTGGCGCTGGGTGACGTTGCCTTTGGTCTGCTGCTGTCTGTGCCCATGGCTTCGGGCGCCCTGCTGGCGATTCCGGCAGGGCTGGCCGCCCGCAGGTATGGCGCGCGGCGTGTGATGATGGCCTGCCTGGCCGGACTGTTCCTTTGTATGCTGTCGCTGATGCTGGTGGATTCGTTGCCCGGTTACCTGGTGGCCGGCGCCGGCCTCGGACTGGCTGGTGGCTATTACAGTGCCGGTCTCCAGTTTGTGATGAGCCATGCTCCGGACCGGCATGCGGGCCTGGTGCTGGGGCTGTTCGGCGCGGGCATCACCGGAGTCGGATTGAGTTACTACCTGGTTCCGCTTGTGCTGGATGCTTTCCAGTGGGCGGTTTTGCCTCTGGCCTATCTGATTTTACTGGCCCTGTTGCTGGCACTGGTAGTGATGCTGACGGCAGAGGAAGATGTCGGTGATGGGGAGGCCGCCGGGGTTACCTCCGGGCCGTTGCTGGCTGGCCCACCGGGGCAATGGCACGATGTGGTCTGGTTCGGGATAGTGGCCGGCAGCCTCCTGGCCCTGGCGCTATGGCTTCCGGATTACCTGTCATCCCTCTATCAACTGCCGGTGCAGGCTGGGGCCGGAGTGGCCCTGTGGTTCGTTGTACCGGGGGCGCTGGCCCAGATTCCGGGTGGCTGGCTGGCAGACCGGCTGGGCTCTTATCCGGTTGTCAGTCAGGCACTGGTTGCAGCTTTGATCGCCCTGTTCCTGTTGTCCTATCCGCCCATGACCCTGGTGATCCAGGCGGCAGAGAGCCCTATCCATATCGATTTCACCCTCCCGCTGGCTCTGGAGACGGGGCTTGTCGTGTTGCTCGGTGTGACTCTCGGCTGCGCCATGATTGGTCTGCAGCGCAAGATTATCCTCGCGTACCCGGCACCTCCTGCTCTGGTTGCTGGAGTGCTGCTGGTCAGCGCGTGTTCCGTTGCTTTCCTGCTACCACTGATGTTTAGCGTTGCGAATCATTGGCTGGGGATTCGCAGTACCACCTTCATGATTCTGTTCGTGGTACTGACCGGCAGCCTCCTGATGTTCCTCCGGGACCATCGCCGGCGGGAACGGGAAAAGCTTCTCCATCAGGGGATATAAGCCTCCTACCACCAGGGAGGTAGGGGCGGGTTATGTAGTAGTAACTATGCAGCTTTCAGGATTTCTCTCCCACACAATGGTCTCAAATCGGAACAACGATCCGGCCAACGGGTTGATGGAGAGAGACCATGAGTCATTTGATCGACAAGCTTAACTACTTCAGGAAAAAGCGAGAGCCGTTTGCCAACGGCTACGGTGAAACCCATGAAGTCAGTCGCGACTGGGAAAACAGCTACCGCCAGCGCTGGCAGCACGACAAGATCGTGCGTTCCACCCACGGCGTGAACTGCACCGGCTCCTGCAGCTGGAAGATCTACGTCAAGAATGGCCTGGTCACCTGGGAAACCCAGCAGACCGACTACCCCCGTACCCGTCCGGATCTGCCCAACCACGAGCCCCGCGGCTGCCCCCGTGGCGCCAGCTACTCCTGGTACATGTACAGCGCCAACCGCCTGAAATATCCGCTGATGCGCAAGCACCTGATGAAGCTCTGGCGTGCGGCAAAGGCCCAGCATGGCGATCCGGTAGAAGCCTGGGCATCCATTGTGGAAGACCCGAAGAAAACCGCCGAGTACAAGCCTCGTCGCGGCATGGGCGGCTTCGTGCGTTCCAGCTGGGATGAGGTGAACGAGCTGATTGGCGCCTCCAATGTTTATACCGCGAAGAAGTACGGCCCGGACCGTATTTTCGGTTTCTCCCCGATTCCCGCCATGTCCATGGTGTCCTACGCCGCCGGTAGCCGCTACCTGTCCATGATTGGCGGCGTCTGCATGAGCTTCTACGACTGGTACTGCGACCTGCCGCCGGCCTCGCCGCAGACCTGGGGCGAGCAGACCGACGTGCCGGAATCCGCCGATTGGTACAACTCCGGCTATATCATCGCCTGGGGTTCCAACGTACCCCAGACCCGGACCCCGGATGCCCACTTCTTCACCGAAGTACGTTACAAGGGCACCAAGACCGTCGCTATTACGCCGGACTATGCTGAAGTCTCCAAGCTGTCTGATGAATGGCTGAACCCCAAGCAGGGCACCGACGCGGCTCTCGGCATGGCCATGGGCCACGTCATCCTGAAGGAATTCCATGTCGACAAGCCCAGCGAGTACTTCACGGATTACGTTCGTCGCTACACCGACATGCCCTACCTGGTCATGCTGGAGCAGCGTGACGACGGAAGCTATGCGCCGGGCCGTTTCCTGCGTGCCAGCGACCTGGTGGACGGCCTGGGTGAGGAGAACAACCCTGAGTGGAAAACCATCGCCATTGACGAGGCCAGCGGCGAGCTGACCGCTCCCAACGGCTCCATCGGCTACCGCTGGGGCGAAAAGGGCAAATGGAACCTGAAGCAGACCGCGAAGGACGCTGACGTCAACCTGCAGCTGTCCATGGTCGAAAAGCATGACGACGTCGTTGACGTGGCCTTCCCGTACTTCGGTGGCATTGAGCACGACCATTTCCAGCATGTTGAAGTCAAGGATGTGCTCAAGCACAAACTGGGCGCCCGCAAGGTTCAGCTGGCGGATGGCACCGAAGGCCGTGTAGTCACAGTTTACGACCTGATGGTGGCCAACTACGGCATCAGCCGTGGCCTGGGCGATGACGATGGTGCCACTTCCTATGATGAGGTGAAGCCATACACCCCCGCCTGGCAGGAAAAGATCACCGGTGTGCCTGCTGACAAAGTGATTCGCATTGCCCGCGAGTTCGCCGACAACGCGGACAAGACCAAGGGCCGTTCCATGGTCATCGTCGGTGCCGGTATGAACCACTGGTACCACATGGACATGAACTACCGTGGTCTGATCAACATGCTGATTATGTGTGGCTGTATCGGCCAGAGCGGTGGTGGCTGGGCCCACTACGTCGGCCAGGAAAAGCTGCGCCCACAGACCGGCTGGCAGCCCCTGGCCTTCGGCCTGGACTGGCAGCGCCCGCCGCGCCACATGAACTCCACCTCTTTCTTCTATGCCCACTCTGGCCAGTGGCGCTACGAGAAGCTGGGTGTGGACGAGATCCTGTCGCCACTGGCGGACAAGGACAAATTCGGTGGCAGCCTGATCGACTACAACGTTCGTGCCGAGCGTATGGGCTGGTTGCCTTCCGCACCGCAACTGAACCGCAACCCCCTGGGTATTGCCGCTGAAGCTGAAAAAGCCGGTATGGATGTCTCGGATTACGTGGCCAAATCCATGAAAGACGGTTCCCTGGCTTTCGCCAACGAGGATCCGGAAGCACCCGAGAACCATCCGCGCAACCTGTTCATCTGGCGCTCCAACCTGCTGGGTTCCTCCGGCAAGGGGCACGAGTACATGCTCAAGTACCTGCTGGGCACCACCAGCGGCCTGCAGGGCAAGGATCTCGGTCACGAGGGGGGCGCCAAGCCGAAAGAAGTGAAGTGGCACGACGAGGCGCCGGAAGGCAAGCTCGACCTGCTGGTGACCCTGGACTTCCGCATGTCTACCACCTGCCTGTACTCGGACATCGTTCTGCCGACCGCCACCTGGTACGAGAAGAACGACCTGAACACGTCCGACATGCACCCGTTCATCCACCCGCTTACCGCGGCGACTGACCCGGCCTGGGAAGCCCGTAGCGACTGGGAGATCTACAAGGGTATTGCCAGGGCCTTCTCCAAAGCATCGGAGGGCCATCTGGGTGTCGAGAAAGACGTGGTCACCCTGCCGCTGCTGCATGACGCACCGGCCGAACTGGGCCAGCCGTTCGATGTGAAGGATTGGAAGCGCGGAGAGTGCGAGCTGATTCCGGGCAAGACTGCCCCCAACTTCATCACTGTTGAGCGCGACTACCCGAACACCTACGCCCGCTTTACCTCGCTTGGTCCGCTGATGGACAAGCTGGGTAACGGCGGCAAGGGCATCAACTGGAATACCGAGAAGGAAGTGACGTTCCTTGGTGACCTGAACGAAAAGCACCTTGACGGTGCCAACGCCGGTCGTCCGAAGATCGAGAGCGCCATTGATGCGGCAGAGGTAATCCTCACCCTGGCACCGGAAACCAATGGCCAGGTAGCCGTGAAGGCATGGGCGGCCCTGTCCGAGTTCACCGGCCTGGACCACACCCACCTGGCTACCAACAAGGAAGAGGAAAAGATCCGCTTCCGGGACATCGTGGCACAGCCGCGCAAGATTATCTCCAGCCCGACCTGGTCTGGTCTGGAAGACGAGCATGTGTCCTACAACGCCGGCTACACCAACGTGCATGAACTGATTCCCTGGCGGACCCTGACCGGTCGTCAGCAGTTCTACCAGGACCACGAGTGGATGCGGGCCTTCGGTGAGAGCCTGCTGGTGTACCGCCCGCCGATCAACACCAAGACCGTCAGCAGCATGCTGAACCAGCGCAGCAACGGTAACCCGGAGAAAGCGCTGAACTGGATCACCCCGCACCAGAAGTGGGGTATCCACAGCACCTACAGCGACAACCTGCTGATGCTGACCCTGTCCCGGGGCGGCCCCATCGTCTGGCTGAGCGAAGACGATGCCAGGGAGATGCAAATCGAGGACAACGACTGGATTGAACTGTTCAACGCCAACGGTGCCATCGCGGCCCGGGCGGTGGTCAGCCAGCGGGTCATGCCGGGCATGGTGATGATGTACCACGCCCAGGAGCGGATCGTGAATATTCCGGGCTCCGAGATCACCGGCACCCGTGGCGGTATCCACAACTCGGTCACCCGGGTGTGCCCGAAGCCGACCCATATGATTGGCGGTTATGCCCAGTATTCCTACGGGTTTAACTACTACGGCACCGTAGGTTCCAACCGTGACGAATTCGTGGTGGTGCGCAAGATGCACAACATCGACTGGCTCGACGGCGAAGGCAATGACACTGTTCAGGAGGCTGTAAAATGAAAATCCGTTCCCAAGTCGGCATGGTACTGAACCTGGACAAGTGCATTGGCTGCCATACCTGTTCAGTGACCTGCAAGAACGTCTGGACCAGTCGCGAAGGCATGGAATACGCCTGGTTCAACAACGTCGAGACCAAGCCCGGCATCGGCTACCCCAAGGAGTGGGAGAACCAGGACAAGTGGAAGGGCGGCTGGATGCGGGACAGCGCCGGCAAGATCCGTCCGAAAATCGGTGGCAGGTTCCGGATTCTGGCGAACATCTTCGCAAACCCGGACCTGCCCCAGATCGATGACTACTACGAGCCGTTCGATTTCGACTACCAGCATCTGCACACCGCCGGCGACAGCAAGCACCAGCCAGTGGCCCGGCCCCGCTCGTTGATCTCCGGCCAGCGCATGCAGAAGATCGAATGGGGCCCGAACTGGGAGGAAATCCTGGGCACCGAGTTCGCCAAGCGCCGCAAGGACAAGAACTTTGACCAGGTACAGGCGGACATCTACGGCCAGTTCGAAAACACCTTCATGATGTATCTGCCGCGGCTGTGCGAGCATTGCCTGAACCCCACCTGTGTGGCCAGCTGCCCCAGCGGCGCCATTTACAAGCGGGAAGAAGACGGCATTGTCCTGATCGACCAGGACAAGTGCCGTGGCTGGCGGATGTGTGTCTCCGGCTGCCCCTACAAGAAAATCTACTTCAACTGGAAAACCGGCAAGTCCGAGAAGTGCATCTTCTGCTACCCGCGGATTGAAGCCGGTATGCCGACTGTCTGCTCCGAGACCTGTGTTGGCCGCATCCGCTACCTGGGCGTGCTGCTGTACGACGCCGACCGCATCGAGGAAGTGGCCAGCACCCCGGGCGAGCACGAGCTTTACGAGAAGCAGTTGGAAATCTTCCTGGACCCGAACGATCCGGCGGTAATCGAGCAGGCCAGGAAAGATGGAGTGCCCATGAACGTGATCGAGGCCGCCCAGCGTAGCCCGGTGTACAAGATGGCGGTGGACTGGAAACTGGCCCTGCCGCTGCATCCGGAATATCGCACCCTGCCGATGGTCTGGTACGTGCCACCCCTGAGCCCGATCCAGTCTGCTGCTGAAGCCGGCAAGGTGGAGTTCGACGGCGTACTGCCAAAGATCGAAAGCCTGCGGATTCCGGTCAAGTACCTGGCTAACCTGCTCACCGCCGGTGACGAGAAGCCCATTGTCCGGGCGCTGAAGCGGATCATGGCCATGCGCCTGTACAAGCGTGCCGAAACCGTGGAAGGCAGGGAAGACCTGCGTGCCCTGGAGGAGTGTGGCCTGACCAAGGCCCAGGCGGACGAGATGTACCGCTACCTGGCTATTGCCGATTACGATGATCGCTTCGTGATCCCGACCAGCCACCGCGAACTGGCGAAGGAAGCCTTCCCGGATGCGACGGCTCACGGCGAGCGCAATGGCTGCGGCTTCAGCTTCGGCGACGGCTGCAACGGCGACAGCAAGTTCAACATGTTCGGTGGCCGTAAGCAGACCACCAGCATGGTGCAGAAACTCTCCACCGTGAAGCAGGTGGACCCGAAGCAGCTGCAGGAATAAGGAGGCCGACATGCAACTTCTGAAAGTAATGGCACGACTTCTTGAGTACCCCACGGAAGAACTCCAGGCCTCCAAGGATGCCCTGGTTGCCGCTGTTCTTGAGGACAGCTGGCTACCCGGTCAGAACAAGGCCCAACTGCTTCGCTGTGTGGATATGCTCTGTGACGGTGACCTGCTCGACCGGCAGGAAGACTACGTGGGCATCTTCGACAAAGGCCGGGCCACGTCCCTGTTGCTGTTCGAACACGTACATGGTGAATCCCGTGATCGTGGCCAGGCCATGGTGGACCTGATGGAGCAGTACCGCGCCAATGGTCTGGAAATTGATGCAAGGGAGCTGCCCGACTACCTGCCGCTGTTCCTGGAATACCTCTCCACCCGCCCGGGGGACGAGATCCGGAACTGGCTGGAGGACATCCATCACATCCTTGGGCTGTTGGGCGAGCGCCTGTACCAGCGTGAAAGTCTCTATCACGTGGTGATGGATTCCCTGCTGGTGCTGTCCGGTCGCGAGGTTAACCGGCAGGAACTGGCGGGGATTGTGGCCACTGAAGAGCGGGACGACACCCCGGAAGCCCTGGACAAGGTCTGGGAAGAGGAAATGGTGAAATTCGTGGATGACCAGGGCAGCTCCTGCAGCACCGGTGGCGTGGTTGGGAAGCGCCGCCGCGAGCTGGAACAGACCCAGACCATCCACCTGAGTGATCAATTGATGACGGATGTGACTCCCCGTCCGGCAGGGCGCGCCTGAGGGCGCCGGAGGAAATGACGATGTCCTATCTCAATACATTGCTATTCGGAATCTATCCCTACGTCGCCCTCATTGTGTTGTTCGTTGGCACCTGGGCACGTTACGACCACGGTCAGTTCACCTGGAAGGCCCATTCCAGCCAGATTCTGCGCAAGAAAAACATGGTGTGGGCGTCCGTGATGTTCCATGTGGGCGTGCTGGTGATCTTCTTCGGCCACCTGGTGGGCCTGCTGACTCCCCACGCGCTCTATGAGCCTTTCATGACGCCAGGCGCCAAGCAGGTTATGGCAATCGTGGTGGGTGGCATCGCCGGAGTGTTCGCCATCATCGGCGGAGGCATGCTGGCCTGGCGCCGCCTGACGGATCCGCGGGTCAAGGCCAGCAGCACCTTCGCCGACAACATGATCATCATTATCCTGGTGGTCCAACTGGCTCTTGGCCTGCTCACCATCCTGCCCACTCTCGGGCACCTGGACGGCGGCACCATGCTCAAGTTCTCCGCCTGGGCCCAGGGGATCTTCACCCTGCAGGGCTCTGAGGTCGCGAACTACATCGCTGACGTGCACTGGATCTACAAGACCCATATCTTCCTGGGCCTGACCCTGTTCGTCCTGTTCCCCTTCACCCGCCTGGTGCACATGCTCAGCGTGCCGGTGGAGTATTTCGGGCGGAAGTACCAGGTGGTGCGTAAGCGGGCATAAGAGTAACCGGATATGAGCGGCCAGCCCGCAAAAATCTATGTCCATTCATAGCTGGAGCACGATTATGCAACTGATCCCGACCGGCGAAGCCGACAAGCCCAGAAACCAGTTCCCGCCGGTGTACGTGGGTGACACCCTGATCCCGGAAGACGACATCGCCCGGGAGATGCAGCACCATCCGGCGGAAGACGTCGCGGAAGCCTGGCACGAAGCTGCCCGCAGCCTGGCTATCCGCCAGTTGCTGCTGCAGCAGGCCGATATCCTGCAGCTCCCCGAGTCCATGGATGAGGAAGACCGCTTGGCACGGGTGCTGGAGCTGGAACTGAACGTACCGGACCCGTCCGAGGAAGACTGCGAACGTTTCTACGCCGCCAACCCGGCACGATTCCGCAGCCCGACCCTGATGGCTGTCAGTCACATCCTGCTGGCCGCCGCACCGGACGACGTGGAAGAACGTATCCGCCAGGAAGAGGCGGGCCATCAGTTGCTGTCTTCTCTGCTCGATGGTCGTTCCCGGTTTGTCGATCTGGCCAGGCAGTATTCGGCCTGCGAATCCCGCCACCAGGGCGGCAGCCTGGGGCAGATCAGCAAGGGCCAGACGGTGGAAGAATTCGAGCGCCCGGTGCTGAACCTGCAGGAAGGCCTCAGCCCAGGGTTGATCGAAAGCCGCTACGGCTGGCATATCGTACGGGTCGACCAGCGCATCGACGGTGAATCGCTTCCCTACGAGCACGTCAAACCCCAGATTCGTCAGTACCTCAGCGAAAGCGTCACCCGTCGGGCGTTCCGGCAGTACCTGCAGGTGCTCGCTGCGGAAACCGGAGTGGAGGGCGTCGACCTGGAACTGCCGGATTCGCCGTTGATGCAGTGAGCGGATGATATGTGTTGCGGGGGAGCATGGCTCCCCCTTTTTGATTCACATCAACTATCCACCAGTAACCGTCAATCTACCCCCTTCGGGGGACAGCATTCCGGCCACTGTCCCTCTACCATCTACCATCTAAAGCATTCTATGGGATACATGAAAAGGGGAAACCACTCATGGCTGTCGCTCAATCCGTTGAAAAACGTTATGAAAAACCGGTTCTCCTGGCGACCAACCGATTCCTCGAGAAGGAAGACGGTCTGGCCGCCATCCAGGGGCATCCACTGTTCACTTCCCTGGAACCCTGGGATCTGCAATACGTGCTGCAACACTCCCGTCGGGTCCGCCTGGGGCACCACCAGTTGCTGTACCGCCAGGATATGCCGGCTCATCATTTCTTCTTCGTGATTTCCGGTCGGTTGAGGCTTTATCGCCTGGATGCCTCCGGGGTGGACCGCACCCTGGACAGCCTGTTGCCGGGTAACTGCTTTGCCGAGGTGATGATCTACGCTGATCCGCCCCGGTATGCCTGTTACGCCGAGGCCCTGAAGAACAGCGAGGTATTGATGATTCCGGTGAAGGTGTACCAGGAACTGCTGGAAGGCAACCACCGGTATGCCCGGGCAGCCCTCCAGCACTACGCCATGCGGGCGGTGAGCCGGTTCCATGACCTGGAGATCATGACCGTGCAGAGTGCCCGGGACCGGCTGATCCGCTACCTGATCGACCTGCTACCCGACAATGCCCGTCAACAGGGCGGGGAAGTGGAACTGCCGTTGCCCAAGTGCCTGGTGGCGTCCCGACTGGCCATGCAGCCGGAAACCTTCTCCCGCATCCTGGCGGACCTGAAGGGCAACGGCCTGGTGAGGGTGAACCGCAGCAAGCTGTTTATTACTGATCCCGCGCGGCTGATTCAGCTCAGCCAGTGATCCTCCCTGTTGTTGAAGGAATACCCATGATTACCCGTTACACAGACCTGATGCAGGCCGTACACCAACAGGACGAGCCCCAGCGTTTGCTGTTCGTATTCTGCCGGGCCGAGTTACCCGATGATGCCAGCGAGGCCGAGAAGGCCGGCTTCGAGCGGGGTGAGGGCGGCGCGCTGACGCCAGTGGTGTGCGTCGACAAGGCTCCGGACGAAGTCACCCGGTTCGATGACCTGGTGGAGGAATCCAACCGCACCGGTCAGCCGTGGGATGTGGTGTTCGTCGCTGCCATGTCTGGCCGGGGTGGCGTTGCGCCGTCTTCCGACGATGCCCGGCAACCCCTGACCATGATGGTGGAGTCGATCCGTTTGGGGCATATCGGTGGCTACCTGCCGCTGGACCCGCATGGACAGGCGGTTGACCTTCACTGATGGACGCTAATGTGTGAACGAAGCGTCCCGGACGGGGGCCGTTGGAGGAAAGATATCAGCCCCCGGTCATATTCATGAACCGGAGAATCTGCACATCCCCCCCAACCTCGAAGTGGTGCTTCTCCGGTTTCAGGTCCATGGCATCAATAATAGTCTGTTTCAGTTTATCGTCTGTCACCGGGTTGCCCCGCAGCACGCGACGCAGGTCCACCGAATGCTCATTGCCCAGGCACAGCAGCAGCCGGCCTTCCACGGTCACGCGTACCCGGTTGCAGGTGGAGCAGAAATTATGGGAATGAGGTGAAATGAACCCGACCCGGGTTTCGCTGCCGGGCATCCGGTAGTATCGGGCCGGGCCGCCTGAATCCTCGGTGGCGGGCACGAGATCGTGATGCTGGCGGATGATATCCCGCACCTCGTCGCTGCTGCAGAAGGCCAGGCCCCGATCATGCTCGTTGATCTCGCCGAGGGGCATCTCCTCAATGAAAGTGATGTCGATGCCCTTGCGACGAGCGAAATCCACCAGCTCAGGCACCTCGTCGTCATTGCGGCCTTTAAGGACAACGGTATTGAGTTTGATGCCCCGGAAACCGGCTTCCCGTGCGGCATCAATGCCGTCCAGAACCTTTGACAGGCTGCCAGTGCGGGTGATCTGACGGAACTTGTCCTTATCCAGGGAATCCAGGCTGATATTGACCCGGTGCAGGCCGGCCCGTCGGAGGTCGTCGGCCATGGTGGGCAGTTGGCTGGCGTTGGTGGTCATGGCGAAGTCGCGCAGTCCATAGCTGCCGATTTCCTTTACCAGTTCCAGGATGTCCCGCCGCACCAGGGGTTCACCACCGGTGAGGCGGATTTTCTCGGTGCCCAGTTCCGTAAACGTACGGGCCACACGGGCAATTTCTTCCAGGGTGAGAACCTGTTGGCGGGGCAGGAAGGTCATATCCTCCGCCATACAGTACACACAGCGGAAGTCGCAACGGTCAGTGACAGACAGGCGCACGTAGTTGACGGTGCGGCCAAAACGGTCTGTCAGCTTGGATTGGGTCATGTCGGTATCCTGTTGCGATAAGGCATGCTGGATGCGCGATTATGTAATCAGTATGGCAAATCCCGCCGGTAAATCCGATACCCCGGCGGGAGTATCTCCATGTGGCCGTCCATGGCCCGATGGATCAGGCGCTGAGTTGGTCGGCCGCGCTGTGCGGTTCAGCTACCGACGGTGCCAGGGTGGGGAAGAAGATACCTTTCACCACCTGCCAGGCAATGGCCAGGGCGCCGACAATGAACACCACATCGCCCACGGTACGGAACCAGCGCAGGAACTGCAGGATATTGCTCTGCATGAAGGCTTCGCTGCGGGCGTACCACAGGCCCTCGCTGGCGCTGGCGACAAACTGGATCAGGCCCACTGGCAGCAGGCTGGTGAACAGCATCAGCGCCAGGCCGATGTTCAGCCACCAGAAACCGATCTTCATCAGCCGTTCGTCAAACACGATCCGGGGGCGGATATAGCGCAGGATCAGCAGGCTGAAGCCAAGGGCCAGGAAGCCGTATACCCCGAACAGCGCCGCATGGGCATGGGTGGGCGTGGTGTTCAGACCCTGGATGTAATAAAGAGCCACCGGCGGGTTGATCATGAAGCCCAGTACCCCTGCACCCAGCATGTTCCAGAAGGCCACGGCCACAAAGAAAATCAGTGGCCAGCGCACATTCTCCATCCAGGGTGCCCGGTGCTTCAGGCGCCAGTTCTCCCAGGCCTCGTAGCCCAGTACCACCAGCGGCACCACTTCCAGGGCGCTGAAGGTGGCGCCCACAGCCATCACCGGGGTGGTGGTGCCGGAGAAGTACAGGTGGTGGAAGGTGCCGGGCACGCCGCCGAGCATGAACAGACTGGCGGACGCCAGGCTCGCGGAGGTGGCCACGGTGCGGGACACCAGGCCCATACTGCAGAAGATGAAGGCCAGGGCCGCAGTGGCGAAGACCTCGAAGAAGCCCTCCACCCAAAGGTGGACAATCCACCAGCGCCAGTATTCCATGATGGAAATGTGGGTGCGTTCGCCGTAGAAGAAGCCGGCACCATAGAACAGCCCGATGGCGACCACGGAGGCGGTCAGCAGGGCAAGCAGATGCTTGTCGCCGGGCTGGCGCAGGGCCGGGACAATGCCACGCAGCATCAGCACCAGCCAGAACACGATGCCCAGGAACTTGCCGATCTGCCAGATCCTGCCCAGGTCGACGTACTCATAGCCCTGGTGACCAAGCCAGAAGCTCAGGTGCTCCGGCATGATCTGGGCAATGGCCAGGTAGTTGCCGATAAAGGAACCGGCCACCACGACTACCAGGGCCCAGAACAGCACATCCACCCCCAGTTTCTGGAACTTCGGGTCCTTGCCGCCGTTGATGATGGGCGCGAGGAACAGACCCGCGGCCAGGAAACCGGTGGCGATCCAGAACAGGGCGGATTGTATGTGCCAGGTACGTACCAGGGAGTAGGGGAACCACTCGGACACGTTGATGCCGTAGAAACTCTGGCCTTCCACGGTGTAGTGGGCGGTAAAGCCTCCCAGCATAACCTGGAACACGAACAGGCCTACAACCAGCAGCAGGTACTTGCCCAGGGCTTTCTGGGAAGGTGTCAGCGCAAAGCTGGTGAGCGGGTCCTTGACCGGGGCGACGGGCTCGTCCTCATCATGTTTACGCAGGAAGGCCCAGGCCCAGATCAGGCCGCCAACACCAGCAATCAGCAGTATCACGCTGACAACGGACCACACGATGTTCTCGGCGGTGGGCTTGTTGTCGATCAGTGGTTCATGGGGCCAGTTGTTGGTATAGGTGGCGTCACTGCCAGGGCGTTCGGTGGAGGCGGCCCAGGCGGTCCAGAAGAAGAACTCCGCCATACGTGCCCGGCGGTCCGGGCTGGGCAGGGTGTCCTCCTTCATGGCGTAATTTTTCCGGGTGGACTGAAGGCCCGGCGCGTCGCTGAACAGCTCGTCATAATAGGCAGCGGTTTGTGCGATGGCCTGTACCCGCCGGTCATCCAGCGTCAGTTCCCCGGTATCGGGATTGTAGCCGTTGGTCCGGTATGCCTCTTTAAGCTGGTACGCCAGGGCGTTCTGCTGTTGCCCGGTAAGGTTGTGCCAGTCCTGGCCATACTCCTCCCCGGCGGCAATATGCAGCCAGGCAGTCAGTTCACGGTGCAGCCAGTCTGCTGTCCAGTCCGGGGCCTGGTAGGCGCCATGGCCCCAGATGGAGCCCAGTTGCATCCCGCCGACCGACTGCCAGGCGGTCTGGCCGTCGAGGATGCTGTCTTCCGTCATCAGGGTGTCGCCGTCGACGGTGACAACGCGGTCGGGGATGGGTGGGGCAGCGCGGTAAACTTCCGCACCGAAGTAGCCCAGCAGGGCAAAGGTGATCGCCAGGATGGCAATCAGGATGTACCAGAGTCGGCGGTAGTGTGCCATGGACTGTCTCCGAGGTGGTTTTCCTTTACAGGTGGTCTCTCTTCGTTGTCAGGGAAGTCGTTCTATCTCAATAAGTATCATATTGAATACATGTTTATTTGATCCTTGAGATGCGTCAAATAATGGTGGGGTAGTCGGCAGGGAGGAAGTTTCTTTTCAGAATTGGTTTGAGTTGGCACCCTTAAACATTCTTTTTTCTTGAATGTTTTGGCTTGTTGTTTTCTAATACATTCATGTGGGATGAATGTATGGGGCGAGATATGGCAGCCGATGAAAGAGCCATGGAGCAGATGCTGAAATTGTCTAACCTGGCGCTGCTGGTCAGCGTAGTGGGCGTGGTCGCAACCGTGGTGTGTGCCTACCCACTTGCCGGCAGTCTTTCACTGCCGGCACAGGTGGCGGCTCACATCTTCACGCTGCTTTTTGCCACGACGCTGAAGCTGTCCTACATCACCCGGCTGATATCGCTGCGGCGTCTGGATCGCCCCGTCCACTGACAGAGGCTCGTTGAAATAAGGTAGAATTGTCATGTATCCGGAGCTTCGGGGGCATGACCTGATACCGGCACCGGAAATCAATCATGACTGAACCGATGGGTGACGGACCTGTCCCAGGAGGTTGCACGGTCCCAGGCAGGGGGCACTGGCCGGCTTTCTGCCCGGGATGCAGGCCGGTGGAGAGAAGTGGCATGAGGAAAACCGGTTATCGGATCCTGGCGTATATCAGTCTGGCGTTGGGGCTTGCGGGAGTGGTGTTACCACTCTTGCCAACAACACCGTTCGTGCTGCTTGCAGCATGGTGTGCGAGTCGAAGTTCGCCGGCGTTTGAAGCCTGGTTACATGGTCATCCGACCTTCGGTCCGATGATCCACAACTGGCGGGAGAGCCGGGCAGTGCCAGTACGCGCCAAGTGGACGGCGGCCCTGTTGCTGGCGTCCAGTTGGACCATGCTGTTCCTGATGGGGATGCCCCTGGCAGTGCTGGTCATGACTGGGCTTTTTTTCTCGGGTCTTGTGACGTTTCTGGTCACACGGCCATCGGTTTGATGATGTAGCCGGAAGGTTTTCCGGTCCAGGAGTTCCAGATGCACATAACCCGATACACCGATTACTCCCTGAGAGTGCTCATCTACCTGTCCATGCGGCGGGACCGGCTGTCCACCATCCAGGAAATTGCCGACAGCTACCAGATTTCCAGGAATCACCTGATGAAGGTGGTACACCAGCTAAACCGCAAGGGCTATATCGAGACGGTCCGTGGCAAGAGTGGTGGTATGCGGCTACACCGGGAACCCAGCACCATCAACATCGGCGTACTGGTTCGTGAGACCGAGCAGGACCTGAACGTGGTGGAGTGCTTCTCGTCGGACAACCAGTGCGCCATTTCGCCGGTCTGCGGGCTCAAGGGGGCCTTTGCTCACGCCCTGAATGCCTTCCTGGAAGCCCTGGATCAGTACACCCTGGAAGATGTACTGCCGGACCGACACCGGCCCCAGCTACTGCGTCTGCTGCAGATCGCCTAGTGTGCCGTTTGGTCAGCGAACTGNACTGACCAAACGGCACACCAGGGCCGCTGCCATGCAGGCCGTGATCAGGACATGGTCTTGTACAGCGAGCGCTTGGGCTTGGCCATCACCCGCTGCACCATGGGCTCAAAGAACTCCAGGGGCAGGACCTCGCCATCCGGGTTGAAGGCGGGGGAGTCATACTTGCTGACAAACTCCAGCGTACGCTCGTAATAGGGGTGGTCCCGGTACTGCTCCCTCAGGTTACGGTCCATGCCCAGGTGGTGGAAGAAGTAGTAGCCCTGGAAGATCGCGTGGTGCTTGACCATCCAGTGATTCTCCTCCGAGATGAAGGGTTCGAGAATGGCGGCGGCAATATCGGCGTGGTTGAAGGCGCCCAGGGTGTCGCCGATATCGTGCAGCAGGGCGCAGACTACGTATTCCTCATCCTTGCCGTCCCGATGGGCGAGGGTGGCCGTTTGCAGGCAGTGGGTCAGTCGGTCCACTTTGAAGCCGCCAAAGTCGCCGTCGAGTAACCTGAGGTGATCGAGGATTCGGTCCGGGTGGCCCTTGGCGAACTCCCGGTAGCACTGCCCGATCCTGTCCCAGTCCTCCTGGGTGCTTTCTTTCATGTCGGTGAAGGTGGCGCGTTCTTCCGCGCCCACGCTCATATCGCTCATGCCTTGACTCCTCATCAGTAGACGTCCTTTATTGTAGTTGTTGGCGTTTGCCTGACCCGGCCCCTGGCCGAGTGCATTGAGTCATCCCTGGAACACCATATAGCGAGTGTACGCTCGTTTTCTGTGAGAAATCCATTATTGCACAGGGGCGGTGTCGCATTGATATAAAGCGCGGTTTCATGATCCACAGGTTTACATCAATGGGAACAATGGAATGCTCGACTGGATACAGCAACACAACACGCTGGTGAACTCCCTTACCAGTATAGGCACCCTGGCAATCTGGCTGTTCTATGCCCAGTTACTTTACCTTGGGTTCAGTCGCCAGCGTCGCCCACGCATGCTGATCAACAAGGGAGTTGGCCATGAATTCATCGACTCCCCCTGCCTGGTATGCAATATGAGCCACGAATCGGTGTTTGTCTTTTTCGTGGTGGTACAGCTCAAAACGTCCAGGGGGCTGTTTACCGCCCCCATGACGGATATCTCCGGCAAGGCGGAAAAGGATGAAACGCCCGGCCTGAGGGAGCGGACCCGCCAGGGCCCCCTGGCGTCGGGGGAGTGTATTGAATTCATCAGCTTCCGGGACATGATCGCCACGATTGCCGAGCAGGAAGGCATCGAAACGGATAATGGCTACCCGTGCGACCCGGAAATTGAGCTGGAATGGCTGGAGATACACGTCATTTCCATCTATGGCTCCGACGACAAGGCCTTCGGGGCAGTACGACGTTTCCGGATATGTGCCGATGACGACACCCATGAGGTGCAGCTACAACCTTCCAGCCTGGATACCTCACGGCGTAAGTCCTGGCGTTACCGGCGGTTGATCAAACAGTGGCTGAAGGAATACCAGTAATCCCGGCGCTGATCCCAGTCGGTGGCGCGGGATATGGAGGAGGGGGGGGCAGGTTGATGGCAGGGGAGCAAAGCCCCACCGCGCTGGCGGGGCCCGGTTGTGAACCTCAGAATTCGAAGGTGACACCACCCAGGATGCCGGGCTCGCTGTCATACACATCCAGTTCGGCAAACAGCTTCAGGTCGGGTTCAATGGCATAGCGGGCCGTGCCGGTGAAGCCGACGTAGTCCAGGTCCCCGGTGACGACACGACCGCCGACACCCAGTTCCAGGTCATTGGTCAGTTGATGGCGAAGTCCCGCCCGGAAGCCCAGGCCGGTATCGTCCACATCACCGCCGTGATCCCACTCGTACTCCTGGTACTCCAGGGTTACGCCGCCCCAGATATCGGTTTTGGCGTCCAGGCCGTGACGGTAACCACCACCGACGTGCAGGGCAGTCAGGTCCACATCATCGGTCAGGAACTTGAGACCGCCAAAGGCGAAGATGTTCTCGTGCAGCAGCACGGAACCACGGGTATCGAGCCCGATCAGATCCTGCGACTCGAAATCCGGGTAGAGGGCCAGGCCGCCTTCCAGGTAGCTGTAGCTCAGGTTCTCGGCGAAGGCCGCTGCAGGCAGCAGCAGGGTGGCAGCCGCCAGTCCGCGAAATCCATTGTTCATAGTACGTCCTCGGGGTTGCGTTTACGGTCATTGTTGGTCATTGGGTCAATCCCGTTTCCGTTGGGAAACTGACGCCGAGATTAACAGAGCACCTCTGCCCGGTTGGCGAATATTTGGTAATGAAACCGGTCGCCGGAGGCCCGGACGACTGGCTGGATGATCGATATGGGGCAGTTCCGGAGCCCACCTGCTATGGTAATGTGCTGTATCCATCACAAGGTGCGAGGACCTCGAACAATGACAACAAAATACCTTCTTGATGAAACCCGCATGCCCAAAAGCTGGTACAACCTCCAGGCTGATTTCCCCGAGCCCATGGCGCCGGTGCTCCATCCGGCGACAAAGCAGCCTGTCGGACCAGCGGATCTGGAACCGCTGTTCCCGATGGCGCTGATCGAGCAGGAAGTCAGTACCGAACGGGAAATCGAGATCCCCGAGCCGGTGCGTGAGGTCTATCGCATGTGGCGGCCAGCCCCCCTGTATCGGGCCCATGGCCTGGAGAAGGCGCTGGGCACCACCGCGAAGATCTTCTACAAATACGAAGGTGTCAGTCCCGCCGGCAGCCACAAGCCCAATACCGCTATTCCCCAGGCCTTTTATAACAAGCAGCAGGGCATCAACCGGCTGACCACCGAGACCGGGGCAGGGCAGTGGGGCACGTCACTGGCCTTTGCCGGTTCGTTGTTCGATATGGACGTGAATGTGTTCCAGGTACGGGTGTCCTACGATCAGAAACCCTACCGCCGGGCGGTCATGGAAACCTATGGTGCGACCTGCGTGGCGTCGCCATCGGACATGACCGAGTTCGGGCGCAAGGTGCTGGCGGAGAACCCGGCCCATACCGGTAGCCTGGGTATTGCCATCTCCGAGGCGGTGGAACTGGCGGTGCAGGACCCGGACACCAAGTACGCTCTGGGATCGGTGCTCAACCATGTGCTGGTTCACCAGTCCATTATCGGGCTGGAGGCCATGGAACAGATGGAGATGGCGGACACCTGGCCGGACGTGATTGTCGGTTGCACCGGCGGCGGTTCCAACTTTGCCGGCATCGCCTTCCCGTTTATGGGGCATGCCCTGCGGGGCGGCGAGAAGAGCCGCATTGTGGCAGTGGAGCCCTCCGCCTGCCCGACCCTGACCCGGGGCAAATTCGCCTATGATTACGGCGATACCGCCCACATGACGCCCCTGACCAAGATGCACACCCTGGGCTCCCAGTTCACCCCGCCGGGCTTCCATGCCGGCGGCCTGCGCTACCATGGCATGGCGCCGATGGTCTCCCACGCCAGGGAACTGGGCCTGTTCGAGGCCACCGCCTATACCCAGCGGGAGTGTTTCGAGGCCGGGGTGCTCTTTGCCCGGGCTGAGGGCATTGTGCCCGCTCCGGAAGCCAACCATGCGGTCAAGGGGGCCATTGAAGAGGCCCTGCGTTGCAAGCGGGAAGGCACCTCTGAAACCATCCTGTTCAACCTCTGTGGCCACGGCCATTTCGATATGGCGGCCTACACCTCGTATTTTGCCGGGGAGCTGGGGGATTACGAGTACGATGATGCGGAACTGGCCATGGCATTGTCCGGATTGCCTAGCGTGTAACCGGCAGACGCCTGTTCCCAAAAAGCCCGCCGGGTGGCGGGCTTCAGGGATCAGGCCTGGGGAGGGTCAGAAGGTGTAGGAAACCTTGGCCTGAACGGTCCGCTCCGCACCAACCCAGCAGTTGAGTTCGTCGAAGCAGCTGTAGTACTCCTCGTTGAACAGGTTGTTCACTGACAGGCCGACTTCGGTTCCGCTGAGGCTCGGAGCTGCGTAGCTGAGGTCATAGGTCAGCGCCAGGTCCACCAGGTTGGCGTCCGGTACCTTGCCGGCGGTATTGGTGGCATTGAGTTCAGACTCGCCAATGTGGCGGAAGCCGGCACCCAGGGTCAGGCCCTCCGCACTGCCGTCGAAGAAGCTGTAATCCGCCCATGCGGAGAGCATCTGTTCCGGAACCCAGACAGGCGTATTGCCTTCCAGTCCGGTGTTGTCCTCGGTCACTTCCACGTCCTGGTAGGTGTACGCCAGGGATAGCAGCAGGTTGTCGACTGGCTGGCTGGAGGCCTCGATTTCCAGCCCGCGGGAGCGGACTTCGCCAGCCTGGATCTTATCGTAGGCGGTGCCGTTCGGGTCACGAGTCGGTACGTTTTCCTTCAGGATATGGAACAGGGCCACGTCGATCCGGTGCCGGTTGTCGGCTGATGTGAATTTGCTGCCCACTTCAAACTGCTTGCCGGTGGAGGGATCGAACTCGTTGCCGTTGCGGTCACTGCCTTCCAGGGGCTCGAAGCTTTCGGCGTAGTTCACGTAGGGGGAGAGGCCGTTGTCGAACTCGTAGAGGGCGCCGACACGGTAGGACCAGTTGTCCTGCTCCAGTTCGTTGTCCACCTGGGCGCCGTACTTGGTGCCTTCCTCGGTGCCCTTGAAGTCGTCCCAACGTGCACCGCCGATCAGCACCAGCTGTCCGATGCGGATCTGGTCCTGCAGGTAGACGCCGAGTTGTCGCTTGGATAGCTCGAAATCCGAGGTATAGGCCGTTCCACTCAGGTTCATGTCCGGGTCGATCTGGGTGTAGTCGGGGTTGTAAAGGTCGATGGAAGGTGCTGCATCGTCTTCGTAGGCGACATTGGAGTCCATCTTGATGTAGTCCATGCCCAACAGGACGTTGTGCTCCACTACTCCGGTGTGGAAGCGTCCGGACAGTTGGTTATCCACGGTGAAGCCGGTTATCTTTTCGTCGGTCAGGTAGGCGCGCCGGTGCAGGGTGCGGTTGTCGGCGTCAAGCGCGGTACTGTAGGTATTGGTCTGGTAGGCGTCGGCATCGGTGAACCGGAAGTTCTGCAGGAAGTTCCAGTTGTCGTTGAAGTTGTGGTTGATCTTGTAGCCGGCCATCAGCACTTCCTTGTCGAACTCGTTCCAGTTGGCATCGCCGGAGAAGGCGTCCTGGTCTAGATGGCCGTTGGGGTTGTCCTTGAACAGTGTGGAGGCGGGCAGGGTGGAGTACATGCCCATTTCCGGATCTTTCTGGTAATAGAGATTGACGTTGATCAGGGTGTCGTCGGTGACCTGCCAGTCGACGGACGGCGCGAACAGGTAGCGTTCTTCCTCGGTCGTGGCGGCCTGGTTATCCTTGCTGCGCCCGAGGGCTACCAGGCTGTAGGACAGGTCGCTGTCGCCGATCTGGCCGGTGCTTTCGAAAGAGGCCTGTTTCAGATCCTGCGTGCCGCCGGTGACTTCGATGCGATTGAAGGATTCTGTGGACGGGCTCTTTCCAATCAGGTTCACCATACCGCCTGGAGGCATGGAACCATACAGCGACGACGTAGGGCCCCGGAAGACTTCCACCTGTTCAACGGCAATCAGGTCGACCTGTGGCTGGAGGTTCCAGTCGTTGTACAGCAGTTGAAGACCGTCATAGTAGTTCTGGTAGTTGATAAAGCCCCGGATGCTGAACAGGTCCAGCCGGTTGACGGAACCTCCCCGCAATTCCGTGTTCACGCCGGGCACATAGCGCATGGCTTCCGCGACGGATTCCGAGCCGCGCATTTCAAGGGCGGTCTGATCGACCACGGTAATGCTCTGCGGCGTTTCCTCGGGCTCCAGAGCGGTCTTGGTGGCGGTATTCCGGTAGGTGTCACTGTAGACCGTCAGCGGGGCCAGTCCGGTGGAGTCGTTATCCTGGGCCATGGCGCTGGGCACGGCGATTCCGGCAATGGCCAGCGACAGCAGGGAGCGATGGAAGAGTGTCTTGGGAGGCATGAACATTACCTGCATTGCAATGAAAATGGAGGCGTGTCGTCACTGCACGCGTCATGATAATCATTCGCATTATATTTTGATTAACAGGTGTTCACTTAACCATTTGGTGCATGGGCAGGGTTTTGCCCTCGGCGGGCCGGATGGGGACCCAGTACTCGACGGTAATCTCATCCGCCGGTTCCGGGTCTGTCCGGGCGGGGTAGATTTCCAGATCGAAACCGTAGCAGCCCTGGTAGCCGGAGGCGGGCAGCCAGTCGCTGAGGAACCAGGACAGGGTTTTCTCCAGGTCCGCCACCGGTCCCTGGAAGGGCACCACGGCATACTCCTGGGCGGGCACCGTCAGCCGTGGCAGGTCCGGCAGTTGCCGCCAGGCGGATGCCTCGATACAGGCCCAGTAGGGGAAGCGGTGGTCGCCGGCATCGCCCGAGACGTCCATCACTCCCATCCGGGCGACGTCCTCCGGCAGGCTGTGACTCGCGCCCAGGCGTTGCCACAGGTCCGGTATCCGCTGGGCAAAGTCCGGGGTGGGGGAGTAGATGCCATGGATGTGACAGGACATGCCGACCACCTCGAAAGCCGGCCGTGACTCCACGCGTATCCGGGTCCGGTAGGGATTCTGGTGGAGCGGGGGCGCGGGTAGCGGTTCCACCGGAATGGGGGCCCGCAGGTGACAGCGGACACCACGCTTGCGGTACTGGCCCGGAGAACAGCCGAAGTACTGCCGGAAGCTCCGGCTGAAACTGATATCGGATTCGAAGCCACAGGCCAGGGCGATATCAAGTTGGCGGTCTCCGGTGCACAGCAACTGTTCCGCCGCCTTGCTGAGCCGGAGTTCGCGGATGTAGTGGGCCACCGAGCAACCGGTATGGGCCGCGAACACCCGTTGGAACTGCCACCGTGACCAGCCGCCCAGGGTGGCGAGGGAAGCCACGGTCAGAGGCTGGTCCAGGTGGCTGTGGATGAACCGCAGCACCTGCTCAATTCTTGATTGCGGTGTCTGTGTATCCGGTACCATTAGCGTCAGCCTAGGATAGGGACATCGGAAGCTGCATGATAAACGACAATGTTTCTCATTTATAATAGGGTCTGCCTATGATGTTTCTGAATGGAATTACCTGGCTCCTGGTGTTCCAGTTGGCGGGGGAGGTAGCTGTGCGCCTGCTGGACTGGCCAGTGCCGGGGCCGGTGCTGGGTATGCTGATGCTGTTTATCGTGTTGCTGGTGGCGCGTCAGGTACCGGCGTCGCTGGACACGGCTTCAACGGGGTTACTGGCACATCTGTCACTGCTGTTCGTGCCCGCCGGGGTGGGGATCATGGTTCATGCGGACCGGCTGCTAGCCGAATGGCTGCCGATCGTCGCGGTGCTGCTGGTGACTACCCTGCTGACCATGCTGTTTACCGCCGGGGTGATGTTGCTGGCAAGCCGATGGCTGGCGCCGGGCTATCAGCGGGAGGGCCAATCCCATGACTGAGCCCGATCTCACCGATATCTGGGTCTATCTGTCCGCCTCGCCGCTGCTGGGGCTGACCATGACCCTGGTGGCCTACCTGCTGGCGTTCCGGCTGTACCAGCGCAGTGGCGGCTCCCCCATGCTGAATCCCGTGCTGGTGGCGGTGGTGATAATCATCCTGGTGTTGCTGACCACGGGAATCCCGTACCGGGACTATTTCGACGGTGCCCAGTTCGTCCACTTCCTGCTGGGCCCGGCCACGGTGGCGCTGGCGGTACCGCTGTTCCAGCAACTGTCACGACTTCGTCAGCTCTGGCTGCCCGTGGCCATTGCCATCGTGTCGGGCGTGGTGTTCGCGGCGGGCAGTTCCATCGCCCTGGCCTGGCTATTGGGGGCCAGTACCGAGACCCAGCTTTCACTGGCGCCCAAGTCGGCCACGGCACCGGTGGCCATGGGTATTTCCGAGACTATTGGCGGCCTGCCGTCGCTGACAGCGGTACTGGTCGTGGTGACCGGTATTGTCGGGGCGGTGCTGGGCACCCGGCTGTTCCAGGTGTTCCGAATCCGGGATGACAGTGTCCGGGGTATCGCCATGGGGGTGGCCGCCCATGGCATTGGGACGGCCCGGGCGTTTCAGGTCAACAACACCATGGGAGCCTTTTCCGGCCTGGCCATGGCCCTGTCAGCATTCGCCACCGCCCTGATCGTGCCCTGGCTGGTGGACCTGATCGGTCTGTGACGATTCGGTGGAATGAGAGGCTGAGGTTCCATGGGCATGGCGCCGGTGGTCCAGGAGCCAGCCGTCTCCTGCGGGTTACCGGCGGGGAGTGGAAGGCCGGCAAACTGTAAAAGGCTGTGAAAACACGATCCCAGTATTCCGATTGCGCTACAAACGGTCTACTCTCGTAAGTCTGACGTATATCGCTACGCAATCAGGGTCCGTCCCGCGCCCGTCGGGGATCTGGCGATGCCGGGTCGATCAGGCTACTTTGACAGGCATAATAACAATATTGCTGGGGTGGAGTCGTACATGGCAGGGAACGGCTTTAAAGGAGAGCTGGAGAAAAACCTTGGGATCTTGCTCAATGCTTCGCCGGACTGCATTCTCGTCTGCGATGTCCGGACTCTGCAGTATGTGTATGTGAACCAGACCACCTGCGACATGACCGGCTACAGCCGTGAGGAATTGCTCGCCATGACGGCACCGGATCTCACCGGCCAGCCCCCTGAATACACTCGCGAGGTATACAGGAACGCGATGCAGGCGGGAGACCGGGGGTATACCGATGAACCCCGTCTACTGGTTAACAAGACCCGATCCCGTCGAGGCTGGTGGGAAGCCCATTTCCGGTACCGGGAAATTGATGGCCAGGAAGTTGTGGTCATCGTGTCCCGCGAGGTTACCCGCCGGATGCTGGCCGAACAGGCCGCCACCCGAATCAGGAAGATCTACGCCGCCCTGAGTGCCACCAATGAAGCCATCATGCGCCTGTCGTCCAGGGACGAGCTGTTCCAGGCCGTCTGCGACGCGGCTATCGACAGTGGCGGCATGACCACGGCGGCGCTGCTGATGCCGAAGCCAGGATCCGACCTGCTGGAAATGAAGGCGATGGCGGGCTATGGCCGTGAGGTCCTGGAGGATACCGTTATCTCCATCGACCCGGAAAAGCCGGAAGGACGCGGTCTCAACGGGAATGCCTTCCGAACCTGCGAGCCCTGCGTGTCCAACGATTACTTCAGGGATCGCCGAACAGACCCCTGGCATCGGCAGATGCGCAGCAGGACCCTGCTCAAGGCCGTGGCTTCGGTACCCATTGTGCTGGATGGTAAAGCCGTTGGCACCTTGCACCTGTGTTCCCGGGAACGCAATGCGTTCGATGAAGAGATCGTCGGTCTGCTCATGCGCATGGCGGACAATATCGCTTTTGCCCTGCGCACCATCGAGAATGAGCAGGAGCGCCGTGAGGCGGAGAAAAAGGCCCATTACCTGGCGACCCATTGTGGCCTGACCGGCCTGCCCAACCGGAACCTGCTGTCGGACCTGTTGGGACAGGCCATTGCCTCAGTAGACCGGACTGGTCATCACCCGGCCCTGATGTTCGTGGACCTGGACAACTTCAAGGACATCAACGACACCTGGGGGCATGACATGGGGGACCAGGTGCTTGAACAGGTGGCCGATCGCCTCCGTGGTGTGCTGAGGGAGCACGATGTGCTGGCCCGTCTCGGTGGTGATGAGTTTGTGGTCCTGGTGCAGAACATTGACCGGCGAGAGCACGCCGTAACGGTGGCGGAAAAGCTGCTGGCCGCCGTGAAGGAATCGATCCTGGTGGAAGGCCGGGCGCTGTCGGTCACCCTCAGCATCGGTATCAGTCTGTATCCGGATCATGGTAAAGACCAGAAAGCGCTGATGAAGGCTGCAGATATGGCCATGTACCAGGCCAAGGACAAGGGCAAGAACGCCTGGGCCATCTCCGGCGACAGGGGGCTGTCGAATTCCGGCTGAGGTAAGCAAGAGGCTCCCGGATGTTGTTAGGGGAAGTACCTCACTACGGCCCTGCGGTGCCTGTCACAGCGCCCCCCCGGCGGCGCTGTACAGGGGTTCCTGGGCGGACTAGGGTAGGTTGTATCGGGAATGTGTATAGCCGGGAGAATAAGTGTGGATCATAGGCATCAAAGCCCGGGCTGGAATGTCATGCAGGCGATGCTGGGGTTCGGGGTTGACTGGATCTGGGAGCAGGATGCTGAGGGACGCTTGATCCGGCTTGAGGGGCGTAACCTGGAAGGGGATGCCAAGGCGTCCGCTGACACCCTCCTCGGTCGCACCAGGCGGGAGTTGGGTTTTGAGCCGGTCACGGATACTCCAGGGGAAGGGCCGTTAACGCCGTTCCGGAACAGGGTATATTCCCGTGTACTGCCTGATGGCAGCGTATGCTATGTCGAACTGACCGGTACACTGGTGCCGGATGCCGGCGGCCATGGCCCGGGGCTCCGTGGCACCGGGCGGGATGTTACCGCCGAGGAGCAGCGTCGTGTCATGACGGAACGCTTCCAGGCCACCATGGATGCTTCTCCGGACCTGATCTTCATCTCGGACCCGCAGACCCACCGCTTCATTTACGTGAACGATACTGCCTGTGATCTGACCGGATATCAGCGGGAAGAGTTGATGAATTTCAAGGGCTACCACCTGACAGGTCGCACCCGTGAGGAAACCGATGAGTTGTTCCGGCGGGTGCAGTCCGCTGGTCCTGAAGGGGTGACTGCCGAGCCACATATGGCCGTCAGCAAGGACGGCAAGCGCCGCGGGTGGTGGGAGCCTCACCACCGGATGGTGCGAATCGATGGCCGGCCCTGGATCATTTCCGCCTCAAGGGAGGTGACCGACCGGGTGCTTGCGGAAAGGGCGGCCCGCCATGCCAAGCGCATGTACGCTGCCCTCAGTGCCACTAATGAAGTGATCATGCACGCCGAAACGCCGGAGACACTCTTTAGCGAGGTCTGTCGGGTGGCGGTTGAGCAGGGGGAACTGGCGGCCTCCCATATCCTTCTGTCCAATCAGGAAAACGGTAACCTGGACGTTGTGGCAATGGCCGGCACTGGTCAGGGCAGAACCCGTCGTGCGGTTATTTCCACCGACCCGAACCGGCCGGAAGGCTTGGGCATTGCCGGGACCGCGTTCCGTATGGGGCGTCCCGAGGTGACGGACGACTTCATGAATGATCCGCGTACCCGGCCCTGGCATCACCTGGCGGAAAAAACCCGGCTCAAGGCCGCTGCCGCAGTTCCCATCCTGAACGAGGGCCGGCCCCTGGGGGTGCTCTATCTCTGTGCCAGTGATCGCCGTGCCTTTGATGCCGAGACCATCGCACTGATGGAGCGGATGGCGGACAACGTCTCGCATGCCCTGCGTACCCTGGAGCACGAAGCGGACCGGAAACGGGCGGAAGAGCGGGTCAGGTACCTGGCGACCCACGACAGCCTCACTGGTTTGCCCAACCGTGCCATGTTTGAAGAGCTTCTGGAGCAGGCGGTGGTGACGGCGCGTCGTTACGGACAACGTCCGGCGGTACTGTTCATAGACCTGGACCGGTTCAAGCTGGTGAACGACAGCCTGGGGCATGCCGCCGGAGACCAGTTGCTGCAGGAGATGGCGCGACGGCTGAAGGTGGTACTGCGGGAATCGGACGTGCTGTCGCGCCTGGGGGGTGACGAGTTTGTGGTGTTGCTCCATAACGTGGCGGACCTTGAGGATGCCGCCACCGTGGCCCGCAAACTGCTGGACGCGGCCCTGGAGTCGGTGAACGTGCTGGGGCAGGACTGCCGGGTGACCGCCAGTATCGGCATCAGTGTCTTCCCGGACCATGGCGAGGACCAGCAGACGCTGATGAAAAATGCCGACACCGCCATGTACCTGTCCAAGGAGAAGGGCAAGAACACCTACGAGTTCTACGTGGACGGCATGCAATCGCTGTCCAACGAACGTCTGGTGCTGGAAGCGGCCTTGCGCAATGCCCTGGTCAACCACGAGTTCGTGCTGAACTATCAGGCCAAACTGGACCTGAAAAACAACCGCATTACCGGTGTGGAGGCCCTGCTGCGCTGGACCCACCCGGAGTTGGGCGAAGTGCCCCCGCAGCAGTTCATCCCCCTTTGCGAGGAAAACGGTGCCATCCTCCCCATTGGCCGTTGGGTGCTGGAAACCGCCTGCCGGCAGAACATGGAATGGCAGCGGGAGGGGCTGTCACCGGTCAAGATGGCGGTGAACATCTCGGCCCGGCAGTTTTCAGATCCGGAACTGCTGGACCACATCCGCGACGCCCTGCACAAAACGGGCATGGAGCCGTCACTGCTTGAACTGGAGCTGACGGAAAGCATGGTGATGCTGGACCCGGATCACACCATCCAGACCCTGACGCAGCTTCGGGAGATTGGCGTACGCACCGCGCTGGACGACTTCGGCGTGGGGTATTCCTCCCTGGCGCAGATCAGGGGCTTCCCTATCGATACCCTTAAGGTGGACCGGTCCTTCATCCGCAACCTGCCGGAAAGCGACCACGACCGGGCCATTACCGAGGCCATCATCAACATGGCTCGGACCCTGAGCCTGACGGTGATCGCCGAGGGAGTGGAAACCGAAGCCCAGGAGACCTTCCTGCGGGGCATTGCCTGTGATGAGTCCCAGGGCTTCTACTTCAGCCGGCCAACGTCGGCGGATGCCTTCTCGGAGTTGTTGCGGAACCACGGGGTGGCGATTCCCGAGCGTGAGGGGTAAACGGCCCTGGCCAGAAGCCCGGGGCCGTTCAGAGGTGGCTATTCGTCATCCAGCTCCTGGGGCGGGCAATGGTATTCGGCCACTACCGTGCCCTCGTCGACGCTTTCCAGGTGCACATCGAACCCCCACAGGCGGTGGACATGCTTGAGCACCTCGCGGGCGTCATCCCCCAGGGGTACCCGGTCCACGGGAACGTGGCGCAGGGTCAGTGAACGGTCTCCCCGCACATCCACATTCCACACCTGGATATTGGGCTCCCGGTAGCTGAGGTTGTACTGGCGCGCCAGTTTTTCCCGCAGGGGCCGGTAGCCCGGGTCGTCGTGAATGGCGGTCACCCGGTACACATCCTCCTGGTCGTCGTTCTCGATGGAGAAGAACTTCATGTCCCGCATCACCTTGGGAGACAGGAACTGCTGGATGAAGCTCTCGTCCTTGAAGTTGCGCATGGCGAAGTGCACCGTCTCCAGCCAGTCGCTACCGGCGATATCCGGGAACCACTCCCGGTCTTCATCGGTGGGGTTCTCGCACATGCGGCGCAGGTCCGAATAGATATTGAAGCCGAGGGTGTAGGGGTTGATACCGGAATACCAGGGGCTGTTGAACGGCGGCTGGTAGGTCACCGCCGTGTGGCTCTGCAGGAATTCCAGCATGAAGCCGTCGGTAACGTGCCCTTTCTCGTACATCCGGTGGAGCAGCGTGTAGTGCCAGAACGAGGCCCAGCCCTCATTCATTACCTGGGTCTGGCGTTGGGGATAGAAGTACTGCCCCAGCTTACGCACGATGCGGATGATCTCCCGCTGCCAGGTTTCCAGCAGCGGCGCATTCTTCTCGATAAAGTACAGGATGTTTTCCTGGGGCTCGGAGGGATAGCGCTGACGGCGCCGTTCCCGCTCATCGTCGTCTTCCCCCATCTTGGGGATGGTGCGCCAGAGGTCGTTGAGCTGCCTCTGGAGATATTCCTCCCGCTCCTTCTGCTGGCGACGCTCCTCGGCGGCGGAGATGGGCGGTGGACGCTTGTAACGGTCAACCCCGTGGTTCATCAGGGCATGGCAGGAGTCGAGGGTTTCCTCCACGGCTTCCACACCGTAACGTTCCTCGCATTCGGCAACATAATTGCGCGCAAACACCAGGTAGTCGATGATGGCGCTGGCATCCGTCCAGGTGCGGAACAGGTAATTGCCCTTGAAGAAGGAGTTGTGGCCATAGCAGGCGTGGGCGATCACCAGGGCCTGCATGGGCAGGGTATTCTCCTCCATGAGGTAGGCAATGCAGGGGTCGGAGTTGATCACGATCTCGTAGGCCAGTCCCATCTGACCCCGCTGGTAGCCCTTGGATGTGCTGAGGAACTGCTTGCCGAAGGACCAGTGGTGGTAGCCAACCGGCATGCCCACGGAACTGTAGGCGTCCATCATCTGTTCGGCGCTGATCACCTCAATCTGGTTGGGGTAGGTGTCCAGGCCGAATTCCTCGGCGCATTTGGCGATCTCGTCATCGTATTTCTGGATGAGGTCAAAGGTCCACTCGGAGCCCCTGGAGATCGGGTCCGGGCGGACCTGTTCACGATTGGGCAGTTTGGGGTGCTCGATCGTATCCGTCATGCCGCTTTCCTCTCGAACAACTGGCGGAACACCGGGTAAATCTCGCCGGGGTCCGCGATCTGCTGCATGGCAAAACTCTGCGGGAAACGCTCCATGATCTTCTCGTACTCGTACCATAGCATCTGGTGATCCTGGGGCGTGATCTCCACATAGGAGTAGTACTGCACCAGTGGAATGATTCGCTCGGCCAGGATCTTGCCGCAGATGGGGGAGTCATCGTTCCAGTTATCGCCGTCTGACGCCTGGGCGGCGTAGATGTTCCACTCGTCCGGTGAATAGCGGGACTCGATGATCTTATGCATCAGCTTGAGGGCGCTGGAGACAATGGTGCCCCCGGTCTCCCGGCTGTAGAAGAACTCTTCCTCGTCCACCTCCTTGGCGCTGGTGTGGTGGCGGATGAAGACCACGTCGATCTTCTTGTAGTTCTTCTTCAGGAACAGGTACAGCAGGATGAAGAAGCGCTTGGCGATATCCTTGTGGGTCTGGGTCATGGAACCGGACACATCCATCAGGCAGAACATCACCGCACTGGTGGCCGGCTTGGGTTTCTTGACGTGCTGACGGTAGCGCAGATCGATTTCATCAATAAACGGAATGCGCCTGACGTTGGCCTTGAGCCGGGCAATTTCCGATTCCAACGCTTCTATCTGGTCGGCGTGGCTGAACGCCGGGTCCAGGTCGTTGGGAGCTTCCCTGAGGGCTGCAAGCTGTGCCTCCAGTTCACGGATCTTTTTGCGGCGGGCGCCGCTCAGGCCCAGTCGCCGGGCATGGGCGCCCCGCAGGGAACGCACCACATCCAGCTTGGCGGGCACGCCCTGAGAGGTGAAGCCAGAGCGCTGGAGGGTGAACGCCTCGGTGTCCTTGAGCTTCTTGCGGGCCAGGTTGGGCAGCTCCAGGTCGTCGAAAAGGAAGTCCAGGAACTCGTCCTGGGTGATCTGGAAGGCGAACTCGTCCATGCCCTCGCCGTCGGGGCTGGCCTGGCCGGACCCGGATCCACCACCGCCACCCCCTTCCGGCTTGGGGATCTCGTCACCGGCCACGAACTCCTGGTTGCCCGGGTGGACCACCTCACGCTTGCCACCCTGGCCGTGGTGGAAGATGGGTTCATGGATGTCCCGGGAGGGGATGCTGACACTTTCTCCCCGCTCGATATCGGTAATGGAGCGCCTTTGCACCGCATCCGCCACTGCTTTCTTGATGTGCTGGCGATAGCGGCGCAGGAACCGTTCCCGGTTCACCGCGCTCTTGTTCTTGCCGTTGAGACGGCGGTCAACAATGTGGGTCATACCCATAGTGCCACTCCCATCAGGTCAGAAAAGGGTTAATGCGACTTTCTGACTCTGAGGTACCACTCCGCCAACAGCCGGACCTGCTTCTCGGTATAGCCACGGTCCACCATCCGTTCCACAAACTGCTTGTGTTTCTTCTGGTCTTCCTGGCTGGCCTTCGGGTTGAAGGAAATCACCGGCAGCAGGTCTTCGGTGTTGGAGAACATCTTCTTCTCAATCACGCTACGCAGCTTCTCGTAGCTGAGCCAGGAGGGGTTTTCCCCCTGGTTGTTGGCCCGGGCGCGCAGCACGAAGTTGACCACCTCGTTGCGGAAGTCCTTCGGGTTGCTGATGCCTGCGGGTTTCTCGATCTTCTCCAGTTCGTCGTTGATGGCCGGCCGGTCGAGGATTTCGCCGGTCTCCGGGTCGCGGAACTCCTGATCCTGGATCCACAGGTCGGCATAGGTTACGTAGCGGTCGAACAGGTTCTGGCCGTACTCGCTGTAGCTTTCCAGGTAGGCGGTCTGGATTTCCTTGCCGATGAATTCCACGTAGTGGGGTGCCAGGAACTCCTTGATAAAGCGCAGGTAGCGTTCCTGCACCTCGGCCTGGAACTGCTCCTGCTCGATCTGCTTCTCCAGCACGTACAGCAGGTGCACCGGGTTGGCGGCCACCTCGGTGGTGTCGAAGTTGAACACCTTGGACAGAATCTTGAAGGCGAAGCGGGTGGACAGGCCGTCCATACCCTCGTTGACGCCGGCGGAGTCCCGGTATTCCTGGATCGACTTGGCCTTGGGGTCGGTGTCCTTGATGTTCTGGCCGTCGTAGACCCGCATCTTGGAGTAGATGCTGGAGTTTTCCGGCTCCTTGATGCGGGAGAGAATGGAGAACTGCGCCAGCATATCCAGTGTGTCCGGCGCGCAGGGCGCCCCGGCCAGGGAGCTGTCCCGCAGCAGCTTGCGGTAGATGTCGATTTCCTCGGTGACCCGCACACAATAGGGCACCTTGACGATATAGACCCGGTCCAGGAAGGCCTCGTTGTGCTTGTTGTTGCGGAAGGTCTGCCATTCCGACTCGTTGGAGTGAGCCAGGATGATGCCGTCGAAGGGCACCGACCCCATACCTTCGGTGGTGTTGTAGTTGCCTTCCTGGGTGGCGGTCAGCAGCGGATGCAGCACCTTGATCGGGGCCTTGAACATTTCCACGAACTCCAGCAGCCCCTGGTTGGCCTTGCACAGGCCGCCGGAGAAGCTGTAGGCGTCCGGGTCATCCTGGGAGAAGTCCTCCAGCATGCGGATGTTCACCTTGCCCACCAGGGCGGAGATGTCCTGGTTGTTGTCGTCGCCGGGTTCGGTCTTGGCCACGCCGATCTGGTCCAGCACTGACGGGTATTTCTTCACCACCCGGAACTGGCTGATATCGCCGCCATACTCGTGCAGGCGCTTGACCGCCCAGGGGGACATGATGGATTTCAGGTAGCGGGTGGGGATGCCGTATTCCTCTTCCAGGATATGGCCATCCTCATCCGGGTCGAACAGGCCCAGGGGGGATTCGTTCACCGGCGAGCCCTTGATGGCATAGAAGGGCACCTTCTGCATCAGACTCTTGAGTTTTTCCGCCAGGGAGGACTTGCCGCCGCCCACGGGGCCCAGCAGGTAAAGGATCTGTTTCTTCTCTTCCAGGCCCTGGGCGGCGTGACGGAAGAAGGACACGATATTTTCCACGGCTTCTTCCATACCGTAGAACTCTGAAAACTCGGGATATCGCTTGATCACCTTGTTGGAAAAGATACGCGAAAGGCGCGAGTCCCTGGATGTGTCAACGAATTCGGGCTCGCCAATGGCAAGCAACATGCGCTCGGCGGCGGTGGCATAGGCCGCGTGATCGTTCTTGCAGATCTCCAGATATTCCTCCAGGGAGTATTCCTCTTCCTGGGTTTGGTCATACCGGTCTTTGAAGTGCTGCAATATGCTCATGGGTAACCCTCGCTTGCTAATGAATCAGCTCGACTACACGCAATATTCCCCGTTGTTGGTCGCCGCGGGTGGGCGTTTCTGTTTATGGTTGAATGGAAAGGACAAGGCTATCACCGGTAATGGACCGGAGAGCTGTTTCCGGTCGTCCGGTACGGCCCCCACCAGCAGGGGCTCTGATTTCAGCTTAGTCCAACGCTGCAACCTTGGACAGTGGAAGTGGGTACCGGTTCGGCAAATTTAAGATGTTTTTTGCAACGGTTTTGTAACCCGTTTCGCGTTTTGTGACGGGACTTGAGACAGATTTTCAGGTGTTTGGCGTTTTTTGATGGAGAGCAATTTCCTTTCTATCGTAATGATAATTGTTTTCAATTGCGTTAAGTGGCTGCTATCTTGAGTGGCGTGTTGGATCTCGATGGAGACAGGCTATGAATCATTCAGCAATACAGTTGGCAGGGTCGCCGGAGCGTATATTCCGGGCGTGGCAGGTATTGCGTCAGTCCCAGGCAGGGAGCTGCACGATACGGAAACGGGAGCGCAAGGCCGGCAAATGAGATCCGGGGCCCATAGGCCCCGGATCTCCCAGCGTCAGTGGCCCGAACGCGCCCGGGTGACCGGGGCATCAGGGCTGGCTGTCAGGCTTCAGCCGCCTGGACGCCCCTGATCCGTGGCACTGTAGTGACAGACACCTTCGGCGAAGATCTCTTTCAAGCGGTCGATCTCGGCGCTGGTGAAGGAGACGTTGCCATAGGTACCGTCATTCAGGGCCGTGTCCACCGGTTTCAGGGCGCACTTGAAGAGGCTGCCCTCAATGGGGCCGCCGGCCTCCATTCGTGAGGTGGTGTAGGTCTGGAACTGTTGGGTACAGATTCCCTCCGGCGCATCATCCAGCACGCCACTCCAGACATCCTCCCCGGCATCGATAGGTGAACCGTCCGTGTTGAAACAGGCATCAACGGCTTCCGGCGGTCGGTTGTCGGCAATGCTGCGATTAGGGTGCTGCTGGATGTTGGTAATCCAGTCGTGCAATACCTCCAGGGCCATCCAGGTCTGGTTGTATTCCTCCCGTGGCTCCGGCTCGGTCGGATCCGACAGGTCCGTGGGCCGGGTATCGGTAAACCAGATCACCTGGTTGCCGGCGTCACCCATGCGGTTGATGATGCGCTGACGGGCGGAGAAGGACTGGTGGCTGTTGTGCATGTCCAGCACTTCCTCCAGGTAGTGCCGCCAGTCGATCACCGGCATATTCAGTTCGCCATCGAATACCAGGCCGGATGTGTAGGCGGCGTTGATGGCCTCGATATCGGCTTCGGTACGGGGAGCAGGCGTGACCCCATCGGGGCTGAGCATCATGTTGCGGCGGCTCCAGGGATCGAAGTTGGCCGGCGAGAAGTCACCCAGAAACGGGAAGCCTTCCTGGACCATGTCGTTGGGGTGTTTCCAGCCGCCAATCTGGGCGTTCAGTTTCAGGAACTCATCGGTGGTGATGTTGCCTTCCACCAGCGCGTTGAGCCCGTACTGCACCCCAACGTTGTCATACACGGTGCGGGGATTGCCGTTCTCGTCGAGCCCATAGATGTTGCGGGCGTCGTCGTAGTGGGTCCACTGCACCTCATCCATCACGCCGGGAGGCTGCATCAGTGCCTGGTTACGGGCCTGGCCATAGTGGGGGTTGAGTACCAGGGCGGTCAGGCCGCGCCAGGCGGGAATGCATTCGGTCATGCCGGGGGCGGTACCGTAGCCCAGGGCGCGCTTGGCATCGGCGAACGGATCAGGGTAGTTGTCGGTGGCATTCAGGCCCACCAGCCAGCTTCGGTTGCTGGTAATCCACCACTTGGGATTATCGCCGTCGGTCACGTCCATGTAGTGCTCCAGCAACTCGCAGTCACCGATATGGATCACCTGGGTGATCATGTCCGGGTAGGAGTACTGTGGCACGCCGCCATCCAGCAGGTCGGGATGATTCTGGGAATAGACATACTGCTGGATGCCGCCACCGGAGCCGCCAATGGCCACGGTGTAGTCCGGCACGCCGAAGCGCTTGATAAAGTGTTCCTTGACCATCAGCGCGGTCTCGCCACCCACCTGCAGGTTATAGTGGGTGCTGGTTCGGGTGCCGGTGGAATAGATGACGGCGTAGCCCTTCTTCAGCACTTCCGGTTCCAGCGCCCGCCCGCTGATGCGGCCCTGGCTGTGTCCAACGGCAACGCCACCTTCGAAGTGGAACAGCAGTCGCCCGTTCCAGTGGTCAGTGGAGGCCTCCCAGGGCGCATCATCCGCCTCCGCCAGGGTGGCGAAGCTGTAGATGAACCGGTTGATGGTGCCCCGTTCCTGACGGACGATAAAGTCCACGGTACGACCGTTGGTCAGGGTGGTGCGGGCCATGTCATCGGGGCGGACACCGTCTTCGGGAAGCGGTGCCCAGCGCCCGTCCGTGGTGCGGTAGATAAAGGTGACGTAGGGCTCGATGGAACAGTCACGGCTGAGGCCGATCTGGCTGCCGCTGCTGTCCAGAACCGGGAAGCCGGTATTACCGTCGGTATCCACCAGGGGCTGTTTGCCGAGCTCCGTGGTAACGGTGCACACGAAGGGATACTGCTGTGGCCCCGAAAAGACAGGACCGGTGATGGGGTGTGCCGTCATCGTGACGGAAGCCAGCGGACCCTGTCGGCGGTGGTGCAGTTCAAGCCGGTTCTCGCCCTGTTGCAGGCCGGTCACCAGAATCTCATGGCGGTCTTGACCCGCCCGGATTTCAGGCTCGATGGGCCGTCCGTTGAGCCAGAATTCCAGGTGCCGGAGCCGGGAGGCGACCGCCGGCTTTGACTTGATGGGGCGGTCCTTGAACAGCACCTGCACCAGTACGTCATCGCCGGTGACCTGGTCCGGGGCACTGGACAGTACCTTGAGGTCATAATGGGGGTTGGCCGCATGGCCGGTGATCGCCAGCCCAGACATGGCCAGCAGAAGGATCAGGCAGTGAATGCATCGTCTCATTGGCATGGTGAAGTTCCCTCTATGTTAATTTTTGTTACAGGGGGGGTACTTCACCAGCATGGTAAAACATGTACAAAAAACAAACGCACAGTATCGGGGGAGGCGCGACTTCAGCGCACCAAGCCCACTACCATTTCTCTAAATGTTTGAAAGAATATCGAAAATTATCGCCAGGAGCGTTTAGTTTTTTTTGAGATAAAAAACGCTTTCGGTAGCGCCGTTTTGCAGTCCCTTACGCTTGGCGAAGGGATTGTCCCGCCCCATATCCTGGCTCAGGATATGGCGGATCTTATAGTCCTCCCCATAGAGGTCATACACTTCCTGATCGCTGACATTGAATGGCGGGCCCTGCATTTCACTACTGTCGTAGTCCAGAGTGATCAACAGGATCCGGGTACCGTCCGGGATCACCGTGGTCAGGTGTTCCACATAGTTCCGGCGCATCTCCGGCGGCATGGCAATCAGAGCGGCCCGGTCATAGACCATCCGCACATGTTTCAGGTCGTCCGGCACCAGTTGGAAGAAATCCCCGCACCAGAGTTCCAGGTCATCATGCCGGAAGGTGGTGAAGGGCTCGCCCGGGTGGACCTTTGCTTTTTCTTCCGCCTCCTCGAAAAAATCCTTGCAGGCCACTTTGCTCAGCTCCACGCCGATGATGGGATGGCCACGGTCGTGGAGCCACCACATGTCATGGGCCTTGCCACACAGGGGGACGAGAACGGTGTCAGTGCGGTCGCCCGAAAATTCAGGCCAGTGGTCGTGGAGGTACTTGTTTACGGTCCCCTCATGAAAGCCGATCTCGCCCTTTTCCCAGCGGGTGTGCCAGAATTCATGCTCCATGATACGTTCCCTATTAGCCGTGGAAGTCGTTTCTCAGAGCATAAGACAGGAGTCAGAACAGTGAAAGCCGTATTCCTTGATGCCAGCACCCTGGGCGACGATGTCACCCTGGCACCGATTGAAGAGGTGACCGGGCCGCTGACCTGTCACGACCGTACCCGTCCTGATCAGGTGATTGAGCGCCTGCAGGGCTTCGACACCGTGCTGGTCAACAAGGTACTGCTGGGCCGGGAGCATTTCGAAGCCTGCCCGGAACTGAAAACCATTGCCGTGGTGGCCACCGGCCTCAACAACATTGACCTGAAGGCGGCAGAAGAACACGGCATCCGGGTGCTTAATGTGACCGGCTATGGTCGTTCCACCGTGGCCCAACACACCATGGCGCTGATCCTGGCCCTGGCCACCCGACTACTGGACTATGACCGGGATGTGCGGGGAGGCCGCTGGGGGCGGAGCGCCATGTTCTGCCTGATGGAACACCCCATCATGGAACTGGAAGGCAAGACCCTGGGAATCATCGGCTATGGCGACCTGGGGCAGGGCGTGGCCGAGAGGGCGAAAGCCTTCGGTATGAACATCGTCCTCGGCTGCCGTCCCGGCCAGGAAACGGGAGAGGTGGACGGCTATTCGCGCATTCCCCTGGACGAGCTGCTTCCTCAAGTGGATGTGCTCTCACTGCACTGCCTGCTTACGGACGATACCCGCAACCTGATCGGCGTCGGGGAACTGGAACAGATGAAGGACACGGCCCTGATTATCAACACCTCCCGCGGCGGCCTGGTGGACGAACAGGCTCTCGCTGACGCCCTTCGCGCCGGCACTGTTGGCGGCGCCGGCTTTGATGTGCTCACCGAAGAACCACCCCGCAACGGCAATCCGCTGCTGGCGGAGGATATTCCCAACCTGATTGTGACCCCGCACTCTGCCTGGGCCAGTCGCGAGGCCCGGCAGCGGATTGTGGAGATTACGGCGGGGAACCTGGCCACCCGGATATGATGCCTCAATGCCTGTTTACTGATGAGAGCCTTATTGATGAACGGATAATAATCAGGCAGTGATGACATCTTATCGCCATTAATTCAGGTACTTGGTCAATGCAAAATGATGCAATAACTTTCCATCTATCCTACCTTTGTGGCATTCTTCGCTCTTAAAATTAACTCCGGTTAATGGAGCGGTCGTGTCATTCCCGATGACGGCCAGTACATCAATGAGGAAAGAAGAATGCTCAAGTCGTTTCTGAATTTCGATTCCATGGTTACTCCGAAGATCATTACCGTCATTTACTGGCTGTCGATCATCGCGGTGGTGATTTCTGGTTTTGTCAGCATGTTCTCCGGTTACCAGGGGTTTACCTTCGGGAGTTTCCTGATGGGACTGGGGATCATCGTCGGGGGTATTCTGATGACACGGGTCTATTGCGAACTGTTCATTGTCATCTTCAAGATTAACGAGAACCTGGGCAAAGTCGCCAACCGGGAATAATTCCCAGGGCGGGGGCTTAAGGAGCCTCTGAATAACTCCTTGCCTGTTCAGAGGCTCCTTAGATCCCCGCCTGCATTTCTCCCCACCCGTTTTTTCAGCCATACTCTCCCTGAACTGCTTCAATATCGGTAACCTGCCATAAGGAATCGGGAATGTCCCGACGTGGTCGGGCCCGTTCGCGGTATTCAAGGCAGCAACCAAGGATTGTGTGTGGCGTCATTCCAGTTCAAAGAGCGTTTCCGCCAGGCTGAACAGTGGATCCTGGCCAACCCCAACCCGCCTCAGCATTGGCCCTGGACCTGGCTGTACAAGGCCGGTCGCACTGCCTACGCGGTGACTCGCGATGTGATCAGCGGCCAGCTCACCCTTCATGCCATGAGCCTGGTGTACACCACCCTGCTCAGTATCGTGCCGTTGCTCGCCCTGAGTTTCTCCGTGCTGAAGGCCATGGGGGTACACCATCGCATCGAGCCGTTCCTGTACCAGTTCTTCCAGCCCCTGGGGCCCCAGGGGGCGGAGGTGGCCGATCAGATCCTGACCTTTGTGGACAACATGAAGGTGGGGGTGCTGGGGTCCGTAGGGTTGGCGTTACTGGTATACACGGTGATTGCCCTGGTCCAGAAGATCGAGCGGTCCTTCAACGTGATCTGGCGGGTGCCGGAAATGCGCTCGCTGGCCCAGCGCTTCTCCAACTACCTGAGCGTGATCATGATCGGGCCCTTACTGATGGTGTCTGCCATTGGTATTTCGGCGACCATTTTCTCCTCGACCTTCGTGCAGCGACTGATCGAGATCGAACCCTTTGGCTCAGCAGTGTTGATGTTCAGCCGGTTGATGCCGTTCTTCCTGGTGGTGGGGGCGTTCACCTTTGTCTATGTCTTTATTCCCAATACCCGCGTCAAGCTGCGCTTCGCCTTGATTGGCGGGGTGATCGCCGGTGTCTCCTGGCAGGCGGGCGGGATGATCTTTGCCTCGTTTGTTGCCGGCTCCACCCGGTACGCGGCGGTGTACTCCAGTTTCGCCATTGGCATCATCCTGCTGATCTGGACCTACATCAACTGGATGATCCTGTTGCTGGGCTCCAGCATTGCCTTTTATCTGCAGAACCCCGGCAATGTGTCCAGGAGCCGTGAAGTGGACCCCTCTCCAGAACTTCAGGAGCAGGTGGCCCTGGTGTTGATGTGGAACGTCTGCAAACCCTTTGCCGAGGGCAGGCCGGCGCCCCAGCAGGAGACTCTGGAGCGGGAGATGCGGGTTCCCGGGGAGATAACCCGGCGCATATCCGACAAGCTGATTCGCCAGGGCCTGCTGTCCCTGGCCGGATCGTCCGGTGATCATCTGGTGCCCGGGCGGGCGCTGGAGTTGATCCGGATCGGGGATGTGCTGGATGTGGTGCGGGCCGATGAGGAAAGGGTGGTCAGCCGTCTGCCCCGGGTCCTGCCGCCGGAACTGGTGCCCAGGGTCTCTGCCGACCAGACCCGGACTTTCGCTGAATTACTGGTCTCCGATCAGGCCTCAGCGGCTGGAGAGCCCCTCACTGAGAAGGCGTGACAGTATCTGGCGGATCTTGTCCAACTGCTCCTCGTTGATGGACAGCAGGGGTTGCAACTCGTCAATCCCCAGGTTTCGCTGGTGCGCGTCCCGCAACACTTCCCGGGTACCCAGGATGATGCCGTCGTTCAGCGGTGAGTGCTCCTGGTCGGGTGTCGGGCGTTCCGCGGTCAGCAGCAGGGCGTGATACCTGGAGGGCAGGCCCCAGGCGTGGGCAATTTTCTGCGCGGTTGCCCATTCAAAGCGCCGCATGGCCTCGTGGAGGATATGCGGGGAGGGGCGCTGGTCGGGAAAACGGTGTTCGACAATGCTTTGCACCTCCCGTCTCAGGGTCAGGTAGGACAGCGCCGGCAGCAGGCCAACCATGAAGTAGCTGGTGCTCTCCTGCCGGTTGTTCAGGGCAATGAGCTCGGCGGCCCGGGCGCAGGTGAGGCCCCATCGCCAGACCCGCTGGGAAAAGGTGGATTCTGCGGAATTGCGCGCGGCCAGCATGGGACGCATCACCGATGCGGAGGCAACATTGCGGATGCCGTCAAGGCCCAGCAGGAATACCGCCTGGTCAACGTCTTCCACGTGGTGGTCGCTCACCTTGAAGAAAGGGCTGTTGGCAACCTGGAGTACCTGGTTGGTCAGGGAGGCATCACTCAGGATAATGTCGGTCACTTCCTTGCGGGACGTGGAATCGCTGGCCAGGGTTCGCATCAGGGTGGGCAGCGTCAGCGGCTGACGGGGCAGTTCTCTCAGGGCGTCGTCCCGCAGGCGGGCGTCGAGTTCCTGCAGGACCTTGCTGGTCAGCGGCGACGGTTGTTCGATCTGTCGGGGGGTGCTGTCCAGCAACCAGCAGAACAGGTGGTCGTCCAGCCTTGCCCGTGGTGGACGACAATCCGGGGTATCCGCCCCCCCTGGATTGAGCAGACCGCTCCCGGTGGGGTGAGGGCTGCCCGCCGACATCGTGGAGTGGGCACCATGGCCGGAGTGGCTGGGGAACAGCCTGTGTCTAATCCAGGAAACAATACCTGGCATCCGGTGCTTCTCCTTGAATCCGTCAGGGTGTCGTGGCCGGGCCGTTCACCCCTTATGCTGTCGCAGTATAGTACAGTCCGGCTTTTGGGGTCGTTGGCGGGCTTCACCGATGTACCGTCCAGCCGGGACTACAGGCTATTGCCCAGGCGCCCTGAAATCACCCCATAGCCACTGGCACAGGGTCAGGGCCGCCACCGGTGCGGTTTCGGTTCGCAGCACCCGGGGGCCGAGGGCTGCGGGAGAAAAGCCGCTTTGCCGTGCTGCGCTGATTTCCGCTTCTGAGAGGCCTCCTTCCGGCCCTACCAGCAGCGCTACGCCGTTCCGGGGCGGGGCCATGTCGGCCAGCGGCTGTTCGGTGCGGTGGTGCAGGACCAGGCGCAGGTCGCAGGTTTCGCTTTGCCGGAACCAGTCCGGTAACGTGCATAAGGGGGTGATGGTGGGTACCGTCGCCCGTCCACATTGCTCGGCAGCGCTGATGGCGACCTGTTGCCAGTGGCGGATACGCTTGTCTTCCCGGTCGCCCTTCAGGCGCACGTCGCACCGCTCGCTGGTGAGAGGGACGATGGTATCCACCCCCAGTTCCGTGCTCTTCTGCACCGCGTAGTCCATACGATCGCCCTTGGAGATAACCTGCCCCAGCAGGATCTTCAGGCGCGGTTCGCAGGTGCTTTCCTCCTTCGCCAGGATTCGTGCGCTGACCCGCTTCTTGCCCACGTCGTCCAGCTCGGCCGGGTAGTTGGCCCCATCGCCGTTGAACAGCACCAGGGGCTGGTCCGGCTGCATGCGCAGCACTTTGCCGACGTGGTGGGCGGCACTGTCATCAAGGAAAACCGTCTGGCCTTCCTCTAACGGGGCATCAGTGAAGATTCGCGGATTGCGCACAGGCGTTTCCTGTCGGGAAGATCGTCATCGGGAGCGACAGGTTACCGAAACAGGCCACCTTCTGGCCAGTCTGGACGCAGCGGTGCGACTTTCTTCCGCGCAGACCCCTAGTCACGTACCGCGATATCGATGCCTTCGGTGGCCACCTGGGCCAGGTGACGGATCTGATCCTCGGTGATGGTGTACGGCGGCATGAAATAGACCACATTGCCCAAAGGCCGCAGCAAGGCCTCTCGGGTCAGTGAGTGCTTGTAGACCCGGATGCCACGGCGTTCCTGCCAGGGGAAGGGCTCTTTCGTCTTCCGGTCCCGGACCATTTCGATGGCCATGGTCATGCCATGCTGGCGGATATCGCCGACGTTGGGGTGATCCGCCAGGTGGGCCACGGAATCCGCCATGCATGTCGACAGGGCCCGGTTGGCGTTGATGACGTCGTCATCCCGGAAGATGTCCAGGGTTGCCAGGGCCACGGCGCAGCCGATGGGGTTGCCGGTATAACTGTGGCTGTGCAGGAAGGCCCGCAGGGTTTCGTAATCGTCGTAAAAGGCGTTGTAGACGTTATCGGTGGTCAACACCACGGACAGCGGCAGGTAGCCGGCGGTGAGCCCCTTGGACAGGCACATGAAGTCGGGGGTGATGCCGGACTGCTCGCAGGCGAACATGGTACCGGTACGCCCGAAACCCACGGCAATCTCGTCGGCGATCAGGTGCACGCCGTAGCGGTCACAGGCTTCCCGCAGCCTGGTGTGGTAAATGGGGTGGTGCATGCGCATGCCGCCGGCGCACTGGATCAGTGGCTCCACCACCACCGCACAGATCTCGTCGTGCTTCTCGGCCAGCAGTTGTTCCATGGCCTCGAACTGGCGCAGGGCGTATTCCTCGTCGGTCTCGCCCGGTTCCTTGTTGAAGGCGTCCGGTGACGGCGCGGTGAGCACTTCCATCAGCAGGGGCTGGTAGGTGTCCTTGTACAGGGCCACGTCGCCCAGGGCCAGGGCGCCCAGGGTTTCCCCATGGTAGCTGTTGGACAGGTTGACGAAGTTCTTCTTGCCCGGCTTGCCGTGGTTCTTCCAGTAGTGGTAGCTCATCTTGAGGGCGGCCTCGATGGCCGAGGAGCCGTTGTCGGCATAGAAGCACTTGTTGAGGCCTTCCGGCGTGACCTCGATCAGCCTTTCGGACAGCTCCACCACGGGTTCGTGGCTGAAACCGGCGAGGATGACGTGCTCGAGCTTTTCGATCTGGTCGCGGATGGCGCCGTTGATGCGCGGGTTGGCGTGACCGAACAGGTTGACCCACCAGGAGCTGACAGCGTCGATATAACGGTTGCCTTCGAAGTCTTCCAGCCAGACCCCTTCGCCTTTGCTGATGGGGATCAGTGGCAGGGATTCGTGGTCCTTCATCTGAGTGCAGGGGTGCCAGACGGATTTCAGGTCACGGGCGACCAGGTCGGCGTTGCGCATGGTTGGCTCCGGTTCTGTTTGCTTGTTGGTGGGTTTGTCTCTGTTAACCAAGTTGGATGATACAGTTAACGGCGGCTTGTAGGAAGGTGGCAGGTGTGAATGTTGACTGGTTGCTTGGCGGGCTGGACGTGTGGTGTAGGGGAGGCTTTCTTCACCGCAATTCACGGTCCATCCATGGACCGACCTTGCTCCGCGCCATCTCTGGCGCTGTTACGAAATCCTCCCCTACACCACACGTCCGACGGACCTCTCGGAGGACTCATCGAAGACCAAAGAGCTGCCATGACGAGGTTGTGTTGCTTTGTTTGGTTAATCGGCGATGGCGAGTGGGAAAGAACTGATGAAACGCCGGGATGAGCATACGGAAGGAGGTAACTCACCTGTCAGAGCGGACCGGGGGTGGATGGGGTGATTTCGCAGCAGTGCCATGGATGGCGCGGAGCAAGGCGGGTGCCAGGGACGGCCCCTGAATTGCGGCGGAGAAAGCACCCCATCCACCCCCGGTCCAGCCCCCAAACCTTGAGGGCAAACCGCCAAAAAGGTCAGTGTTTGAGCACCCTGGAAAGGAAAGACTGAGTTCTCTCATTCTGAGGATTATCAAACACATCCTGGGGCTTGCCTTCCTCCACAATCTGGCCCTGGTGGATGTAGATCACCCGGTCGGCCACTTCGCGGGCGAAGCCCATCTCGTGGGTAACCACCATCATGGTCATACCTTCCTTCGCCAGTTCCCGCATCACATCCAGCACCTCGCCGATCATCTCCGGGTCCAGGGCCGACGTGGGCTCGTCGAACAGCATCAGCCGCGGTTCCATGGCCAGGGCCCGGGCAATGGCTACCCGTTGTTGCTGGCCACCGGACAGGTGACTGGGGTACTTGTTGGCCTGGTCGGCAATACCCACTCGCTGGAGCAGACGCTCGGCGGTGCCGTTAGCCACCACCTGGGCCTCGTTCTTCACCTTCATCGGCGCCAGCATGATGTTCTTCTTCACCGTCAGGTGAGGGAACAGGTTGAACTGCTGGAACACCATGCCCACTTCCTTGCGGATCTCATGGAGGGACTTCTGGTTGCCACCCTTGGGCTCCAGAGGGTGTCCGTCCACTTCCAGCTTGCCGGACTCATACTCCTCCAGTCCGTTCACACAGCGAATCAGCGTGGATTTGCCGGAACCACTGGCGCCAATAATCACCACCACTTCGCCGGTCCTGACGGTCAGGTTGATATCTTTCAGGACATGGAGCTTGCCGAAGTACTTGTTCATGTCCTGGATTTTTACGATCTCGGTCATTGCATCCGCTCCTTAAACCGACGTCAGACCGCGCCGCTCAACAAAGCGCAGGATCATTGAGAGAGACAGGGTGATCATCAGGTAGAGAATGGCGACCACGAAGTACACCTCGAAGGCTGTAAACGTATTGGCAATGTAGATCTGGCCCTGACGGACCAGTTCACCGACACCGATGACCGAGAACAGCGACGTGTCCTTGATGGAAACGATGGCCTGGTTACCAAGGGGCGGAATCATGCGGCGGAAAGCCTGCGGCCAGACGATGGACCGGAAGGTCTGGGTGCGGGACAGGCCCAGTGAAAGCCCGGCTTCGGTCTGCCCCTTGTCGATGGACTGCACACCCCCGCGGACCACTTCCGAAATATAGGCCCCGGAATTCAGTGCGATAGCCGCGATGCCTGCCACCAACGGGTTGATGGGGGAGCCGACAAGATCAGGCAGACCGTAGAAGATGAATAGCACCTGGACCAGGATGGGAGTGCCCCGGAAGACTTCTATATAGGCTGTGGCTGGCCATCGGAACACCAGGTGTTTGTTGATGCTCAGCAGCCCGAAAATGATGCCCAGGACAAAGCCGATGAGCAGGCCGCCGAACGAAATCAACAGGGTGTAGGGAATCCCCTCAACGAGATAGGGGATCGAATCGATGGCTGCCTGCCAGTCAAACTCGAACGCCACGTGGTTGTTCTCCGTTCAGTTCAATGGAAGTAGCCGGGCCCCGTAAGGCCCGGCTTGACAGTCGCTACTGGCAGGACAGGTTACATATCGTCCGGCATGGGGCCGAACCACTTCTCGTAGATCTCTTTGTAGGTACCATCTTCTTTCATGCTGGCGAGGGCTTCATTGACTTCATCAACCCATTCACTGCCATCGACCAGCGCAATGCCGTATTGCTGGCCTTCGTACAGCGGACCAACGGTTTTGACTTCACCCTTGCCCTTGGTCTTCGCGAAATAGCCAACGTTGGGCGCGTCGTAGAAGACGGCATCAACAGAGCGGGACATCAGGGCCATGTACATATCGGAACTGCCCGGGTACGGAGTGACACCGTCGTCATCCTCAAGCTCCTGCACCAGGTAGTCGTAGCTGGTGCTGCCGATCTTGGTGCCGACCTTCTTGCCTTCGAGGCCGTCGAGCGTCTCGACGTCGTCATTCCCTTCACGGACCAGAATACGAAGACCGGAGTCGTAATAGGGGTCGGAGAAGTCGACGATCTCTTCGCGCTCTTCAGTGATCGTGATGCCCGCAATAGCGATATCCACATTGCCGGTCTGCAGTGCCGGAATAATGCCGTTGAAGTCCATGGTCTGCAGGTCATACTCAAACCCGGCACGTTTGGCCACTTCCGCGATGATTTCCATGTCGAAACCGATCATCTCACCGGTTTCCTGATCCATCATTTCGAAGGGCACGAAGCTCGGATCTGTTACCACCTTCAGGGTCTCCGCAGAGGCCACATTGGCAGTGAAGGACAGCGCAGCAGCCACGCCAAGGGGTTTCAGCCATTTGGTGTTCATGGGATCTCCTTTCAGATTAGGAACATACGCCTACGAGCATAGACCAGTTACAGATGTTTTGCAGGTGGCGGTTGGTCGAAGGAGAAACAGGTCGTTGTGCGCTTTGGTGACAGGGGGGGCAGGTAGGTGCTATTGCCCCCGGCGGTTTAACCGGACCGGGGGCAGAGAGGTGATCAGAACGAAATCTTGTCCCGGTTGGCCAGGCCAAGGTTGTTCCAGATCTTCAGGCTGGCGTCCGCCTGGTTCAGGGTGTAGAAGTGCAGTCCCGGGGCGCCGGCGGCCAGCAGTTGTTCGCACATATCGGTGACCACATCCTCGCCGAACCGCTTGATGCTCTCCGAATCATCGCCGTAGGCTTCCAGCTGTTTGCGGATCCAGCGGGGGATCTCCGCGCCGCACATATCCGAGAAGCGCACCAGACTGGAGAAGTTGACGATGGGCATGATGCCCGGCACCACCGGAATGGTGACGCCCATCTTTTCCAGCCGGTCGATGAAGTAGAAGTAGCTGTCCGCATTGAAGAAGTACTGCGTGATGGCACTGTTGGCACCGGCCTTCACTTTGCGGGCGAAGTTCTGCAGGTCTTCCTCGGCATTGCGGGCCTGGGGGTGGAATTCCGGGTAGGCGGCCACTTCCAGGTTGAAGGTGTCGCCGCTGTACTCCCGGATGAACTCCACCAGCTCGTTGGCGTAGCGTAGTTCGCCCGCCGCACCCATGCCCGAGGGCATATCGCCCCGCAGGGCGACGATGCGGTTGACGCCGCTTTCCTTGTAGATATCCAGCAGCTCGGCAATTTTTTCACGGGTACCGCCCACGCAGGACAGGTGGGGGGCCGTGGAAATACCCTGGTTGTGCAGGTTCAGCACGGTTTCAATGGTGCGGTCCCGGGTTGAGCCACCGGCACCGAAGGTGACCGAGAAGAAATCCGGGTCCACCTCGGCGAGCCGGTTGCGTACCGTCTGCAGCTTTTCCTTGCCCTGGTCGGTCTTGGGCGGGAAAAATTCAAAGCTGAAGCGGCGCTTGAACTGTTGTTGTGATTCCATCTTGCTGTCCGATCAGTATTTGTAGCTTTCCGGCTTGTACGGGCCTTCGACCGGTACACCGATGTATTTGGCCTGCTCCGGGGTCATTCTGGTGATCACGCCACCAAAGCCTTCCACCATGGCCCGGGCCACTTCCTCATCCAGCTTCTTCGGCAGCACCTTGACGTAGACGCCGTTGGCTTTCTCGGCCGTGGGCAGCTCGGCAAAGCGACGCTCGTAGAGGTACATCTGGGCCAGCACCTGGTTGGCGAAGGAGCCGTCCATGATCCGTGACGGGTGGCCGGTGGCGTTGCCCAGGTTCACCAGGCGGCCTTCCGACAGCAGGATCAGGTGGTCGTTGGCCGCCTTGTCGCGGTAGACCACGTGGACCTGGGGTTTGACCTCGTCCCACTCCCAGTGCTTGCGCATGTAGGCGGTATCGATTTCGTTGTCGAAGTGGCCGATGTTGCAGACCACGGCGCCGCTCTTGAGGGCCTTAAGCATGTTGGCATCACACACGTTCATGTTACCGGTGGTGGTGACCAGAAGGTCGGTGTTGCCCAGCAGGGCCTTGTCGATGCTGTCTTCGCTGCCAGTATTCTCGCCGTTGAGGTACGGGGATACGACTTCGAAGCCATCCATGCAGGCCTGCATGGCGCAGATGGGGTCGGCCTCGGTCACCTTGACGATCATGCCTTCCTGGCGCAGGGAGGCGGCGGAGCCCTTGCCCACGTCGCCGTAACCGATCACCAGGGCTTTCTTGCCAGCCATCAGGTGGTCGGTGGCGCGCTTGATGGCGTCGTTCAGGCTGTGGCGGCAACCATACTTGTTGTCGTTCTTGGACTTGGTGACGGCGTCGTTGACGTTGATGGCCGGCACCTTCAGGGTTTTCTCCCGCAGCATTTCCTGCAGGCGGTGCACGCCGGTGGTGGTTTCCTCGGTGACGCCGTGGCACTTGGCCAGGATGTCCGGGTACTTGTCGTGGAGCAGGGCGGTGAGGTCGCCGCCGTCGTCCAGGATCAGGTTGGGTTCCCAGCCTTCCACATCGGCGCCGACGGTGCGTTCCAGGCACCACTCGTATTCTTCCTCGGTTTCACCCTTCCAGGCGAAGACCGGCACGCCGCTTTCGGCGATGGCTGCGGCGGCCTGGTCCTGGGTGGAGAAGATGTTGCAGGAGGACCAGCGCACGTTGGCGCCCAGTTCCACCAGGGTTTCGATGAGCACCGCCGTCTGGATGGTCATGTGGATACAGCCCATGATGTTGGCGCCCTTGAGGGGCTGCTCGGCCTTGTACTTGTGGCGCAGGGCCATCAGAGCCGGCATTTCGCCTTCGGCGATGTTGATTTCCTTGCGGCCCCATCCGGCCAGGGAGATATCGCGGACTTTGTAGTCGCTGGTGGTGTTCAGTTTTTCTGCCGGAGTGCTCATGGTGTTCTCCTGTTCAGTGTTCTGTCTGGCTACGACTTCGTGATTTAGTGCCGTTGCCTTTCGAATTTGGGGGTGGCGGCCCGGGGAGCCTTTTTTCAAGAACATCGTTTAAACTCGCTTCGCTCAGACAGACGATGCTCTTGAAAAAAGACTCCCCGAGCCACCTCCGGATTGTGGGTGTGTCAGCGGGCCCGCATCCGCTTTCCTGGCTGCCCCCCTCTCCCCTGAAGGGAGAGGGGGGGTAAAAGACGCTTGGCGTCAGATTCCGGCTGCGTCTTTCAGTGCAGCCGCCCGGTCTGTCTTCTCCCAGGGAAATGCTGTAAAGGTCTTGCCACCCACGGTCATCTCGAACGGCTCGCGGCCGAAGTGGCCGTAGGCCGCGGTCTGCTGATACATCGGGTGCAGCAGGTCCAGCATGTTGGTGATGGCGTAGGGGCGCAGGTCGAAGTGCTCCCGAACCAGCTGGACAATCTTGTCGTCGCTGATTTTGCCCGTGCCGAAGGTGTTCAGGGAGATGGAGGTGGGCTGCGCCACGCCGATGGCGTAGGACACCTGGATCTCGCACTTGTCGGCCAGGCCGGCGGCGACGATGTTTTTGGCCACGTAGCGGCCGGCGTAGGCGGCGGAACGGTCCACCTTGGACGGGTCCTTGCCGGAGAAGGCGCCGCCGCCGTGGCGGGCCATGCCGCCGTAGGTGTCGACGATGATCTTGCGACCGGTCAGGCCACAGTCGCCCACGGGGCCGCCGATCACGAACTTGCCGGTGGGGTTGATGTGGAACTGGGTGTCGCTGTGCAGCAGTTCCGCCGGCAGCACGTTCTTGACGATCAGTTCCATCACGGCGTCCCTGAGGTCGGCCTGGGTGACATCCTCGTCGTGCTGGGTGGACAGCACCACAGCGTCGATACCGGTGACCTTGCCGTTCTCGTAGCGGCAGGTGACCTGGCTCTTGGCGTCCGGGCGCAGCCAGGGCAGCAGACCGCTCCTGCGGGCTTCCGCCTGGCGCTCCACCAGTCGATGGGCGTAGGTGATGGGGGCCGGCATCAGTACCTCGGTTTCGTTGCTGGCGTAGCCGAACATCAGGCCCTGGTCGCCGGCGCCCTGGTCTTCCGGTTTCTGGCGGTCCACACCCTGGGCAATGTCCACGGACTGTTTGCCGATGATGTTGATAATGCCGCAGGTATCGCCGTCATAGCCCACATCGGAGGAGGTGTAGCCGATGTCCTTGATCACGCCGCGGACCAGGTCTTCCAGGTCCACCCAGGCGCTGGTGGTGATCTCACCGCCAACGATGGCCACGCCGGTTTTCACCATGGTTTCGCAGGCGACGCGGGCGTGGGGGTCGTCGGTCAGGATGGCGTCCAGTACCGCATCGGAGATCTGGTCGGCCAGTTTGTCCGGATGGCCCTCGGAGACCGACTCGGATGTGAAGATGCTGTAGTCAGACATAGCACAGGCTCCTCTTGAGCTGGGTGGGCAGGTTCTGCCCTTTATCACAAATGACGATGTTGGGTTCCGGTTGTTAACCGATACGTTCTGCAATGGTAACGGATTTTATATCAAAATTTTTTGATATTCATTGTCTCATTGGGCCAGGTCGTCATGCCCGGGTTTCCGGTACTCCCGCACCTGCACCTGGAAGCCGTTGCGCAGGCCGATAAACATGGCTTCACCCGTCTCAAGGCCGGCATCGTTGGCCCAAGCGTTCAGTTCCTCGGGTTCGAAGCCCAGCCACAGGTCACCGCAGTTCTCCCGGGCCCAGTCCTGGTCGTGGCTGCGCAGGTCGCTGATGACCAGGTAGCCGCCGTCCGCCATCAGGTCACTGGCCTCAAGGAAAATATCCGCCGGGCTGGGGACGTGGTGGAGCACCATGTTGGCGACCACCAGGTCAAATCGCTCATCCCGGGGCAGCAGGGTGGCGGTGGTGCCCTCGACAAGCTCGACGTTCCCCAGCTTCTCGTCGGTACAGGTCTGCCTGGCCTTGCGTAGCATGTCCGCAGAATTGTCCACCGCCACAACGCGGGGGCATATACCGGCAATGACCGGCAGGAAGGCGCCTTCGCCGGGGCCGATTTCCAGTGCCGATTGCCATTGATGCCGTGCCGCCCGTCCGCGAATCAGTTCGGCGGTGGGCTCGGCGTACAGGTCGAAGGCGGCGATCAGTTCCTGCTGCTCCCGGAACTGTTCGGCATGGCGGGCAAAGAACGCCTGGGACTGATCCGCCCGCTGGTCGCGTATGGCTTCGATCTTCTCCTGCAGGTGGCCGGTTATCGGCATCTGATCAATAGTCCGGAAAATCTGGCGTACCGTGTCATCGATAAGGTTGGTGTTGCCGGCATCCAGGTGGAGGGGGCGACGGTAGAAAATCGCATTACCCTCCCGCTGGGGTTCCAGCAAACCGGCCTTGTTGAGCACCTTGAGATGATGGCTCATTCCGGACTGGCGTACCTCGAACAGCTGGCTCAGTTCCATGACTCCGAAGGTATCCCGGCGCAGCACCCGTAATATCTCCAGGCGCAGCGGATCGCCGCAGGCCTTGTAGAGCGGGGCGAGGGCGTTCAGGTCCTGGAGTGGCTGTGGGGTGTTGAGGCTGTTCATGGTGGCAAGTCTAGGGGGTGTTTAGCGTTTGATCAATATCTATATCAAAAAAAATTGATATACGGCTTCTTGTGCTTCGGATATCCACACCGGCGGAAGCGCGAAGCTGATTTGCTCCCATGGCCACTAATCGGCGAAAATACGCGCCTTTCTTTTTCCTCAATGTTTCCTGACCCAATACTGGAGAAACGTCAATGCCGTCCCGTAAAGATCTCGCCAACGCCATTCGCGCGCTGAGCATGGATGCGGTTCAGAAAGCCAAGTCCGGCCACCCGGGTGCGCCCATGGGAATGGCGGATATCGCCGAGGTGCTGTGGAACGATTACCTCAGCCACAACCCGGCCAACCCGCAGTGGGCCAACCGTGACCGCTTTGTGTTGTCCAACGGCCATGGCTCCATGCTGCAGTACTCGCTACTGCACCTGAGCGGGTATGACGTTTCCATTGACGACATCAAGAACTTCCGTCAGTTGCACTCCAGGACTCCGGGCCACCCGGAATATGGCTACACGCCGGGCGTTGAAACCACCACCGGACCGCTGGGTCAGGGCATTGCCAATGCCGTTGGCTTCGCGGTGGCCGAGAAGGCCCTGGCGGCTCAGTTCAACCGCCCCGGTCATAACGTCGTGGATCACTACACTTACGCCTTCCTGGGTGACGGCTGCCTGATGGAGGGCATTTCCCACGAGGTGGCATCCCTGGCTGGCACCCTGGGTCTGGGTAAACTGATCTTCTTCTACGACGACAATGGCATTTCCATCGACGGTGAGGTGGACGGCTGGTTCACCGACGATACTCCCAAGCGTTTCGAGTCCTATGGCTGGCAGGTGATCCCGGCGGTGGACGGCCACGATGCCGACGCCATCCGTGCAGCCATTGAAAGTGCCCGCGCCAACACCGAGCAGCCCACCATGATCTGCTGCAAGACCATCATCGGTTATGGCTCGCCCAATAAGCAGGGCACCGAGAGCTGCCACGGTGCGGCGCTGGGTGAGGACGAAATCCAGCTGACCCGTGAGAAGCTGGGCTGGAACCACGGCGCTTTCGAGGTACCCGACGACATCTATCAGGCCTGGAATGCCAAGGAGAAAGGCGCTGCCGCCCAGAAGGCTTGGGACGATGCCTTCGCCGCCTATGAAAAGGCCGAGCCGGAGCTGGCGGCCGAGCTGAAACGCCGCATGAACGGCGACCTGCCAGCGGACTTCGCGGACAAGGCCGATGCCTATATCCGTGAGTGCCAGGAGAAGGGCGAGACCATCGCCTCACGCAAGGCTTCCCAGAACACCCTGAACGCCTTCGGTCCGGCACTGCCGGAGCTGCTGGGAGGTTCTGCCGACCTGGCCGGGTCCAACCTGACCATCTGGAACGATAGCAAGCCTCTGACGAAAGACGACGCCAACGGCAACTACATCTATTACGGTGTCCGTGAATTCGGCATGGCCGCCATCATGAACGGCATCGCCCTGCACGGTGGTTTCGTGCCCTATGGCGCCACCTTCCTGATCTTCATGGAATACTGCCGTAACGCCGTGCGCATGGCGGCGCTGATGAAGCAGCGTTCCATTCTGGTGTTCACCCACGACTCCATTGGCCTGGGCGAGGACGGCCCCACGCACCAGCCCATTGAACAGCTCGCCAGCCTGCGCACCACACCGAATATGAGCACCTGGCGCCCGGCGGATACCGTGGAGACTGCGGTGGCCTGGAAGGCCGCGCTGGAGCGGACCGACGGCCCCACGGCGCTGGTATTCTCCCGTCAGGGCCTGCCCCATCAGGACCGGGACGACAAGCAACTGGCGAATGTCGCGAAGGGTGGGTACATCTTGTCCGACGACAAGGGCACCCCCGACCTGATCCTGATCGCCACCGGCTCCGAGGTCGGCCTGGCCCAGGATGCGGCGGGCAAGCTCCGGGAGCAGGGCCACAAGGTCCGCGTGGTCTCCATGCCCTCCACCGATGTGTTCGATGCCCAGAGCGCCCAGTACAAGCAGAAGGTGCTGCCCCTGGACGTCACCAACCGCATCGCCATCGAGGCAGCCATTGAGGACTACTGGTACAAGTACGTGGGTCTGGATGGCCGGGTGATTGGTATGAGCACCTTCGGTGAGTCGGCTCCGGCGGGCGACCTGTTCCGCGAGTTCGGCTTTACCGTCGACAATATCGTGGACACCGCTGTCGATCTGCTGGATAACTGATGACAAAAGGCGCCCCTGCACGTATTGCGATCAATGGCTATGGCCGTATCGGCCAGTGTGTGCTGCGCGCCCTGTATGAGAATGGCTACCGCCAGCAGTTCCAGGTGGTGGCCATCAACGAACTGGCGGACCTGGCGACCATCGCCCACCTGACCCGCTACGATTCGACCCATGGCCGCTTCCAGGGGGATGTTCGAACCGACGGTGATGCGCTGGTGGTCAATGGCGACCGTGTGGAGGTTCTCCGCAGTGCGGATCCGGCCGACCTGCCATGGGACCGGTTGGGGGTGGACCTGGTGCTGGAGTGCTCCGGCTCGTTCAGTGACCGGCTGACGGCGGAACAGCACCTGGTGTCCGGCGCGAGGCGGTTGCTCTTCTCCCAGCCAGCGGAGCCCGATGTGGACCGAACAGTGGTCTATGGGGTCAACGACAGAGACCTGACCCGGGAGGACCGCATCGTTTCGGCTGCGTCCTGTACCACGAACTGCCTGGTGCCGGTGATCAAGGTGCTGGACGATGCGCTCGGGGTGGAGCAGGGCAGTACCACCACGATCCATGCGGCGATGAATGACCAGCCGGTAATCGACGCCTATCACCATCAGGACCTGCGCCGTACTCGTAGCGCCCTGCACAACATCGTGCCCGTGAATACCGGCCTGGCCCGGGGTATCGAGCGCCTGCTGCCGCACCTGGAGGGGCGCTTCAACTCCGTAGCCATGCGGGTGCCCACCATGAACGTGTCCGCCATCGATATGGTGCTTAACGTGCGTGAAACCACCTCGGTGGAAGCTGTCAACGATGTACTGGCCAGGGCGGCCCGTGGGTCGCTTAAGGGCATCCTGGGTTACACCGACGAGCTGCTGGCCAGTTCCGATTTCAATCACGATGCCCATTCCGGCATTGTGGATGGCGGCCAGACCCGGGTGACCGGGGGTCGAATGGTGAAGGTGCTGTGCTGGTTCGACAACGAGTGGGGCTTTGCCAACCGCATGCTGGACGTGAGCCGGCGCTGGCTGAGCCTTTAAGTAATTAGCGACATAACCTGAAACAACGGAAACAGACTATGGCCATCAAGAAAATGACCGATCTGGATCTTGCCGGTAAGCGGGTGCTGATCCGGGAAGACCTGAACGTACCTGTCAGGGACGGCAAGGTGAGCAGCGACGCACGCATCCGTGCTTCCCTGCCCACCATCAAGGCGGCACGGGATGCCGGCGCCAAAGTCATGCTGATGTCCCACCTGGGCCGGCCGGAGGAAGGTGTCTATGACGAGGCCTCTTCCATGAAGCCGGTGGCGGAGCACCTGTCCGGCCTGCTGGGCCAGGAGGTTCGCCTGATCAAGGACTACCTGGACGGTGTCGACGTGGCCGCCGGCGAGGTGGTGCTGTTCGAGAACGTCCGTTTCAACAAGGGCGAGAAAAAGGACAACGAAGCGCTGTCGAAGCAGTACGCGGCTCTTTGTGATGTTTACGTGATGGACGCTTTCGGTACCGCACACCGGGCCCAGGCATCCACCCACGGGGTCGCGAAGTTCGCCCCCGAGGCCTGCGCCGGCCCGCTGCTGGCGGCGGAACTGGAAGCCCTGGGCAAGGCCCTGGGTAACCCGGCGAAGCCGGTAGTGGCCATCGTTGGCGGCTCCAAGGTGTCCACCAAGCTGGATGTGCTGAATGCCCTGGAAAAGGTCTGTGACCAGATCATCGTGGGTGGCGGCATTGCCAATACCTTCCTGGCGGCAGCTGGTCACCCGGTGGGTAAGTCCCTGTGTGAGCATGACCTGATCGATACCGCGAAAGAGATTGCCTCCCGCGTGGAGATTCCGCTGCCGGTGGACGTTGTAGTGGCTCCGGAGTTCGCCGAGAACGCCACCGCTACGGTGAAGAATATTTCCGATGTGACCGGCGACGACATGATCCTGGATGTTGGCCCGGAAACTGCTGGAGAATTTGCACAGCTTCTGAAGAATGCCAGAACCATCCTCTGGAATGGTCCGGTCGGTGTTTTCGAGTTTGATCAGTTCGGTAACGGCACCAAGGCCCTGGCCAGCGCCATCGCAGAGAGTGACGCCTTCTCGCTGGCCGGCGGTGGTGATACTGTCGCCGCAGTTGACAAGTATGGTGTGGCTGACAAGATCTCGTATATTTCCACCGGCGGTGGTGCTTTCCTGGAGTTTGTGGAAGGCAAGACGCTGCCAGCAGTAGCTGTATTGGAAGAGCGGGGAGCATAACTCCGTCGCCAGATCGCGAGGTGGGCGGGTAGTGCTTTCCGGGACCTTCAAAAACAGGGACGTTTTTGAAGAGCCTACAGGGACGTATTTACGGCGTGTCCCGGAAAGCACTACCCGCCTGCCGAAGCAGACTCCCAAGTCTGCCTCACCCAAATTTCGAGCAAGGAGAACAAACCCATGGCCCTGATTTCGATGCGGCAACTTCTGGATCATGCCGCCGAGCATGGTTACGGTGTACCCGCCTTTAACGTGAACAACCTGGAACAGATGCGCGCCATCATGGAAGCGGCGGACAAAACCGATTCCCCGGTGATCGTCCAGGCCTCCGCCGGTGCCCGCAAGTACGCCGGTGCCCCCTTCCTGCGCCACCTGATCCTGGCGGCGGTAGAGGAGTTTCCCCATATCCCGGTGGTGATGCACCAGGACCATGGCACCAGCCCGGCCGTGTGCCAGCGCTCCATCCAGCTGGGCTTCAGCTCCGTGATGATGGATGGCTCCCTGGGTGAAGATGGCAAGACGCCCACCGAGTACGACTACAACGTGGATGTTACCCGCCGTACCGTCGACATGGCCCACGCCTGCGGCGTGTCCGTGGAAGGCGAGCTGGGTTGCCTGGGATCCCTGGAAACCGGTCAGGCCGGTGAAGAGGACGGCATCGGTGCCGAAGGCACGCTGGATCACAGTCAGATGCTGACCGATCCGGAAGAAGCGGCGGATTTCGTCAAGAAGACCCACGTGGACGCCCTGGCCATCGCCATCGGTACCAGCCACGGGGCTTACAAGTTCACCCGCCCGCCCACCGGTGACATCCTCGCCATCGAGCAGATCAAGGCGATCCACGCCCGTATCCCGGATACCCACCTGGTCATGCACGGTTCCAGCTCTGTGCCCCAGGACTGGCTGGAGATCATCAACCAGTATGGCGGCGAGATTCCGGAAACCTACGGTGTACCGGTTGAGGAAATCGTGGAAGGCATCAAGCACGGTGTACGCAAGGTCAATATCGATACCGACCTTCGTCTGGCCAGCACCGGCGCGGTGCGTCGCTTCCTGGCCCAGAACCCGGCCGAGTTCGATCCCCGGAAGTTCCTGAAGGAAACCATGAAGGCCATGACTGAAGTCTGCGTGGCGCGTTATGAGGCCTTCGGTACCGCCGGCAATGCCAGCAAGATCAAGCCGATCAACCTGGAGCGGATGTTCGAGCGTTATGAGGCTGGCGAGCTGGACCCGAAGGTCAAGTAAGCCACCCGGCAGGCAACCGAAAGCCCCTGGTCACTCTTGTGGCGAGGGGCTTTTTTCGTTCCGGGCGGCCATCCATCGGTCCAGCATGGTCGTGGCGTCGTCCACGGTAATCAGTTCCATGGCACCCTCGAACTCCGCCTTGGCGCCCCAGCGGGCCTCATCCACGGTCTTGCCGGTGAATTTCCGGAGGGCTTCCGGGTAGCGGTTCACGCACCACTGCAGGGAATTGTAGGGACCGGAACGGTCAGGATTGCTGGCGGCGAAGAGCCCCAGCACATCCGTGCCCATGGCGCTGGCAATGTGGGCAGGGCCGGTATCGGGGGCGACCACCAGGTCGGCACCGGCGAGCAGGGCAGTGAGCTGCTTGAGGGTATCCTTGCCACAGATATTGAGGGCACTTTCCTTCATGGCCTGCTCAATGGCGGTGCAGTATTCCGCTTCGAAGGGGGCAGGGCTGCCCACCAGGATGACCTTCATGCCGTGTTCCCGGATGGCGTGGTCAGCCAGTTGCGCATAGCGCTCAGCGGGCCAGTTGCGCAGGATATGGCTGGCACAGGGGCTGATCACCAGGTTGCGGCGGTCGTTGGCCAGGTGGTTTCGGGCAAAGTCGTGGTTCCCCTCGTCCAGCGGTATCTCCCAGCGGGGTGGAGCCGCTGCCAGGCCCAGCGGCTCCAGGTAGCTGGCCAGGCAGTCGCGGACGTGCTGTTGTGGCGCCGGGGCAATGCGACGGTTGATGAACAGGCTGTGCAGGTCCTTGCTGCGGGCCTTGTCATAGCCGATTCTCAGCTTTGCCGGTATCACGGCAGCGGCCAGGTTGGCCCGGAAGGCGACCTGCATATGGAGCAGGGCATCGAACCGACGTCCCTTCAGCTTCTGGTGCAGGTCACGGTAGCCTTTCCAGCCGGCTTTTTTGTCAAAGATAATGAATTCGACGCCGGGCAGGTCGCCCACCAGTTTGGCCTCAATCTTGCCAATGACCCAGGTGATCTTCACGCCGGGTACCTGTTCCTGAAGGCTGAGAACCACCGGTACGACGTGGGTGACATCCCCGATGGCGGAAAGGCGGAGTATACAGATAGAGTTGATCAATGCCGGTCCTGAGCATGTTTCTGAGTCGGTTTGCTGGAGCGCCTGGCGCGGGTCTTGCTAAACTTGCGCCCATTCTAGCCCACTCCGCCGCCCGGCGTCTTTACGGGGCGTCGGATAGGGCCGTTTACAGGTTTGATAGATGCTTGTCGTGAACCCTGCCTACAAGGCCATTACAGAAGACTGGTTTGATCCGGAGTACTGGGGGTGGAATGCCCGTCCGGTATCGACCGGAGGCCGGGGCAGTGCCTGGTTTGTGGATTCCGATCAGGGTGGCATGGTTCTGCGGCACTACCGTCGAGGCGGTCTTGTGGCCCGTCTGTCCGAGAAGAGCTATATCTACCTTGGGCACGATCGTACCCGGTCCTTTCGGGAATTCCATTTGCTGAAGGCTTTGTACGACCGTGGCCTGCCGGTACCGGAACCGGTGGCCGCATGGTCGAAGACCCATAACGGGGTCTGTTATCGAGCCTCCATCATCATCCGTCGTATTGATGGCGCCGAGCCCTGGCCGGAGGTGGTCCGTCTGGATGACGAGGGCCTCTGGCATCGAATCGGTGGAATGATCCGCCGCTTTCACGATGCCGGCCTGGACCATGTTGACCTGAACTGCGACAACATCCTGGTGGCGGGGGATGACGTGTATCTCATTGATCTGGATCGGTGTCGATTGAGGCCCGGAACAGCAGGCGGACAATGGCAGCGGGCAAATCTTCGGAGGCTGTGGCGTTCCGTCGTCAAGCGGATGTCGAAGTTTACAGAAACACAACGTGATAGCCTGTGGGAATGCCTGATGGCGGGGTATCATAAACATCCGCTATCAGGCCCTGAGTCAGGAAACACCGTTCTATGATGAGGTACCCGGAATCCATGGCACTACCGGAGGTTGAAAGCAGGAGTAACCGATTCCTGTCATGGATGGCGGTCTTTGCAATTGGTTCGTTCTTTATTGGCTATGTGGTAACGCCGTGGGCCTATGATTTTGGTCCGGCGTTTCTGTTGGCTCTCACGTTTCTGAGCCTGGGGTTTCAGTGGGGGCAGGTCAGGGATCGGCTTGATGGTGAAAGCCTGAGGTTCCTTGGAGCACTGGGATTCTATTTCGTTTCCCAGGTGCTGATTCTTCTGTTCCATGGAGAAGATCTCTCGGAGTTTGATCTGTCCTTCCGTTACCTGGCTGCTGGTCTGGTACTGCTGTTTCTCCTGGTAAATCCCATCAGTGCAGCCCAGCTCTTTCTGTTCGTCGGCATTGGTGGGCTGGTGACGGGGGCATATGCCCTATACTCGGCCAGCGTCCAGGATACTTTGCGTCTGCAGACGTTTGATAACCCCATCCACTTTGGCAATGGTGCGCTGGCGTTGTCCTGTCTGTGTCTGGCGGGTCTGATCTGGGGGCTGAGAGAGCGACGGGGAGCATTGTGGGTAGCGTTGATGGCCGTGGGGCTCGCCGGTGGAGTCGTGGCTTCGTTGCTCTCGGGTACTCGTAGTGGCTGGGTGGCGTTCCCAGTGCTGGTGGTGTTGCTGTTTATTGTGTACCGGGACCGGTTCTCGTCAAGGTGGCGGTGGTTGCCCTGGTGTGTCCTGGTAACGGTGTTATTGCCGGCCTGCTTTGCCCAGGTGGATGTCGTTGAAATGCGTATGGTGACCGCCGGCGAACAGTTCACCCGTTATTTTGAGGACGGGGTCAGTGGTACCTCCGTAGGACTGCGTCTGGACATGTACAAGGCAGGCCTGACGGCATTCAGTGAGAATCCTCTGGTCGGTATCGGACCGACGGGCACGGAAGTTACAATCGACGGACTTGTGCAAGCCGGGGATATTCATCCCAGAGTGGACAGGTTCAGGCATCTGCATAACCAGTATATTGACAATATGGCCCGGTATGGCCTCTTTGGCCTGGTGGGATACCTGGTGTTGCTGCTGATACCCTTCACCCTGTTTCTGGCAAAGACCCGTTCCAGTCTCCCCTCGGTCAGAGCTCTTGGTCTGGCGGGTGTGCTTTTTGTGGGCCTCCACGGTGTTGTTAATCTGACCCAGAGCATGCTCGAGCGTAATATCGGGGTAATGATGTTTGCGTTTGTTGTGGTGTTCCTCTGGGCTGCGTTGAAACGGGAAGAACGGATTGCGGATGAGAGCGATTCGCCGGTGACGGTCGCGGACTGATTTTTCAGCTGCCACTGGCAACCAGAACCCAACGGGAGTTAGAGTTTTGGCAATGACATGTTTTTTGCCCTGTCGCAAAGGCAGTGAGAGGGTGCCCAAAAAGAACATCCGGCCGATTGCGGGTTACCAATACGGTCTGCTGGAGATCAAACTGAACCAGCTGTTATCCAGCCGGCGGATTGACCATATCATCCTGTCCACCAACGACCCGGATGTGATTGCCTACGCCCGTTCCGTCGACAGCCCCAGGCTTGAGATCCGTACCCGGGCCGATGAACTGGCGTCAAGCAGCACCAGTACCGACCAGCTTATTGAATATGCCGGAACCCAGGTGGAGCAGGGCGATCTGCTGTGGACCCACGTTACCTCCCCGTTTCTGACGGCCCGGCATTACGATGACATGATTGAGGCGTACCTGACGAAGCGTGAAGAGGGCTATGATTCCCTCATGTCCGTTAACGAACTGCGCGGATTCCTCTGGAATGACGCCGGGCCTATCAACTATGACCGTCGTGTGGAAAAGTGGCCCCGTACCCAGACGCTGGAGCCGCTCTATGAAATCAACAGTGCGGTATTCCTGGCGCCCGTGGAGATTTACCGGACCCGTAACGACAGGATCGGCGCCACGCCATACAAGTACGTGCTGGACAAGATCCAGGGTTTTGATATTGATTGGGAAGACGACTTCCTGATGGCTGAGGCGATGCTGGCGGCCGGTGTCGGAAAAACCGGGATTGAGACATGAGCAACGAAAAGCTGACATTCCTGGACTGTACCCTTCGGGATGGTGGGTATTACAACGACTGGGACTTTGAGCCCGGTCTGGTGGAACGCTACCTGGATGCCATGTCGTCGGCGGGTGTCGACGTGATCGAAATGGGGTTGCGTACCCTCCGCCAGGAGGGTTTCCGGGGGGCCTATGCCTATACCTCGGATGAATTCCTGTCGGGGCTGCCGGTTCCCGAGTCCGTCAACGTTGGCGTAATGGTCAACGCCTCAGAACTGGTGGGGCAGGGGGATATCGCCCAGCGCCTGTCGCCACTGTTCCCGGCGGCCTGCCAGGATTCCCCCGTGGACCTTGTCCGCATCGCCTGCCATGTCCATGAATTTGAGGAGGCCCTCGAAGCCAGTCACTGGCTCAAGGACCGGGGCTACCGTGTAGGCTTTAACCTGATGCAGATCGCTGACCGCAGCCAGGCCGAGGTTGAAGCCCTGGCCCGGGCTGCCGCCAGCTACCCCCTCGATGTCCTCTACTTTGCCGACAGCATGGGCAGTATGGACCCGGAGCAGACGGGCCGCATCGTGACCTGGTTACGCAACCACTGGCATGGTGCGCTGGGCATCCACACCCATGACAACCTGGGTATGGCGCTGCAGAACACGCTTGCAGCCCTGGAAAACGGGGTGACCTGGGCCGATGCCACGGTGACCGGGATGGGCCGTGGGCCCGGTAACGCCAGGACCGAGGAGTTGGCCATTGAGGTCGCCCATCGCCGGCGCGAACCGGTTTCCCTGGTGCCGTTGATGAAGGTGGTACGGCAGGACTTCCGGCCGATGCAGGAGCGCTTTGGCTGGGGCACCAACCCCTTCTACTACCTGGCGGGGAAGTACGGCATCCACCCCACCTATATCCAGGAAATGCTCGGGGATTCCCGCTACAGTGAAGAGGATGTGCTGGCGGTGATAGAGCACCTGCGTATCAATGGCGGCAAGAAGTTCAGTTTCGACACCCTGGATACCGCCCGGCACTTTTATGGCACCAGTCGCGGTGGCACCTGGAGTCCCAGCGAACGGCTGAAAGACCGGGAAGTGATGCTGCTGGGCACGGGGCCTGGCGTTGCCCGGTACCGGAATGCCATCGAGAGTTATATCCGCCGGTATCAGCCGGTCGTGATAGCGCTGAATACCCAGGCCGAGGTTTCCTCGGAACTGATCGACCTGAGGGTCGCCTGTCACCCTGTTCGCCTGCTGGCCGATTGCCAGGCCCATACCGCGCTCCCCCAGCCCCTGATCACGCCCTGGTCGGTACTGACGGATGACCTCAGGCAGGCACTGTCGGGCAAGGATATCCTGGATTTCGGACTCTGGGTCGAGCAGGGCACCTTCGAGTTTGACAAAACGTCGTGTACATTGCCCACCTCCCTCGTGGTCGCCTATGCCCTGGCCATCACGGCCAGTGGTGATGCATCCCGGGTGCTGATGGCCGGATTTGATGGTTACAGCGCGGACGATCCCCGGACCCAGGAAATGAGGGAGCTGCTGGCCCAGTACACCAATACCCCCGGGGCCCGGGAGTTGCTGGCGGTCACGCCTACCCGCCACGAGTTGCCGGTCCGGTCCATCTTCTCCATGTGACAGCCCTGACGGCTGAGCAACGACGGGTTTCACGACGCATGCTACATCGACTTCTCTACCGCAGAAAACGGCGCGACCGCTGGTGGCGTTTTCTGGTATTGAAGGATGCCTATATTCGGGACGAAAACGGGCCGGCGCTGACTTCTGGCCAGCATGGTGGCTTACCGTGGGCATTCAAACGCTTCGGCTATCCGGTGCCACCTTCGCTGTCCAGCTTCTGGACCGTACTGGTCTCAAGAGGGGCTGCCCGGTGTCCCGAGCTGACTCGTGAACACCTGGAGGACCTCCAGTCCAGGGCCTGGGAGCTGGACCCGGAGGAGCTACCCTTCATGGGTTGGCTTGACCTTTTTCGGCTGTGCATCGGAATCGGTTTCTTCGAGACCGCACGGATTCTGAGGGAGAAAGGGCTCGACCGGGCGCTTGTCGATGCCGGGGCCGCCACCGCCGGTCTCAGCCAGGTGACGCTGGCGTGTTATGCGGAGGTGGAGCGAGAGCGGTTCGACGAGGCCCGATCAATGCTTGAGCGGATGGCCTCCCTTGGATGCGGCCCGCGTCGGCTGGAACAGGCCCGGTGGACTGTTTCCCTGATGTCCGGTGGAAAGATCGATCCCGACGCGACAGGCGTTTGGGCATCCTCCGCAGATCCGGCTTTCGGGGATACCATCGCCGGCAAGCGCGTGGCGCTGGTGGGGCCCGTTGCCACCGAGGTTATCCACGGTAGTGAGATTGACCAACACGACGTCGTGGTGAAGTTCGGGTATCGGGGTGGAAACCAGGGGCGCGATCCGCGTACACAGGGTGAGCGGATCGACATTGCGTACTACAACAACACCCAGGCCAAGGCCCTTTCCAGATCCGATTATGAGGCCGTCATCTCCACACTTCGTTGGGGGGTGTTCAATAACCGCAAGGGCTCGTCCTTTTTTCCCGACACTTTGCCAAACCTTCGACTTCTGACCTCTTTGCAGTGGTTCCTGCCTGACACTCATCTCAATGCAGGCCCCAACGCCGTGATCGACATGCTCAGGTTCGGGCCCGGGGAGATTCGAATCTTTAACACGGATATGATGCTGTCCTCCGGCCGGTTTGCCGGGTATCGGCAGCCCAATGACAAGCCAACGGATTACACCCGCTCCTTCATCAAGACCCACGACCCCATCCTCCAGTACCAAATCATGCGGCGGTTGTGGAGCTGCGGCTACATTAAGGGGGATGACCGGTTTGAAGAAGTCATGGCCATGGGCCTGAGTGGCTACCTTGAAGAACTCCAGAAAGCCTACGGAGCGGACACCTGTGCACTGTTCTGAAGGAAGGGAGGGCATCATGTGTGGTCATGCCACGCCGTGCCGGCGGTTCCTCCGGGGATGGCCATGAACAATGGCTGAGTCTTACCATCAAGAACCGTGGTATCTGCTGTCATCCCTGGACAGGGCTGCCAGCATTGAGTTGATGGAGGCGGTCCTGGCCGGGGGTGTGGAGCGGGAGCAGGTGTTCCGCGACAACTGGCGGACCCTCAGTGCCCAGGTCCGCTTTCATGACCAGTCGCTGCTGCTCAAGGTGCCCCGTGCCCGTAATGGTCGTCGTTGGGAGCGTTTGCTGACCTGGTTCCGGGGCAGTGACGCGGTACGGTCCTTTCGTCATCTGGAGCTGATGGCCCGCATGGGCTTTGAAGTGCCAGCGCCCGTGCTGGCGTGCGAGCGGCGCCAGGGCGGGTTCGTCACGGATTCCTTCCTGTGCTATCGCTTCGTGGAGGGACGTCGGGCGGGAGCGGACGATGCGCCGCAGGTATTGGCGGCGTTAAGGGATCTGCACCAAAAGGGCTATCTCCGTACCGACGCCCAGATCGCCAACTTCCTGGTCTCTGGTAACAAAATCGTCTTTATCGATTTCCGGCTGAAGAAACCCCGGTTTCTGCCCGCCCTGCAGAAGGCCCGGGAACTGGACCGGTTTATCCGCAGTTGTCCGGAAGCCCGGACCTCCCTGACACCGGGTGAGGCATCGTCCCGGTGGCTGTGGCTGGCCAGCCGGCTGGAGGACGCCGGCTTTGCGGTCAGGCGCTTCAAGCGGCAGTTCCGGGATCGTAGAAAGCAGCGAAAGACGGGGCAGGACCGGTGAAAACAGTAGGGGTGTGAGTCAATCATGAAAAAGGCGGTGCTGTTCTGCCCCTCCAAGGTCTGGGGCGGAATCGAGAAGAATGTACGCCTCCGGGCCCGGTTCCTGGGGGAGGGCGGGGTGCAGGTCACTGTCATCCTGCTGAAGGGGTTCTTTGCGGAGCGATTTGAAGGGCTTGAGAACGTCTCGGTGATCGAGGTGCCCTCCCGGGGTGGCGATTTCAATCTCGCGGTGGTAGCCAACTACGTGAGGATTCTCCGTCGCCTTCGCCCCGATGTGGTCTTCGCGGCCCTGAAGAAGGACTGGTGGCTGGTGTCCCTGTCCGCCAGGCTGGCTGGCGTGGAGCGGGTCATCCTGTACCTGGGCATTGCCCGCCGGGTGAAAAGCCCGCTCAAGTACTTCGCCATATTCCGGTGGATGAACGCCATCCTGATGGTTAACAGTGACTCTCTGAAACAGGAGATGCTGAAGCACCCCCGGTTTTTTGACGAGAGCAACGTCGTCCGTGTCTATAACGGTTTCAGCCAGCCTGTGGAAGCACCGGAAGGGCTGGATTTCCGGGCCATGTTCGGCTTACCGGAAGACGCTGTTATTGTCGGATGTGCCGGTCGTTTCAGCCCCATGAAGGGCTTCGACCAGTTGCCTGACGTGCTGGCCCGTCTGCCGGACAATGTGCATGTGGTGCACGCTGGCGAGGGCGAGTTTGAGCAGGAAATCAAATCCGCCATCCAGGCCCGGCCGGAGTCCTCCCGCATTCACTTTCTCGGCTACCGGCAGGACATGGAGCGGTTCTTCGCGGGTATCGACCTGTTCCTGCTGTGTTCCCGGAATGAGGGCATGGCGAATGTCCTCAACGAGGCCATGAGCCATGGCAAGCCAGTGGTGTCCACCCGCGTGCCGGGCAGTGAGGAGCTGTTGGGGCAGGGCCGATACGGGGTCCTGGTGGACGTGGATGATGTTGATGCCATGGCTGAAGGTGTTCGTGCACTGATGACCGGAGACAGGCGGTTTGATGCGAGAGAGCTCCGGCAATGGATCGACACTGAGTTTGGTATGCACCGGATGGTGGAAGAAACCAATCGACTATTCTTTGACACACCAATGACATGAGCCAGAGGACCGGTTTCCGGCTCGGGGTTCGTCTGACTGACCAGTTAAAGGCTTTGCTTTGGCGCTAAAATATCAACTCAGGGCTTTCTGGATCGATGGCTACAATCGCCTGAAATACGGTCCGGAAGCGCCCCGCTATGCCGAACGGATATGGGTTCGACCCTCCGAGTGCAGGCGATACATCGAGGCCCGGGACCTCACCGACCGCCTGGGAGGCAAAGTCCGCCAGATGTCCGGAAAAGTCGTCGCCGACTGGCCTCGGGACCTGGAACAACCCTTTGAAAACCATCCCAAGCTTACCTATTGCTGGGCCCACTGGTGCGACGGCAAGGACTGGCAGGAAGCCGGCGCCATCGATTTCCTGCTGGGGAAGATCGCCATATCGCCTACCGGGATTACCGACCAGTGCCGCACTCCGGAGGAAGTCTGGAACCGCTACCGCACCCTCGACCTGATCTGGGACGACGTAAAGGCCCAGGGCCGTTTCCCGACCCGTCAGGATCTTGATCCGGACAACTACCGTGAGGTGGGCGGTATCCTGGTCCATATCGGGCCCGGTGGTGAGCCCGTATTCTCCGGCGCCGGCTGCCACCGCTTTGCCATGGCCATGTTGCTGGATGCCCCGTTCCCGGCGCAGATCGGTTGCGTGCATCCGTCGGCCCTGGAAAAGCTGTCACGGTTCCGTTCACCCGGGTAAAGTATGGCTTCGATAAATGGCAGGACCGTTTCACAGGGGAAAATCAATGGCTGATCTGGCCCGCTACAGGACCTGGATCTTCGACTGCGACGGGGTGTTGCTGGATTCCAACCGGGTCAAGACGGAAGCCTTCTACCGGGCGGCGGAGCCCTATGGTCGTGACCATGCCGAGGCACTGGTGGACTACCATGTTCGCAATGGGGGTATTTCCCGGTATGTGAAGTTCAGTACCTTCCTGTCCGATATTGTCGGACGGTCCCGGGTCGACACGGATGAGTTGCAGCAGTTGCTGGACCGCTACGCCGGTCTGGTCGGCGAGGGGCTGCGCCAATGTGCCGTGGCGGATGGGTTGATGGCCCTGCGCCGGTTGACCGGGAGCGCGCGCTGGCTGGTGGTATCCGGTGGCGACCAGGAGGAACTGCGCAGCGTCTTCGCCGACCGGGGGCTGGCGGAACTGTTCGATGGCGGCATTTTCGGCAGTCCGGACACCAAGGACGAAATACTGGCCCGGGAACGGGAAACCGGTGGCATCCTGCAGCCGGCGGTGTTCATTGGAGACAGTCGCTATGATATCGAGGCTGCCACACGGGCCGGGCTGGATTTCATTTTTGCCTCCCGCTGGAGCGAATCGGACCACGATTTCAGCGGATCCACATTGACCGTTGAAGGCATCGATACACTCGTCGAATACCTTGGCCAGTCGCCTCGACCACATTGAAACTCAGGGGACGGACGTTGAATCCCAGTAAAGTAAAACACAGCGTACGGTTCATCATATTGGGCGCTGGCAAGCCTTTCCAGGGCGAGCAGCACAGTGTGTTGCGGGGCGCGACGGGGCGAAGCCGTGTGCTGGACTGGCTGTTGAATGCGATGGCCGAGTTTTCCCCGGAGGTGCACTTCGTCGGCGGCTACCAACTGGACGAAGTGGCGGAGTGCTACCCGGACCTGCACTACTCGGTGAATCCCAACTGGGCGTCCACCGGCGCCGCCGCCTCGCTTCTGGAAGCGCCCCTGAACGATCGGGATGTCCATTTCGTATCGTTTGCCGATGTCCTTTACCGTGCTTCGGCAGTCCGTGCCCTGGACAGCGTGGAGTCCGATGTCGCCCTTCTGGTGGACAGCCATTGGCGGTCACGCTTCGAGGGCCGCTCGGCTGCGGATCTGGATCGCTGCGAGAAGGTCAACCTGCATGGCCCGCGCGTGACCCGCCTGGGCCGCGACCTGTTGCCGGAAATGGCGGACGCGGAATTCGTGGGCCTGATGCGACTGTCCCCCCGGGTGGCAGGGTATATCGACCAGAACCGTGAGGTTTTCCCGGCTCCGGTCCGGCAGGGCAGCCTGTCACAATTCGTGGAGCTGCTGCGGATGCGGGGGTTCTCGGTGGAAGCCGCCGATGTGGCCGGTGACTGGGCGGAGCTAAACGAACCGGATGACCTGAGCCGGTTTGTCCTGGGAACCAAGGCCCAGACCCTGCATCGGCTGCAGGGTATGCTGAACCGCAGCCGCATCGAGGACCAGGTCAGCTTCACCGTTGCGGAATGGGAACGGACCCGTGTTGGGATCCTGTCCGATATCCACCAGCGACTGGCTGACGATGACACTCTGGTGGTTCGCAGCAGCGCCCTGTCGGAGGACGGCTTCGGGGTGTCCAATGCTGGCGCTTATACCAGTGTCCTCAATGTGGACCGCCATGATGCCGATGCACTGAGCGGCGCCATTGCTGAGGTCATTGCGTCCTATCCCGACGGCCACCCGGACAACCAGGTGCTGGTTCAGCCCATGCTGCGGGACGTGACGGCCAGTGGTGTCGCCTTCACCCGGGTGCTGGCCACGGGTGCGCCTTACTACGTGATCAACTACGACGATACCACCGCCAGTACTGAGTCCATCACCAGCGGCGCCAGCCGGGAACACAAGACCCTGTTCCTGCACCGGGACGCGCCGGACGGCCATCCGGCCATACCGGACAACCTGGTGGGCCTTTTGCCGGCGCTACGGGAGGTGGAGGCACTACTGGATTTCGATTCCCTCGATGTGGAATTCGCCATGACCCAGTACGGGGGCATCCACATCCTGCAGGTACGTCCGATCGCGGTTCAGCACGAACTGGATTCCAGCGATGCGGCCAGGGCCGCCATAGACCAGGCGGTGGCCCGTTTTCAGCAGTTGTCGACTCCTGGTCCCTTTGTGGTGGGTGAGAGCCCCATGTTCGGAATCATGCCGGACTGGAATCCGGCCGAGATTATCGGCACCCGGCCCGGGCGGCTGGCCGCCAGCCTGTACCGGTTCCTGATCCTGGACGATGTCTGGGCCAGGCAGCGGGCGGAATATGGCTACCGGGATGTCCGGCCCCAGCCACTGCTGACGCTGTTTGCGGGGCACCCCTATATCGATATCCGGGCCAGCTTCAACTCCTTTGTTCCGGCGTCCCTGGATGACGGTCTTGCCGCCCGTCTGGTCACCTTCTACCTGGAGTGGCTGGCCCAGCGCCCCCAACTGCATGACAAGGTGGAGTTCGATGTGGTGCCCACCTGCTATGCCCTGGATTTTGACCACTGGCGGCGCCGACTGGAGAAGCATGGTGGGTTCGAGGCGGATGAACTGTCGGCATTGGCCGAGGGGCTCAAGGATATTACCCGGGGTGCATTCCAGCGTACCCCTGCTGACCTGGCGGCTGTCGATACGCTGCAGGAACGGTTCTCGGTGATCAGCAGCCGACCGCTCACGGACCTGGACATGGCGGCGGCCCTGCTGGAGGATTGCCGTCGGGTCGGGACGCTGACCTTCGCCCACCTGGCCCGCAGTGGCTTTGTCGCGATAACCCTGCTGCGCTCCGCAGTAACCATGGGAATACTGTCGCAGGCGGCCGTCGATGATTTCCTGAACACCATCCGGACAGTCTCCCACCGGTTTACCGAAGACGCCGCGAGAGTGGCCCGTGGCGAGATGCCGTTCGAGCAGTTGGTGTCAGGTTATGGCCATTTGCGTCCGGGCACCTACGATATTACCTCTGCCAGCTACGCGGACGATCCGGAGCGCTATCTGCGGCCCGTGGTTGATCGTGCCCAGACCTCACAGACGATTCACTCCGGAGACTCAGGCGCCTGGGCGGCGGAGCGGCAGGATTTCTTCGGGGCCCTGGCGGAGGCCGGCCTGCCTTCCGATCCGGACGAGGTGGAGACCTTCCTGCACGGGGCGATCGAGGGCCGGGAACTGGCCAAGTTCGAGTTCACCCGCTACCTGTCCCGGGCATTGGACTGCATTGCCGGTTTTGCCGGGACCCATAGCCTCTCAAGGGATGACATAGCGCAGGTGCCGCTTGAGGACCTGCTTGCCTGTCGTGCCGGTGACCCCGGCGTGGCTGACCCCCAGCGGTGGTTGCGGCAGCGCGCGCAGGAAGGTTCTGAAGCGGCCCGAACCACGGCGCTGATCGAACTGCCCCCGCTGGTCAGGACCCGTGATGATTTTTGCGGGTTCCTGTATGCGGACACTCACGCCAACTTCATCGGCAGTCAGCGGGTGCTCGCGGAGTGCGTCGATCTGCGCCAACTGACCGGCGATGATCGCGCCGTCGATCTGAGCGGCCGTATTGCGCTGATACCCCAGGCGGATCCCGGCTATGACTGGCTGTTCGGTCACGATATCGCGGGCCTGGTCACCATGTACGGTGGCGCCAATTCCCACATGGCGATCCGCGCCGCCGAATTTGGCCTGCCCGCCGCCATCGGCATCGGGGAAGCCCGCTACCTGGGCCTGGCGGGGGCCTCCGTGCTGGAACTGGATCCATCCAACCGTCGCCTGGAGGTGGTTCGCTGACATGCGTATTGGTATCACCCAGCGGGTGGAAGTGGTGGAGTCCTATGGTGAACGCCGGGATTGCCTGGACCAGCAATGGGGCCTGTTCCTGGAAGGTCTGGGGCTGACGGCGGTGCCGGTTCCCAATAGACTGGCGCGACCTGCCGCCTGGATGGACGCATTGGGCATAGAAGGCCTGTTGCTGACCGGGGGCAATGATTTGTCCTCGTTACCGGGAGCTGGCAAGCCAGCACCGGAGCGTGATCACACGGAAGCGTCGTTGCTTTCCGTGGCCAAGGAACGGAAGATGCCGGTGCTGGGGGTCTGCCGGGGAATGCAGATGATCAACCACTGGCTGGGCGGGCAACTGGACCCCGTGGAGGGCCATACAGCGGTGAGGCATGGCCTGAAACTCTTGCCCGGTGCGGTCGATTTTATCGACTTCCGGGAGGTGAACAGTTTCCATGACTGGGCTATTCACCCGGATGGTCTGGCCAGTGGGCTGACGGCCCGGTGCCAGGCCCCGGATGGCACGATAGAGGCCTGTACCCATGACACCCTGCCATGGGTTGGTATCATGTGGCACCCGGAGCGGGAAACGCCATTCACCGGCCCGGACCAGCAACTATTCCTGCAAGTATTCAGAGAGCCTTTATGCAGACACTGATCCTGGCGGCGGGGCAGGGCACCCGTCTACGCCCCTATACCAACGACCGGCCCAAGTGCATGGTGCCCCTGTCCGGCAAACCGTTGCTTCATCACCAGATGGCCGCCATGGCCGCCTGTGGTGTTCGCGAGAACATTACCGTGATCGGCGGTTACCGTGCTGACGACCTGGACACCTTGCAGGCTGGACTGGTACTCAACCCCCGTTACGATGCCACCAACATGGTGCTCACCCTGTTCTGCGCCCGCGACCGGATGATTGATGGCGAGGACCTGCTGATCAGCTATGGGGATATCGTCTACGAACCCCGCGTGCTGCAGGCCGTCCTCGACTGTGATGCACCGGTCTGCCTGGCCGCTGACCGTGAATGGAAACGGCTCTGGCAATTGCGCATGGATGAGCCCCTGGATGATGCGGAAACCTTCCGTATGGAGGAGCAGGGCTATGTCACGGAGCTGGGGCGCAAACCTGGCAGCTATGATGAGGTCCAGGCCCAGTACATGGGGCTGATCAGGATCCGGGGCGATCATGTGGCGCGGTTCAAGGCGTTCTTCGACGAACTGGACCGGTCTGCCATCTATGACGGCAAGGACTTCGACAACATGTACATGACAAGCCTGATCCAGGGTATGATCGATGCCGGCTGGCCGGTGAAGGCCTGCCTGGTGGATAACGGCTGGCTGGAAGTGGACACGGCGGATGAACTGGAGGCCTATGAAGCCATGGCAACCTCCGGAGACCTGGATGCCTACTGCCGGCTGAAGAAATCCTGATCCGGCCGTGATGCCCCTCGTGTCCCGCGGCAGGTCAACGAATCAACCAAACGGGACACCAGCTATTCCTGGAGGTTTGCCCGCAGTTCCCGCAGGCGGTCCACCATGGGGCGGTAACCGGCCAGGGTCCGCTGGATGGCGTCCGTCTGGCCGATACCGATATTGCGGGCCGATTCGTGGGGTTTGAAGGGAGCTCCCTGCACCTGTTCCGGCTCCATGCCCAGGAACCGGCACACCCGGGCGGCCTGGCGGTCGTGATCCTCCACGAAGGCCTCGAAGCTTACGTTCAGCAGTCGCCCTTCCGGCAGCAGCCGTTGTAACTCCGCCAGGGCTTCGAGCTTGTTGGCAATGCCCTTGAGGACATAGGCCACATCGTCGGTTTCGCTGTCGTCAAAGGCCGGGTCGGATTTCCGCTTGCCGATCTTGCCCTGCCGAACCACCTCTGCAAACTGGTCTTCCGGGTCCCGGTGAACCACCACCAGTCGGTAGGGTTCGAACACCCCTGGCCAGGTGTGCTCATGCTTGCCCACCCAGATGGGCTGGTTCCAGACGACGGCCCTGCGGTCTCCGGCGATTGTCTGGCCCACGGCCTGCAGCCACTGGTTCCAGGCAGTGACATCACCTGGCTGACCGGAGCGGGCCAGGTGTTGGCGGTACTCTTTCAGGTACGTCAGCTTCAGTCGCTGATGGAATACCTGGTCCTTCAGGGACAGGCTGGCGGGATTGTGGTTGCCCCGCTGTTTCCACCAGGCTGCCGGCAACTTGCCGAGGGCCGTCTCCAGCCAGGTGCGGCGGGCCAGCTTCCGGGCCTGGGCCACGGTGTCCGATTCCAGCATGGTGCCAAGCCGCCCCTGACGCTTGAAGTCGGTGAACTCGCCCTTGGGCACATGGCACTCGGGGTGCCCTTTCAGGTAATCCACCACGGCACCAGACCCGGACCAGTAGATGCCGGCCACAAGGACGTTCAGGGGGGTAGGCGCGGGTCTGTTCATAGGCTTGCTGCTTCAGGTTCTGACAGGAAAGCGTCGGTCACCACATCGCTGCGGAACGGTGCCAGCCATTTGTCCTGTACGGTGATCGGCAGTCGGGCCACCGTGGATTCCAGGCCCGCTGCCAGGCCGTCCACGGTAGCGGGCGTCAGGAACTGCTCCAGCTCGCCCCGGAACACAAAACGGACTCCGCCCCGACTGTCCGTGGAAAGAATCGGCGTGCCACAGGCCAGGGCCTCGGTGAGTACGATGCCCAGCCCCTCATACTCGGAGGCAAGTACGAACAGGTCGGCCCGCTTCATCCAGGGATAGGGATTGGCTCGTTTGCCGGCGAAGAGCACGCGATCGGCCACACCCAGACTGCGGGCTTTCTGTTCAAGTTCCTGGCGCAATGGCCCCTCACCGACAATGACCAGTTTGTGTGGGATATGGGTCCTGGCGAAGGCTTCCAGCAGCAGCGCCTGCCCCTTCTGGGGAACCAGCCGGGCAACATTGACGATATAGGGTGCGTCTGGAATATCAGGGTCCGTCTGCTCGGCCTGGGTTCGGATTTGTTCTACCGGGCAGGGGTTGGTGATGACGCGAAGGCTTCTGGGCGTGATAGAGCCTTTTGAGAAGGCTTCCCGGGCGGAATCCTCAACGCCGGAGGATACGCACACCAGGTGCCGGCCCTGGAACACCAGCTGCCATTCCCACTTCTTTTGCCACAGGGGACGGTCATAGTGGATAACGTTCTCCAGCACGTAGGTGCAGCGGTCATCCCGGAACGACCAGAAGTACTTGAAGGTGCCCAGGCCCCGGAAAATGATCCGGTCAAACCGGCCATGCTGTTGTTCGAGTTTGTGGATATGGCGTTTCAGCAACCAGCCCTGAAGCCATCCCACCCACATGAAATGGGAGCGGGGCAGGACCACGCCAAGAAACAGTCGTGAGAGTAGAAAGACCGGAATGCCGACCACCGACTTCATCAGTTGCTGGAACTGGTCCCAGTGGTGCAGGGTCACCCGGTTGTCGGCCGGTTTCAGGTCATTGGGACGGTTGCGGCAGGTCAGCAGGTGGCTGTCATGGCCCTCGCCGGCAAAGGCATCCGCCAGGTTGACGGCAACCCGCTCCATGCCCCCCATCTTCAGGCTGTGGATGATAACCAGGGTTCGCATCGGGCGAGCGGACGTCTGATGATCAGGCATCGGGGCGCGACTTCTCGATACCGTTTTCCGCCCAGAAGGTGCGATGCTCCTTCACGGCCTTGCGGATGGCCCGGTTTTTCTCCCAGATCTCCGGCCTGGAGTAGCCCCGGGCGTGATCCAGGTGCAGGCACACGGTGCTGTAGCGGATCTGCTTTGACTTGTGGCCGTAGTTCCACAAGCGCTCACCCAGCTCCCGGTCCAGTCCACCGTACTGCATGTCCTCGTTAAAACCATTGACGGCCATCAGGTCCCGGGTCCAGGTGGAGCTGTTCATGCCATTCCAGCTCGCGGCGGCGGGCGTGACGGCATTGAGCAGTTTCCTGAATCCCTGTGACGGGGAGAGCTTCCACAGCTTATGGTTTCTGGGCTGGCCGTTGGCCACCAGCCATTGCGGGTTGAAGATGACCGCCGAGCGGATATCCTCTTCGCTGATCTTCTCCGATACCGGCATGGTGAGCTTGATGTATCCACCGGACAGGAAGTAACCGGGTTGTGCCAGGCGCCTGTGGGTTGCGATAAAGCCCGGCTCGGGGATGCAGTCACCGTCCGTGAAGATCAGGTAGTCACAGTCGGTCTCCCGGATCGCCTTGTTCAGTATCTGGCACTTGCGAAACCCCTGGTCCTCATGCCACACATGGTCGATGGTGAGGGTGCCACGATCGCGGAACCGGTCGATCAGCGCCCGGGTGTCCCCGGTGGAGCCGTCGTCCGCGACAATCACCCGGAAATCCGGGTCAGCCTGGTTCTCGTAGCCGATCAGCACCTTCTCCAGCCAGGCCGGGGAATTGTAGGTGGTGATGACGACACCGATGGACTGGGGCGTAATGTCGGTAGCTGGCATATCAGTCGCTGTCATGGAAACCGGATGCGTTCAGTGGTCGGAAACAGTGACACAGTATACACACGGGCGCTCGCCCATGCCTGTCCGGAAAAATGCGGAGCAGGACGCTATTTGCATCGCTTGGCGGGGTTGTAAGGATTGATTTCCCCGGGCGTGCGGTGGCGAAAACGTTTGTACTCCCATTGGTACTGCTCGGGGATTTCCCGCACGCATTTCTCCACGGACAGGTTCAGGGCCGAGACTGCTTCCACCGGGTCCCTGCTGTCGATTCCCTGCTCGGTTGGGCGGATGATGATGCGGAAGCCTTCACCGTCCTTCAGGCGCTCGGCAAAGGTGGTAAAGGCGGCGGCGCCGGACTTGGCGATCATCTTGGAGGCCAGGGTCATGGTGCGCACATCGATGCCGAAGAAGGGGCCATAGGCGTAACCGCTGTTCTTGTGGGGGCTCTGGTCTGGCAGGATGCCGGCAATGCCGCCGCCCTTGAGGATGCCCACCATGCGGGCCAGCCCCCTCCGGTCGCCTCGTACCAGTACCGATCCCGCACGTTCGCGGACGCGGATCATATAGTCCTCGAAGTCGGGCAGGTGGGGCGGGCTGTACAGGGCGGCCATGTGGTAGCGGGTGGAGAAGTAGATGCCCGCCAGTTCCCAGTTGCCCAGATGGGGCGCCAGCAGGACCACGCCCTTGCCGTTCTCCAGGGCCTGGTCCACCAACTCCAGGCCTTCCACGTCCCGGATCAGGGCCATGCATTTTTCCACCGGCCATTCCCACATCAGGGGGATTTCCAGGTAGGTCTGCCCGGTGTGGCGCAGGCTGGAGCGGATCAGCCGGTGACGCTGTTCTGCAGACAGTTCGGGGAAGCACAGGTCGATATTGGCGGTGGTTACTTTTTTTGAACGGGACGGGAACCACCAGCTCACTGTGCCGATGACACGGCCAATGCGCTGGGCCATGCGTAGCGAGAGTTTGCCGGCCTGGCGCAGGGCAAACACGGCGAGTGAGGTTCTGGTAATCGCCATAGTCGTAGGGTAGATCCTTGGGCGGAAACGGCTGAAGGGAAGCTACCACCAATGCCCGGGGGCGGCAAGTAGGGGCTACGGTACCGTTCCGCCGCCTGCGCTAGTGTCACGACTTGCCGTAGAAATCCGGATCGTCTCGGTTGGGCCGGGTCTTGAAGCGGCGGTGCATCCACAGGTACTGGTCCGGCTGGCGGCGGATTTCCCGTTCGATGGTGGCGTTCACGCGGGTCGCATCAGCCAGCTCGTCGCCAGAGGGGAAGTCCTCCAGCGCCGGGTGGAAGTAGATGTCATAGCCGGGACCATCCTCCCGGCGGAAGTGACTGAACGGCATCACCGCACAGCCGCTCCGTTCGGCGATGCGGGACGTGGCGGTGATGGTGCCGGTGGGGATATCGAAGAAAGGTGCAAAGACGATCCCCTTGCGCCCATAGTCCTGGTCCGTGGCGTACCAGACCGCGCGGTTCTGCTTGAGCCGTTTCAGCAGCCCACGCAGGTCCTTGGAATCGAGTACGGTTCCGTAGCGTTTCGCCCTGGCCCGGGTCATGACGGCGTTCATCAGGGGGTTGTTATGGTCCCGTTGCATGACATCGGCATCCATGACCTCCGTGGCCAGGCTGCCGCCCATTTCCAGGGTGCTGTAGTGTCCACCGACCAGCAGGACGCCCTTGCCGCCCTCCCGGGCGCGGTCCAGGTGTTCAAGGCCGTGGACACGGGTAATGTCCTTGAGGTCGGCCATGTCCCGGAACCAGCCCAGCCCGATCTCCATCATGCCGATACCATTGGCCTGGAACGACTTGCGAACGAGGGCCTGTTGCTCCTGTTCGGAAAGCTCCGGGAAGCATCGCCGGATATTGACCTCGGTGATATGGCGGCGTTTGGGAATGAAACGCCAGGCCAGATTCCCCAGGAGCCTGCCCACACTCCATTGCCAACGGATTGGCAGCCGCGACATCAGCCACATCATCGCGATGCCGATCCAGGTGGGCCACCAGCGGGGGTGCCAATAGTGGCTGTAGTTGAGGTCCCTTTCCTGCTTACGGTGTTTGCGTTTCACGATGGTTGGACTACCTGTCGGCCAATGTCGGAGGTTGAAGACCGGCAGTTTATCAGGGCGGCTTTGGTGCTGTCAGTGGCACTCATGGCATGATTGGTTAGAATGGCCGTCCCACTTGACCACGGAGCCCCCATGCTGCACGTCGTCTACTCCCTGTGCTATCGGTTGCTGCTACCTTTTGCCATGGTTTACCTGTGGTGGCAGACCCGCCGCAATGGGGGCAGTAACAAAGGGTGGCAGCAGCGGCTGGGTCACGTGGCGCCCACGGAACAGCCGGTGATCTGGGTGCATGCGGTTTCCGTGGGTGAAACCATTGCCTCGGCGCCTCTGGTCAAGGCGATTCTGGATCGCCGCCCGGATGTGCCGGTGCTGGTAACCGCCATGACTGCGACCGGCGCTGCCCAGGCCCGGTCCCTGTTTGGTGACCGGGCGCTCTATGCCTATGCCCCGTTTGATACCCCTGGTGCCGTACGCCGCTTTGTCCGCCGGGTCAGGCCCCGGGCCCTGGTGATCATGGAAACCGAACTCTGGCCCAACCTTATCGTGGAGACCAGTCGTCATCAGTGTCCGGTGTTCCTGATCAATGCCCGCTTGTCGGAACGTTCCGCCCGCGGCTACCAGCGTATCGGTGGTTGGGTCAGATCCCTTCTTGAGCGCCTCGACTGGATCGCGGCCCAGGCCGAGGACGATGCCGCGCGGTTTGTGGACATTGGTGCCCGACCGGATTCTGTATCTGTCACCGGTAGTATCAAGTTTGATGTAAACATCACCGACCAGGTGCGGGCGCGCGCCAATGACCTGAGACAAGGTATTGGCGCGCGACCGGTATGGATTGCCGCCAGTACCCACGAGGGGGAGGATGAGCAGCTCCTCGACGCCCATGCCCGGATTCTGGAAAAGCTCCCGGATACCCTGCTGGTACTGGTGCCCCGGCACCCGGACCGTTTCGATTCGGTGGCGGCACTGACCGACAGTCGTGGTTTCTCACAGGTACGGCGGTCGTCGGGGGGGGCGGTCGGAGAGGCGCAGGTCTACCTGGGCGATACCATGGGTGAACTGATGGTGCTGTACGGGGCGGCGGATGTGGCCTTCGTGGGCGGCTCGCTGATCGAGCGGGGCGGGCACAATCCGCTGGAGCCGGCGGCCTGGGGCATGCCGGTGGTCACCGGCCCCCATGTGTTCAACTTCGAGACGGTCTATCGTCAGTTGGAGGCCGGCCAGGGACTGGTCCGGATACAGGGCGAGGCGGATCTCGCCGGACAGGTGGGTGAGCTGCTGGCCGACGGAGAACGTGCCGCAACCCTGGGGAAGGCAGCCCTGGACGTGGTGAACGCCAACCGAGGCGCCCTGGACCGGGTGGTCGGGGGCATCCTCGATCGGCTCGACAAAACTGCCTGAAGCGCTTGCGCGCCTTTCCACCGCGCACGCCAGAACCCGTCTTTACTGGGTAGGATCGTCCAGGGTTTCGTCCTCGGTGGCCAGTGCCTCAATGCCCGGGGCCGTCTCGCTGAGCCATTTGTTCAGCTCAATGATGTCCTGGGGGCTGAGGGTGCCCGCCGCCTGTTTCAGGCGCAGAGAGTTGACCACGTAGTCGTAACGGGCATTGGCGTAATCCCTGAGCGCTACATAGTAGGCCTGTTCCGCGTCCAGCACTTCCACGATATTCCGGGTGCCAACATCATAGCCGGCCAGAGTAGCGTCCAGTGCGCTGCGGCGTGAGACAATGGTCTGCTTCAGGGCGGAGGCCGTTTCGATATTGGTGTTGATCGTGCGGTAGAGGCTGCGGGTGTTGACCCGTACGTCCCGGCGGGTGGTCGCCAGATTGTTGTCCCGCACATCCACGGCGGCACGCTGTTGACGGACTCCGGCCTGGATGCCGCCACCGGCGTAAAGGGGCACATTGAGGCTCAGGCCGATAACGCCTTCGGTGGTGGTGCCGTCCTGCTGGCCACCCGGGGTTGGCGTGCTCAGTTCCACGTTGTCCAGCCGTTGCCGGCCCAGGGAGGCGGTCAGCTCCACGGTTGGGTAGTGGCCGGCCTTGGCCTCGTCGAGGTTGGCCTTACTGGCCTGGAGCTCCCGGATGGCGGTCTGGATCTGCCAGTTCTGTTCCAGGGCCGTGGTCTCCCACTTCTGCGGGTCCGCCGGAGTGGGCTGCATCAGCGGGAATTCCTGTTCCAGGTTCTCGATGTCTTCAGCGTACTCGCCGGTCAGGCGTGAGAGCCGCTCCCGGGCGATATCCAGGTCGTTCTCGGCGGCAATGCGGCGACTGGTGGCGTCGTCGAAGCTGGCACGGGATTCGTAGACATCGGTGATGGCAATCAGGCCTACATCAAAGCGCTCCTGGGCCTGTTCATACTGACGCTCGATAGCGTTCTCGGCGGCTTCCGTGGCGGTGAGGGTGTCGGCCGCGCGGAGTACGTTAAAGTAGGCCTCGGCCACATCCAGTATCAGTTGCTGTTGGGCCAGGTTGTACTCGGCCCGTGCGGCCTCGGTCTGGAACTTGGCGGCGTCGTAGGCGAACCAGGCGTCGGCCTGGAACAGCGGCTGGGACAGCTGGACCCCGTAGCTGAAGCTTTTGTAGGAGTTGTCCTGGCTGGGGCCGTCGATGTCATAGTGGTTGGCGTTTCCGTAGGCGCCGATCTGTGGCAGCAGCGCGCTGCGAGTCACATCCGAGCCGGCCTCCTGGGCTTCCAGGGAGGCTTCCGCGGCGGCGATGCCGGAGTCGTAGGAGAGGGCCTTTTCGTAGCTCTCCACCAGATCAAGGCCAAGTGCGGCCCGGGCCGTGAAAAGACCGATCAGGCCGCATAGCAGTTGCTTTTTCATGTGTTCTCCCAAAGTGTCGCCCCCTCTGCCCTGACGGGGCCGGCGATTCATGTGACTGTAACTTCTTCAGTTACCAAGCTTATTAATAACAGCGGTGGTTCATTATGGACAATAAATCAACGGATCTCTAGACTTGGTCCGTGCACTGTTTTTCAGGTGTGCCATTAGAGGTCTGACAGGTTGCCCGGTTGTTCGATATCCGACGTCCGTATAATCCTGCAGGCCCACAGAATCGCGTCTTGACGGGGTGCTGGTTCAGCAAACAATGCTGACCGGCTGAGATTGCAGCGCAGAACCCGCTAACCTGATCCGGCTAGAACCGGCGTAGGGATCCAGGACAGCTCTGAACAGCCATTGCCCGAGTCTCCATTGCTCAGGTTCATGGTGGCTGTTGTGCAGCACCAGCGTCATACGCGGCCCGTGTCACAGGATGAACAAATAAGGGTCCGCATCATGTCAAACGTTCCAACCTTTCTCAGTGAATCCGCCCGTGTTGACGGGGCGGCCATCCAGCCATTGCCTGCGTCCCGCAAGGTCTACGTCCAGGGCTCCCGCCCGGACCTCAGAGTACCCATGCGGGAAGTCAAGCTAACCGATACCCCGACCGATATGGGGGGCGAGAAGAATCCACCGGTAGTGCTTTATGACACCTCCGGCCCCTATACGGACCCGGAGGCGCGGATTGACCTGCGCAAAGGCCTTCAGCCGCTCCGAGCCGGCTGGATTGCCGAGCGTGGCGATACCGAGCAACTGGCGGACTATTCATCGGAGTTCACCCGCCGTCGAATGAAAGATCCGCAACTGGATCCGCTCAGATTCATGGATGAGCGCAAGCCGTTGCGGGCAAAGCCGGGCCGCAATGTCTCCCAGATGCATTACGCCCGTCAGGGGATCATCACCCCGGAAATGGAATATATCGCGATCCGGGAGAACATGAAGTTACAGGAGGCCCGGGAAAATGGCCTGGCGGACCAGCAGCATCCGGGGCAATCCTTCGGCGCCAACCTGCCTCCGGAGATCACGCCGGAATTCGTTCGGGAGGAAGTGGCTAAAGGCCGGGCGATCATCCCCGCCAATATCAACCACCCGGAAACCGAGCCGATGATCATCGGTCGCAACTTCCTGGTGAAGATCAACGGAAATATCGGCAACTCCGCCGTCAGTTCGTCCATCGAAGAGGAGGTGGAAAAGCTGACCTGGGGCATCCGCTGGGGTTCCGACACCGTCATGGACCTGTCCACCGGCAAGAACATCCACGAGACCCGGGAATGGATCATCCGCAACTCGCCGGTCCCCATCGGCACCGTGCCCATCTATCAGGCCCTGGAGAAGGTGGGCGGTGTCGCCGAGGACCTGACCTGGGAGATCTTCCGGGACACGCTGATTGAACAGGCGGAGCAGGGGGTGGATTACTTCACTATCCATGCCGGTGTGCGGCTCCACCATGTGCCCCTGACCGCCAGCCGGACCACCGGTATCGTGTCCCGCGGCGGTTCGATCATGGCCAAGTGGTGCCTGGCCCATCACCGGGAGAGCTTCCTGTACGAGCACTTCGAGGATATCTGCGAGATCATGAAGGCTTACGATGTGTCCTTCAGTCTCGGGGACGGCCTGCGTCCGGGCTCCATCGCCGACGCCAATGATGCGGCCCAGTTCGGCGAGCTGGAAACCCTGGGCGAGCTGACGAAGATCGCCTGGAAGCATGATGTCCAGTGCATGATCGAAGGTCCGGGCCATGTGCCCATGCACCTGATCAAGGAGAATATGGACAAACAGCTTGAGTGCTGCGACGAGGCGCCGTTCTATACCCTCGGACCGCTGACCACCGACATTGCCCCTGGCTACGATCACATCACCTCCGGTATCGGGGCGGCGATGATCGGCTGGTATGGCTGCGCCATGCTGTGCTACGTCACACCCAAGGAGCACCTGGGGCTGCCAAACAAGGATGACGTGAAGACGGGCATCATCACCTACAAGATCGCGGCCCATGCGGCGGACCTGGCCAAGGGCCATCCGGGCGCGCAGATCCGGGACAATGCCCTGTCCAAGGCGCGGTTCGAGTTCCGCTGGGAGGATCAGTTCAACCTGGGCCTGGATCCGGACACGGCCCGGGCGTTCCACGATGAGACTTTGCCCAAGGAGTCCGCCAAGGTGGCTCACTTCTGTTCCATGTGCGGTCCCAAGTTTTGCTCCATGCAGATTTCCCAGGAGGTTCGGGAATATGCCAGGGAGCATGGTCTCGATGATGTGGAGGCTGTGGATGCCGGCATGAAGGAGAAAGCCGAGGAGTTTGTGGCTTCCGGGGCCAAAATTTACGACCGCGTTTAGATCGTTCCCAGACTGGTTGGTTTGGTGCCTGGGCGACAGGTCGATAACACTTTTCCGGACACGCCCGGCAAGTACGTCCCTGTAGGGCTCGACGAGCGCCTTCCCTGGCGCTCGACGGTCCGGAAAAGTGTTCTCAACCTGTCTCCGTTAAGCCGCGAGTTGACGCGGGTTCTCTTGCCTCCTCCTGTTGAATCCCCGTAAGAGGTATGGAGGAAGGCAGGGTGAGGGAGTTTTTCCGGACCTTCAAAAACAGGGACGTTTTTGAAGAGCCTACAGGGATGTATTCACGGCGTGTCCGGAAAAGCTTCATCGCCCTGACTTCCTGTGCTCCCAGGTCCAAACCACCACAAACCAACTTGCAAAGCAGCGCACCATCCGGCTATCGTTCCTCATCACGCCTAACGACTCAGACAGCCCGGAAACACCATGACCGAGAAGACGCCAGAACCATTCCAGTTCAAGGCCAGCGACGTGCAGGTCCATAAGCGGGAAACCGTATTCCAGGGCTTCTTCCGCATGGACAAACTCCTGCTCAGCCACCCCCGCTTTGATGGCGGCACGATGTCGGAGTTTACCCGTGAGCTGTTCGTGCGTGGTGATGCCACCTGCGTGCTGCCCTATGACCCGGTGCGGGACGAAGTCGTGCTGCTGGAGCAGTTCCGCCTGGGTGCTATTGGCCGGGACCAGTCCCCTTGGCTGCTGGAATTGGTGGCGGGTATGAACGAAGAGGGCGAAAAGCCCGAAGAGGTCGCGCAACGGGAAGCGGAAGAAGAAGCAGGACTGTCCTTCGCCCGTCTCGAGAAAATCTGTGAATACCTGGTGTCTCCGGGGGGCACGACGGAAATGGTCTACCTGTATGCCGGCCAGGTGAGCACCGAAAACGCTGGCGGCCTGTTTGGCCTGGACCACGAGCACGAGGACATCCGTGCCCACGTCTTCAGCGCCACGGAAACCTTCGACATGATCCGTGATGGCCGGGTGAACAACGCGGCTGCCATCATGGCCATCCAGTGGTTGCAACTGAACCGTGATCGCCTGCGCAACGAATGGAGTCGTGCATGACTGTCACCACGCTTCGCCGGAACCGGTATGTGCCCGATCTACAGCGCCTGGGGGCGCTGTGCGAGGGTAATTACCAGCGCCTGCGCCGCCTGCGCAACCTGGAGACCAACGACAGTGACGTGCTCCAGTTTGACCTGCACCGGGAGTCCCATTACCTGGGGCGGGTCAGCATCTCCGTGCTCCAGCAGACCCGCTACACGGAAACCCTGCTGCTTGAGCAGGTTCATAACAGTGGCCGCTGGCTGAACAACCCGGAACTGACGGTCAGGGTTTACCACGATGCCAGCATGGCCGAGGTGATCAGTTTCTACGGTAATCGCCAGATTGCCGCCGTGAATGATTACCCCAATCGCTTTATGCACCACCCGGACGAGAAGGTCCAGCTCAACGGCTTCGTGGCGGACTGGCTGGATTACTGCCTGCGATTTGGTCATGTCACCCCTGAGCGTAGCCAATGGCGCCACTCTGACGGCGTAGAAGGCTGATAATCTCATCCTTTCGGTAAACTATTGTAAAAGGTCCCTCCATATTCCCTCCGACTTGTGACTGATGTTTAAGTTGTGTGCGTAAAATCCGTCTAGTATCTAGACCATTGGTAGACGGATGAATAATGCAATGCCAGCACTTGAGCACAGGTCACCCGTGACGGTCAGTCCCGCCAATGGCCGGGCCGCGCGGGTACTTCAGATTACCGACCCGCATCTGATGGCCGATACGGACGGCACCCTTCTGGGGGTCCGTACCCGTGAGAGCCTGGACGCCGTGGTGCAGTGCGCACGGACCCGGTATGGCCATCCGGACCTGTTGCTGGCGACCGGTGACCTGGCCCAGGACGCCTCCGAGACCGCCTACCAGGAATTTGCCCGCCAGGTGTCCGTGTTTGGCTGCCCGGAGAGCTGGGTGGCCGGGAACCATGATGACAGTGACCTGCTGACCCGGGTTGCCGAGCGCCATAACGCCGCCGGGCGCCATCTGCTGATCGGTCAGTGGCAGGTAATCATGCTGGACTCATCGGTGAAAGGGCAGGTTCACGGCTACCTGGAGCCGGAGGAGCTGGCGTTCCTGGAAGAGGCGCTGGCAGCGTATCCCGGGCGCCCGGCACTGGTCAGTCTTCACCATCACCCGATCGAGATCGGGACCCAGTGGATGAACGCCATCGGTCTGACCAATCGTGATGATTTCTGGCGGGTCATCGACCGCTTCGACAACGTCCGGGCGGTACTCTGGGGGCATATCCACCAGGATCTGGATCTTTACCGTGGCGATGTCCGGCTGCTGGCCACGCCATCCACCTGCATCCAGTTTGAGGCTGGGTCCACCGATTTCTCGGTAGAACGGCTGGCGCCCGGGTTCCGCTGGCTGGATCTGCGCAGCGATGGCACCATCAGGACCGGCGTGGAGCGCGCCACGGATTTCCGCTACGAACTGGACACCGACAGTACCGGCTATTGAACGGGTTCACGTCTGATCTCGCCGGCTCTCCAGGGCCCTCCACAACGCTGGCGGCTCCGGGTAGACTGACCATCCTTGCAGTCAATACATCAGGCATATCCCATGACCTCTCCAGGAAACGGCCCCGTAGTGGTCTATCTCCACGGCTTTAACAGTTCCCCGCAATCCCAGAAGGTCTCGGAGCTTCGCACCCTTTTGCCGGAGCTGGCGCCGGAGGTGGAGCTGGTGGTGCCGGAACTGGGGTTCGACCCGCAGCGGGCGCTGGAACGGGCCGTTGAGGCCGTAGCGTCGGCGGGTAACCGGCCTGTCGGGATTATCGGCAGTTCCATGGGAGGATTCTTTGCCTCTGTGCTGTCTGCCCGTATGGGCATCAGGGCTGCCCTGATCAATCCAGCAGCCTGGCCCCACCGGTTGCTGCAGGATCACCTGGGACCACAGTACAATCCCTATACCGGTGAGCACTACGAGCTGACCGCCGACCATACGTCTACCCTTGAAGCGATGGAACCCGGTGAGCTCGTGGATGGCGAAAAACTGTTCATCCTTGTGCAGACTGCCGACGAGACCCTCGACTACCGGGAAGTCCTGGCCAAGCATCCGGGGGCGAGGACGTGGATCCAGCCCGGTGGCGATCACCGTTTCCAGCGGTTCGAAAGGGTGGTGCCGGCGATTCTGGCGTTCCTGTTCCAGCGCGGTTTCCGGTAAACTGCGGCAAATTCTCCAGCCATGGACAAGTGATATGAGTGAAATACCTGCCGATCTCAAGTACATCGAGACTCACCAGTGGGTCCGGGTGGCGGATGATGGCACGGCGACCGTCGGCATTACCGATTTTGCCCAGGAGCAGCTTGGTGACGTGGTCTACATCGGTCTGCCGGAAGTGGGTGACACCGTGACCGGCGGCGAGGAGGCCGGCGTGGCCGAGTCGGTCAAGTCCGCCTCTGACGTCTTCAGTCCGGTAACGGGTGAGGTGACCGAAATTAATGACACCCTGGAAGACGAGCCGGAAAAGGTCAACGAGGACCCTTATGGCGAAGGTTGGCTGTATCGGGTCAAGCTCGCCGATAAGGGCGAACTTGATGGCCTGATGGATGCGGCCGCCTACGGCGATCTGCTGGCCGATGCGTAAGGTCGGCGCCTGATGGACTTTCCCGTACTTTATCTGCGCAAGGGCGCTGAACGCCGGCTCAGGGCAGGGCACCTCTGGGTCTACAGCAATGAGGTGGACACCCGCCGCTCGCCCCTGGCCGACTTCGAGGCCGGCGGTCAGGCGCAATTGCGAGCGGCCAACGACAAGCCCCTGGGCACGCTGTTTGTGAATCCCCATGCGCTTATCTGCGGCCGTCTGATCAGTCGCAACGCCAACAGCGGCATGACGCCGAAGCGTCTGGCGGATCGCCTGGAGGCTGCCCTCAGGCTGCGTGAAAGGGTATTTCCCGAACCCTGGTACCGCTGGGTGTATGGTGACGGGGATGGCCTGTCGGGACTGGTGATCGACCGGTTCGATGATGTTGTCGTGGTGCAGATTTCCACCGCCGGGATGGAGACCATGAAGGACTCCATCGTGCGGGCCGTCCAGCGGCTGGCGCACCCCAGGGCTATCGTTCTCAAGAACGATGGCAAGATGCGGTCGGTGGAGGGACTGCCATCCTATGTGGAGCAGGTGGACGGCGACCCGGTCGACACCCTGCAGGTACGGGAAAACGGCGTTCGCTTCGAGGTGCCGCTCACCGGCGGCCAGAAGACCGGATGGTTCTACGACCACCGTATGAACCGGGCAAGACTGCAGCAGTACAGCCCCGGTTGCCGGGTGCTGGATGTGTTCAGCTATGCCGGTGGTTGGGGCCTGCAGGCGGCTGCGGGTGGTGCTGAATCGGTGACCTGTGTGGACAGCTCCCGCCAGGCCCTGGATGCGGTCCACCATAACGCCGCCCTGAATGGTTTTGGTGCCGTGGAAACCCTGGAAGGGGACGCCTTTGGCGTACTCAAGGAGCTGTGCGACGAGAAACGGAAATTCGATATCGTGGTGCTGGACCCGCCGGCGCTGATTCCCCGTCGCCGTGACCAGAAGGCGGGTGAGCAGGCCTACGCTCGCCTCAACCAGTTGGCGTTGCGTCTGCTGGAGCGGGACGGGCTACTGATATCCGCCTCCTGTTCCATGCACCTGTCCAGGGACAAGCTGGTGGACATTATCCGGGGCAGTGCCCGGAAGGTGGACCGCTTCGTTCAGCTGCTGGAGCAGGGCTACCAGGGACCGGACCACCCCATGGTGCCGGGCATTCCGGAAACCGACTATCTCAAGGCCTGCTTTGTGCGGTCGTTGACGGAGTTTTTGTAGAGTAACCCCCGAGAGAGGGTTGGGGTGAGGGTGGGGCCGGCAACTCCTCAGCAGGACCTTCTTGCGCCCTACGGGCGCTCCCCCTCACCCTGGCCCTCTCCCTCGTTGGGGAGAGGGGATGTCTACCACCGCCTTGTGGCTCGATCACTAATCCCTTAACGACATCACCGGCCACCCCTGCTCCCTCGCGTACTGCTCCAGTGTCGGATCCGGATCCACCGCCACCGGGTTATCCACCAGTCGCAGAAGCGGCAGGTCGTTATGGCTGTCGCTGTAGAACCAGGCGCCGTCCAGGGTGGTATCGTTATCCTTCAGCCATTGCTGCAGCCGCAGCACCTTGCCGTCCTGGAAGCTGGGTATCCCGGTGATGTCGCCGGTGTAGCGACCGTCGCGGATCTCCGGTTCCGTGGCAATCAGGTGCTCGATGCCCATGGCTTCGGCGATGGGGCCGGTGACGAAACGGTTGGTGGCGGTAATGATCATCAGGGTATGCCCCTGGCTGCGGTGGTGTTCCAGCAGTTTGTCCGCCTTTGCCTGGTAGAGGGGCCTGACCCGGCTGTCCATGAAGGCCTTGCGCCAGGCTGTCACTTCCTCGGGGTCGCGGTCGGCGATGGGTGACAGGGCGAAACGCTGGTAGCGCTGGATATCCAGTTCGCCGTTCAGGTAGTCCTGGTAGAACTGATCGTTCTGTTGCCGGTGGTGTTCGGGGTCGACAAGCTCGGCGTCCACCAGGAATTCCCCCCAGGCGTGGTCGCTGTCGCCCGCCAGCAGCGTGTTGTCCAGGTCAAAGATGGCCAGGGTCAAGGGTTGTCTCCTCAGAAGGTTTTTTCAGGAGCGATTCTAACATGCTGAAAAGAGTGCCGGCTTCGTTTGCCGACCAGTAGGCTTTCTGTAAGAATGGAGCCAATCTGGAATAAAAGTCCCTGAACATCGGGGCTGGGAGTCCGCACAACAGTGACCATGCGGATTTCACGTAACAAACTTTGATACAGGACTGTGCCGTGATTGATTCAGACGGTTTCAGACCCAACGTCGGAATCATTCTGGCCAACCATAAGGGCGAAGTGCTGTGGGCAAGGAGAATCGGACAGGACTCCTGGCAGTTTCCACAAGGTGGCATCAAGCACGATGAATCACCGGAACAGGCTCTCTACCGGGAGCTGGCCGAGGAAATCGGCCTGAGTGCGGATGATGTGGAAATCATCAGCTGCACCCGCGGCTGGCTGCGTTACCGCCTGCCGCGCCGGATGGTGAGGCAGAATTCACGACCCGTTTGCGTTGGTCAGAAACAGAAATGGTTCCTTCTGAGGATGCTTTCCCCGGATGCCTCCGTGCGGGTTGACCGAACGGATTCGCCGGAATTCGATGGCTGGCAATGGGTCAGCTACTGGTACCCGCTGGGCCAGGTGGTGTCGTTCAAGCGGGAAGTATACCGGCGGGCCCTGAGGGAACTGGCTCCCCGGCTTTTCAGTATTGTCGACCAATGGCAGCGGGCCGAAGAAGCGCCGCGCCGGCAGGACCCACAACAATGATGGATTGACGCCCACTATGCTCGGTACCTTGCGAAGTATTGTTCAGGAAGTAAACGGCGCCCGTGATCTGCAGGAGTCGCTGGACATTATCGTTTCGCGGGTACAGGCCGCCATGAACACCGAGGTGTGTTCCGTCTATCTGCTGGATCCGGCGTCCAACCGCTACATCCTGATGGCCACCGAGGGGCTTCACAAGAAGGCCGTGGGCAAGGTCAGCCTGGGCCATTCCGAGGGTCTGGTGGGCCTGGTGGGTTCCCGGGAGGAGCCCATCAACCTGGAAGATGCTCCCTCCCATCCCCGTTACCGCTATTTCCCCGAAACCGGCGAGGAACGCTTCCGGTCATTCCTGGGTGTTCCGATTATCCACCACCGTCGGGTATTGGGCGTTCTGGTGGTCCAGCAGCGGGAAGCGTCCCGGAATTTCGATGAGGGTGAAGAAGCCTTCCTGGTGACCGTGTCGGCACAGCTGGCCGGTGTGATTGCCCACAGCGAAGCCACCGGCGCCATCAGTGGTTTGTCACTGACCGGCGAGGAAGCCCGGGATGTGTCCTTCAACGGTGTGCCGGGGGCGCCGGGCGTCGCTATCGGAACCGGCGTGGTGGTATACCCGCCGGCGGATCTGGACGCCGTGCCGGAAAAAACCACCAACGACCCCGATGGCGAGCTGGCGGCGTTCCAGGACGCGGTAAAGGCCGTCCAGGAGGACATCCAGAAGGTGTCCGAGCGACTGTCCGACAAGCTGCGCCCGGAGGAGCAGGCCCTGTTCGACGTCTACCTGCGGATGCTGGGGGAGAATGCCCTGCCGGGTGAGGTGGCCAACCGGATCCGCAACGACGGCCTCTGGTCCCAGGGCGCCCTGAAACAGGTGGTCAACCAGTACGTCCGTCACTTCGAGATGATGGACGACCACTACCTGCGGGAGAGGGCGGTGGATATCCGGGACCTGGGGCGCCGGATCCTGTCTCACCTGCAGGAAGGCGACAGCCGCGAGGTGGACTACCCCGAACGCACGGTGCTGGTCAGCGAGGAACTGACCCCCGCCATGCTGGGAGAAGTGCCCCGGGGGCGCCTGGTGGGGCTGGTGTCGGTGCGTGGCTCCAGCAACTCCCATGTGGCGATCCTGGCCCGCGCGATGGGGGTGCCCACGGTCATGGGGCTGGTGGATATCCCGGTGAACCAGCTTGATGGCAAGGAGCTGATCGTCGACGGGTTTGAGGGGCAGATATTCGCCTCGCCATCTGCCGAGCTACGCAACTACTACCAGGAAATCTGCGACGAGGAAGACGAGCTTTTCCGAGGGCTTGAGGCCCTGCGGGACAAGCCCTGCGTCACCACCGACGGTCACCGTGTGTCGTTGCTGGTGAACACGGGCCTGATGACTGATGTGGTCCGTTCCCTGAGCCATGGCGCGGAAGGCATTGGTCTGTACCGGACGGAAGTGCCCTTCATGATCAAGGAGCGCTTTCCGTCCGAACAGGAGCAGCGGGAATACTACCGGGAACAGCTTGAGGCCTTCGCCCCCAATCCGGTCACCATGCGCACCCTGGATATCGGCGGCGACAAGGCGCTGAGCTACTTCCCCATCAACGAGGAGAACCCCTTCCTGGGCTGGCGGGGCATCCGGATCAGCCTGGACCACCCGGAGATTTTCCTGGTGCAGGTGCGGGCCATGCTCAAGGCCAGCGAGGGGTTCAACAACCTGCAGATCATGCTCCCCATGATCAGCAATATTTCCGAGGTGGAGGAGTCGCTCCACCTGATCTACCGGGTCTACCACGAGGTCCGGGAGGAAGGCTACCAGATCCATATGCCCCGGGTGGGTGTCATGATCGAGGTGCCGGCGGCGGTGTACCAGGTGCGGGAGCTGGCCGAACGGGTGGATTTCCTGTCCGTGGGCTCCAACGACCTCACCCAGTACCTGCTGGCGGTGGATCGCAACAATCCCCGTGTGGCCCAGCTTTACCATTCTTACCATCCCGCCGTACTGCAGGCCCTGGTGCGGATTGCACAGGATGCCCATTCGGTGGGCAAGCCGGTGACCATCTGTGGTGAGCTTGCCGGCGACCCGGGCGGCGCCCTGCTATTGATGGCCATGGGTTATGACGCCCTGTCCATGAACGCCGCCAGCCTGCCCAAGGTGAAGTCGGTGATCCGCAGCATCAGCCGTGAGTGGGCCGCGCAGTTGCTTGAGGATGTGCTCCTGCTGGACTCACCCCACGTTATCAAGAGTTGTGTGGACCTTGCCTTGCGCAGCGCCGGTTTTGCGCGCTACCTGAGGCCCAGTCGAGCATCGGTGCCGGTGACCACCTATGAGGGTGCCCGCTGACCCGGCACATGGCCTGGTCCGTATGCCCGGAAATTTTTGGGGTGAGTATTCTAATTCCGGTTGGTAATTTGTTGGGTAACTGGACCTGATGCCCGTGTAGCTGGCTGTATTGACCGGGTATACGGCGCATCGTGGCATTTGAGAGTATCAGGGGAGGGCAAGATGACCACTGAACCAACCCAACTGAGGCCGGCACCCCGGATTGGCCTGGCCCTCGGGGGCGGCGGCCCCCTGGGTGGCATCTACGAGATCGGTGCGCTCAGGGCCCTCGATGAGGCCCTGGATGGCCTGGATTTCAATGATCTCGATGTCTACGTCGGGGTCAATGCCGGTGGGTTCGTTGCCGCCAATCTTGCCAACCAGCTTACCACCGCGCAGTTGTGCCGCATCTTTGTCCGGCATGAGGCGGAGGTGCATCCGTTCCACCCGGAAGTGTTCTATCGCCCTGCCTTGCGGGAGATGGGGCGTCGCTTGCGAGCAGTGCCGGGACTGGTGACCAGCGCCGTGTCCCGTTTCCTCCGTAATCCCCATGACCAGAGCTTTCTGGAAGCCATGACCATACTGGCCCAGGCGGCGCCGTCCGGTCTCTTCGATAACTGCGCGCTGGAGGAATACCTGGCCCGGGCGTTTACCACCTCCGGACGGACCAATGATTTCCGCAAACTACGGCGGCGTCTGTTCGTGATTGCGGCGGACGTGGAGACCACGGAAACCGTGTGCTTCGGGGACGAAGGGCTGGATCATATCCCCGTATCCAGGGCCATACAGGCCAGTATGGCGTCGCCGGGCCTGTACACGCCGGTGCAGGTGGAGGGGCGTTATTGTGTGGATGGCACCCTGCGCAAGGGGCTGCATGCGTCTGTGGCCTTTGATCATGGCGCCGACCTGGTGCTGGCTATCAATCCTCAGGTACCCGTCGATGCCAGGGCCGCGGAGGCGGCGGGCACCATGGCGGCGGATGAGCTGACCGGTTCCGGCATGCCCAACCTGCTGGCGCAGATGTTCCGTACCATGGTGCATTCCCGTATCCAGAAGGGCCTGGCCCAGTACGCCAGGGACTACCCGGGCAAGGAAGTAATGCTGTTTGAGCCCACCCGGGACGACGCCACGCTGTTCTTCTCCAGCGTGTTCAGTTTCCGTTCCCGTCGCCAGGTCTGTGAGCACGCCTACCAGATGACCCGCCGTGACCTGTTGCGACGGGCTGATGAGCTGGAGCCGGTGCTGGCCAAACACGGTATCCGGCTGAACCGGAAGGTACTGGAGGACAGTGAGCGGACCATCGGTACCGCCCTCTATGGGGAAACCCTGCCACTCTATGTGGCCAGGAAGCGGAAACAGAGACAGAAAAAGGGCGTGCTGGGCAGTGTCAGCCAGGTGTTCCAGAAAGCCCAATAAGCCAGGCCGGTCTGATACCTGGCCTCAGGAGTGCTCCTGGGGGCCGGCTTCCCGCTGACCACCTTCCTGTTCCAGTCGGTGCAGGTAGCGCTGCCAGTAGTCGTCCTGATGTTCGCCCAGATCCCACAGGTACTCCCAGCTGTACAGGCCGGAGTCATGGCCGTCGCTAAAGGTGAGCTTGAGGGCATAGTTGCCGATCATTTCCGCGCCGGTAACCAGCACTTCCTTCTTGCCGGTCTGCAGGGTACCCGGCCCGGCGCCGTGCCCCCGGACCTCCGCCGACGGCGACCAGACCCGGAGCAGCTCGAAAGGCAGCTCCCACACCTGACCGTCGGCATACACCAGTTGTAGCAGCCTGCTTTGTTTGCGGATGCGGATATCGGTGGGGCGCGTGCTCATTGATGTGTGCTCCTGACAGGGCGGGGCGAAGCCTGATGGCCACGCCCCGCTGCCGGTTTACAGGATGTAGCGGCTGAGGTCTTCGTCCTCGGACAGGTCGCCGAGCTTTTCGTCCACGTACTCCGCGGTCACCTCGAACTCGTTGGTTACCTTGTCTCCGGCGTCAAACGACAGGCTTTCCAGCAGCCGTTCCAGCACCGTGTGCAGGCGACGGGCGCCGATGTTCTCCGTACTCTCGTTGACCTTCCAGGCCACCTCGGCCAGGCGGGTGATGGCGTCGTCGCTGAAGGTGAGCTTGACCCCTTCCGTACCCATCAGGGCCTCGTACTGCTGGATCAGTGACGCGTCCGGCTCCGTCAGTATGCGACGGAAGTCTTCCGGCGACAGGGCCTGCAGTTCCACCCGGATGGGCAGGCGGCCCTGCAGCTCCGGGATCAGGTCCGACGGCTTCGACAGGTGGAAGGCACCGGAGGCGATAAACAGGATGTGATCGGTGCGCACGGAGCCATACTTGGTGCTGACGGTGCTGCCTTCGATCAGCGGCAACAGGTCCCTCTGCACGCCTTCCCGGGAGACGTCGGCGGAGGTGTTCTCCGAACGCTTGGCCACCTTGTCGATCTCGTCCACGAACACGATGCCGTTCTGCTCGACGGATTCAATGGCCTTTTGCTTGATCTCCTCTTCGTTCACCAGCTTGGCGGCTTCCTCTTCCTTCACCTGGCGCATGGCATCCGCCACTTTCATCTTGCGGGTCTTGCGGCGGTCCTGGGAGAGATTGGAGAACATGTTCTGCAACTGGTTGGTCATCTCTTCCATACCCGGGGGTGCCATAATTTCCACGCCGGCGGCGGAATTGCGCAGGTCGATCTCGATTTCCTTGTCGTCCAGCTGGCCTTCCCGCAGCTTCTTGCGGAACAGTTGGCGGGTGGAGGAGTCCTCCCGCGGCTGGCTGTCCTCCTTGAAGTCGCGGGGTGGCGGCAGCAGGGCATCGAGGATGCGTTCCTCGGCGGCATCCAGGGCCTGGTTCTCGTGGCGCTTCATTTCCTTCTCGCGGAGCATCTTGATGGCCATATCCGCCAGGTCGCGGATGATGGACTCCACATCACGGCCCACGTAGCCCACCTCGGTGAACTTGGTGGCTTCAATCTTGAGGAAGGGGGCGTCTGCCAGCTTCGCCAGGCGTCGGGCAATCTCGGTCTTGCCCACACCGGTAGGGCCGATCATCAGGATGTTCTTGGGGGTGATTTCGTCCCGCAGGGTGCTGTCGAGCTGCATACGGCGCCAGCGGTTGCGTAGCGCGATGGCAACGGAGCGCTTGGCTTCTTCCTGGCCAACGATGTGTTTGTTCAGCTCGTGGACAATCTCGCGGGGAGTCATTGCAGACATGGTAGCTCCGGTTCAGTCGTTGGCTGAGAGCACTTCAAGGGTGCGGTTGTGATTGGTATAGATGCAGATATCGGCGGCGATATCCAGGCCCTTCTCGACGATCTCGTGGGCACTCAGTTCGGTATTCTCCAGCAGGGCCGTGGCGGATGCCTGTGCGAAGGGGCCACCGGAGCCAATGGCAATCAGGCCGTGCTCGGGTTCGATGACGTCGCCATTGCCGGTGATGATGAGAGAGGCGGTCTTGTCGGCCACGGCCAGCAGGGCTTCCAGTCGTCGCAGGGCCCGGTCCGTTCGCCAGTCCTTGGCCAGCTCCACCGCCGCCCGGGTGAGGTTGCCCTGATGTTTTTCCAGCTGGGCCTCGAAGCGTTCGAACAGGGTGAAGGCGTCGGCGGTGCCGCCGGCAAATCCGGCCAGTACCTTGCCGTTGTAGAGGCGGCGTACCTTGCGGGCATTGCCTTTCATGACGGTGTTGCCCAGGGAGACCTGGCCATCGCCGCCCATGGCTACCTCGTCGTCACGGCGTACTGAAAGTATCGTTGTCATCGGGGCTCCATATCCTGAAATCGAAGTGATTTCCGAGATATGGAGCCGGCCCACGGGATTTCAAGGCACGGTGTGAAAGCCGGGGTCTCACTCTTTGGGGATTTTCCGTACCAGCGGCTGGATACTGATGGCCACCAGCTTGTCCACGGCGGAATTCATCTGGCTGCGGCTGTCGAACGGGCCCACGTTCACCCGGTACCAGGTAGTACCGTCCTCGATATCAATCCGGGACACCTTGGCGCGAAGGCCCTGGAAGGCGATCTGCGCGCGCTGGCGTTCGGCGTCCTCTGAGCTGCGGAAGGAGCCGGCCTGCACCAGGTAGCGGAAGTCCTGGGTGTCCGGGCTGGGGGTGTACTCGTCCACATTGGGTGGCACCACCTCCGACTCCGGCAACATGTCGTAAAACTTGAACTTGGGCTGCTCCCGGGCGGTATCGTTATTGGTTTCCGGGGCTGGCTCGACGGGCTGGCTCACCGGTGGGCTGGTGTCGCCCCCGGCTGGCGTGCCGCCGTCGGGTTCCAGGGTGTTCAGGTAGAAGATGAAGCCGATAAATCCACCGACCGCCGCCAGTGACAGGATCCAGCGCACAGACAGTCCTCCGCTTTGCTTTCCGGCCCCGACCAGGCGACGGCGCGGGGTGCTCTTGGGTGTGTTTGCCCGGGCGCGGGTCTTCCGGGGGGGCGGTGCACTGTTGACCGCTCCCCTGCCGGACGACTGCTTGCGGGCGTAATCCCTGGCCAATGGGGTATCTCCTGCCGGCTACATTTCTTCCGGGGCGCTGATACCCAGCAGGTCCAGCCCGTTGGCGATCACCTGCCGCACAGCCAGGTACAGGGTCAGGCGGGCGTCGCGCAGGGCGGTATCGTCCACCAGTGCCTTGTGGGCGTTGTAGTAGGTGTGGAACTGGCCCGCCAGATCCCGCAGGTAATGGGTCAGGTGGTGCGGCTCCCGGGTATCGGCGGCGCTGCGGATCAGTTCCGGATATTTCGCCAGCTGGTTGGCGAGCTCCTTTTCCTCGTCCAGGGTCAGCAGACCCAGGTCCCCGGCCACGTCGTTGAAGCCCCGTTCCACACCGTGTTCTTCTGCCAGCTTGCGCAGCACGCTACAGATCCGTGCATGGGCGTACTGAATGTAGTACACCGGGTTCTCGTTGGTCTGGGACCGGGCCAGGTCGATGTCAAAGGTGAGCTGCGAATCCACGCGACGGGCCGCCAGGAAGAAGCGGGTGGCATCCCGGCCCACCTCGTCGATCAGGTCTCGCACGGTGACATAGCTGCCGGCCCGCTTGGAGATTTTTACCTCCTGGCCGGAGCGGGTCACCATCACCATCTGGTGCAACACGTAGTCCGGCCAGCCCTGGGGGATGTCGGCCCGCAGTGCCTGCAGGCCGGCGCGGACCCGGGTGACGGTGGAGTGGTGGTCGGCGCCCTGTTCATTGATCACGGTGCTGAAGCCCCGCTGCCACTTGTCCAGGTGATAGGCCACGTCCGGCAGGAAGTAGGTGTAGCCGCCATCCTTCTTGCGCATGACCCGGTCCTTGTCGTCGCCGAACTCGGTGGTCATCAGCCACATGGCGCCTTCATGTTCGTAGGTGTAGCCATTTTCCTGCAGGCGCTTGACGACGGCCTCCACCTTGCCTTCCTGGTACAGGGACGATTCCAGGAAGTAGACGTCGAACTCCACACCGAACGCCTTCAGGTCCAGGTCCTGTTCCCGGCGCAGGTAGGCCACGGCAAATTCACGGATCGCCTGGGTGTCCTCCGGGTCCGCCTTGCCGGTGACTTCCCGGTCGTCGGCGGTCACGGTTTCGCCCTTCAGGTAAGCCTTGGCCACATCCTTGATGTAGTCGCCCCGATAGCCGTCTTCGGGCCAGGAGGCGTCGTCCGGCCCCAGGCCCCTGACCCGGGCCTGGACGGATTTCGCCAGGTTGTCGATCTGGGCGCCGGCATCGTTGTAATAGAACTCGCGGGTGACGTCGTAGCCGTTGGCTTCCAGCAGGCGGGAGAGGCTGTCACCGATGGCCGCGCCCCGGCCATGGCCCACATGGAGGGGGCCGGTGGGGTTGGCGGAGACGAACTCTACCTGCACTTTCTGGCCCTGGCCGCTGTTGTTACGGCCGAACCGGGCCCCCTGTTCGAGGATATCGCCGGCAATGCTGACGGCGCTCTCGGCGGTCATGAAGAAATTGATGAAACCGGGACCGGCAATCTCCACCTTGGCCACCGCCGGACTCTCGGGCAGGCGAGCCACCAGTGCCTCTGCCAGTTGTCGCGGCGGGCAACCGGCAGCCTTGGCGGCGGCCAGCGCGATATTGCAGGCATAGTCGCCGTGGGCCTTGTCCTTCGTATTGCCAACCTGTGGTGTGAAGGTCTGATCCGCGGGCAGGGTGCCTTCTGACTGAAGGGCGGCCAGTGCTGCGCCGAGAAGTTCGGTGACGGTGTCTTTCATGCTATCCGGTGACCCTTGCTTCGGGAATGTGGTGTGATTGGCCTGGATGCCTTACTGGTTTGAGGGCCGGTATTATCCCGGAAAGGGCGGGGCTTAGCAAAATCCGCAGGTGTTCGTAGGGGACTATCCCGTTTCCAGGGGGTCCACGTCCACCATCCAGCGCAGACTGTTGGGCAGGCGTTGCTGGTCCAGATGGGCACAGAGCCGGGCCAGGATGCGGTTCAGGCTACCCCGGCCAGACGATTGCAGCACCAGTTGTGCCCGATGCCGACCGGCCTTGCGGGCCATTGTCGCGGGCAGGGGGCCCCAGATATCCAGGGTGTCCGAGGGCAGGTCGTTGCGGGCCTGGTCCAGGAAGGTCAGCGCGGCTTCCATGGAGGGGGCTTCCGCCCGCAGGACAGCCATGGCGCGAAAGGGGGGCAGGTTGATCTGCTCCCGTTCGGCCAGCAGTTGGCGGGCCATGGCCAGGTAGTCGCCCTGGGCGATGGTGGTCAACAGTGGATGATCGCTGTGGCAGGTCTGTATCAGTACCTGGCCGGGTTTCTCCCCGCGACCGGCCCGGCCGCTGACCTGCAGCAGTGTCTGGACCATTTGTTCCGGCGCACGGAAATCCACGCTGAACAGGCCGCCATCGGCGTTGACCACCACCACCAGCGTGACATTGGGAAAATCATGGCCCTTGGCCACCATCTGGGTACCCACCAGGATGCAGGGTTCGCCGGAGTTGACCTGCTTCAGGATGGCCTGGATGCTGCCCTTGCGCTGGGTGCTGTCCCGGTCGATGCGCAGTACCGGGACATCCGGAAAGCTGGTGGCCAGCACCTCTTCGGTCTGTTCGGTGCCCTGGCCCACCGGCTGGCAGGCTTCCCCGGCGCATTTGGGGCACTGGCTGAAGGCTGGCTGCTGGTAGTCACAGTGGTGGCAGCGCAGGGCGCGATCCCGGCGATGGTAGGTAAGATGGGTGTCGCAATGGGGGCATTCAGCGATGTGACCACAGTCGAAACACATCAAGACGGGCGCAAAGCCACGCCGGTTGATGTACACCAGCACCTGCTCACCAGCTGCCAGGGTGGCCCGGATATCGTCCATGGCCGGTCGGGACAAGCCCCCGTTCAGTGGCCGGCTGCGGATATCCAGCAGCCTGAGCCGAGGTGGGCGTGCCATCCCGGCGCGTTCGGTAAGGTCCACCTGCAGGTATTTTCCGGTGGCCGCATTCTGCAGCGATTCCAGGGACGGGGTGGCGGACCCAAGGATGATCGGGCAATGGTTCTCCCGGGCCCGGAAGACCGCCAGATCCCTGGCCGAATAGCGGAAACCCTCACCCTGCTTGTAGGAACTGTCATGTTCCTCATCCACCACCATGGCCCGCAACCGGGTAAAGGGCAGCAATACCGCGGAGCGGGTGCCGATCAGGATGACCGGCTCCCCCTCCCGGACCCGGAGCCAGGTCTGCAGGCGCTGCCGGTCGTTAAGGGCTGAATGCCAGACCACGATGCGGTCGCCGAAGTATCGGCGGAACCGGGCCACGGTCTGCGGTGTCAGGTTGATCTCCGGGACCAGTACAAGGGCCTGGCCCCTGTTATCCAGGATGCGTTGCAGGTAGTCCAGGTAGAGTTCTGTCTTGCCGCTGCCGGTAATGCCGTAGAGCAGCGTTGCGGAGAAACCCGTTCCATCCGGCAGGGCATCGGCGGCGACCTGTTGAGCATCGGTCAGGGTGGGGAGCGTTTCGGTAGGTGTGGCAGGTGCCGGTGCAGTTTCCGGTGGTTCGACCTGCCGGAGAAGCCCTTTTTCAACAAGGCTCTTCAGTTGCGGGAGGGTGTAGCCCTGGTCTCGGAGCTGGCTCCAGGCCATGGGATGTGGACACTCCAGGAGGAGTGACAATAGCTGCTTCTGCTTGCGGGCGTTACCTGGCAGGATCTCGGAAGAGGCGTCGTCGGTTGTCGTCCACCAGGTTTCCTCCCCAGCCGGCTCCGCGGGACGCCCCTTGCGGAGGGCGGGGGGCAGGGCCATGAACAGGCACTCCCCCAGGGGGTGCTGATAGTAACCGGATGCCCAGGTAAGCAGGTTCAGGGTCTCGGTGGGCAGTGCAGGCCAGGATTCCAGGGGCTTACCGACCGGCTTGAGGTCAATGCCCGGCGGCGGGGTGACGTCGGTTTCCACGACCAGGCCGATGGCATGACGCTGCCCGAAGGGCACCTGCACCCGTTGTCCGGGGGTAAGGGCCATCTGCTCGGGGACGATGTAGTCAAAGAGGCGCCGGATGGGGCGATTGAGGGCAACGCGTACGGTCTGGGGCACTACGACTCCGGGCGCACATGGCGGTTGTTTCGGGCGTCGCGTATCTTGCGTCAACGGGCATTTGCACGTAAGATGCGCGGTCTGATTCAGACGGGGTTGATTGTGCCCTGTCTTTCCACTGGATTCAAACATGCGGTGCTCGGCATCAAGGTATTGATAATCTTGAAAAATCGATTCATCAATGCGATGACCGGGTGGCGGCATGACCGGAGAGGTTCGCCATGAAAGAAGGTATTCACCCCAAGTATCACGACATTACTGCCAGCTGCAGCTGCGGCAATGTCTTCAAGACCCGGTCCACTTTTGGCCAGGATCTGCAGCTGGATGTCTGCTCCCAGTGCCATCCGTTCTATACCGGCAAGCAGAAGGTTATGGATACCGCTGGCCGTATTGACCGGTTCCAGAAGCGCTTCGGCGGCCGTATCGGTGGCAAGAAGTAAGAAAGGCCAAGTGCCTGCAGCTGGCGGCGCCGTTGGCAGCGCCAGAAAAGCACCCTCCGGGGTGCTTTTTTTATGGCTGGTGTTCTGTGAGCCTGTAGTGGATATTACGGATACCAGGCCTTGTTTGGTGACAGGCTTCAGTCCATAATGGCGCGCTCACATTTGTGGTGACGCCCGGTGTTTCGGCGTCAATACGCGAATGGTCGAAGAGTGTCCCTTATTTAAACGTGACAAACGGAACAGTGGCAATGTCTCAAGATCTGAAAGAAGCAGCCCTTGAATATCACGCCCAGCCGCGGCCGGGTAAGCTGAGTGTTGAAATCACCAAGCCGACCCAGACATCCCGCGACCTGTCTCTGGCGTACAGCCCCGGGGTTGCCGAACCGGTCCGCGAGATCGCGAAGGACCCCGAGAATGCATATAAGTACACTGCCAAGGGCAATCTGGTGGCGGTCATATCCGACGGCTCCGCCATTCTGGGTCTTGGTAATCTCGGCCCGCTGGCCAGCAAGCCGGTAATGGAAGGCAAGGGCGTTCTGTTCAAGCGTTTTGCCGGTATTGACGTGTTTGACATCGAAGTGGACTCGGAAAGCCCGCAGGCGTTCATCGAAACGGTGGAGCGGATTGCCGACACCTTCGGTGGTATCAACCTTGAGGACATCAAGGCGCCAGAGTGCTTTGAGATCGAGCGTGCACTGATCGAAAAGTGCAGTGTCCCCATTTTCCATGACGATCAGCATGGCACCGCCATCGTCACCGCCGCCGGCATGATCAACGCTCTCGAACTGCAGGGCAAGAAGATCGACGAGGCCAAGGTGGTTTGCCTGGGCGCCGGTGCGGCTGCCATTGCCTGCATGAAGTTGCTGGTGAGCTGTGGTGTTCGCTCCGAGAACATCTACATGCTGGATCGCAAGGGTGTTATCCACTCTGGTCGTGACGACCTGAACCAGTACAAGGCGATGTTCGCCAACGATACCGACAAGCGCACCCTGGATGATGCCATCGACGGCGCGGATGTTTTCCTGGGGCTGTCCGGTCCGGACCTGTTTTCTGTCGAGCAGTTGCAGAAGATGGCGCCGAACCCGATCGTATTTGCCTGCTCCAACCCGGATCCCGAGATCAAGCCTGAGCTGGCCCTGGAGGCCCGCAGCGACCTGATCATGGCGACCGGTCGTTCCGACTATCCGAATCAGGTGAACAACGTATTGGGCTTCCCGTTCATTTTCCGTGGAGCGCTGGACGTACGTGCCACCGCCATCAACGAGGAAATGAAGGTGGCTGCGGTTCACGCTATCCGTGAACTGGCGAAGGAGCCGGTGCCGGCTGAAATCTGTCAGGCCTACGGTGTGGACAGCTTTGAGTTTGGCAGGGAGTACATCATTCCCAAGCCGATGGATGTGCGTTTGCTGGATGTAGTGCCCGCGGCGGTAGCCCGCGCGGCCGTGGATTCCGGGGTTGCCCGCAAGGGATATCCGGAACACTATCCGCTGAAGTCCATGGAAGATATTCGCTGATCAGCGGCGAACGAATGAAAAGCCGACGGTGAAGGCCGTCGGTTTTTTTGTGCCTGCAGGAAAGTCGAGAAGGGTTGTAGCTGGCAGGATTGAGGGCCGGATTGCCCGATCGGGAAGGTCCCGATCGGGTCTTTACAAAACCGGTCAGAACAGGTTGCGAGGCAGGTTGGCGTCGTCGCTGTTACCGCTCAAGCCATTGCCGGCGGTCTGTTCCGGCACGTTTTCGGCGCGGAAGATCTCGGTGATGGCGTTGTCCTGTCCCTGGGCGGCGCGGTCACCGGACTCGGGGTCTATCCGGACACGGACAATGCCGCGGGGCCTCTTCATGTTCTTCGAGGGTATGCCTTCCAGCGCTTCGCGCATGTAGTCTACCCAGATGGGGAGTGCGGCGGTGCCGCCGAACTCACGATAGCCGAGGGTTGCGGGCTGATCGAAGCCTACCCAGGTGGTAGTGGCAATCTCGTGGTTGAAGCCGGAGAACCAGGCATCCTTCTGCTCGTTGGTGGTGCCGGTCTTGCCGCCCAGGTCGTCCCTTTCCAGGACCCGGGCACCGGTTCCGGTGCCCCGCTTGATAACATCCTTGAGCATGGAGTGGAGAATATACACGGCTCGCTCATCCGCCAGCCTTTCCGCCACGCGGATGGCGGGGAAACCCACCACCGGTGTGGGGCTGTTCTCTCTGAGCTGGTCGCAGTTGCGATCACAGAGTATGGCCGGAGGCGCTTCGTAAAGTACCTTTCCTTCGCTGTCGCGGATGGTCTGGATCAGGTATGGCTGTACGTCATAGCCGCCATTGGCGATGACGGCAAAGGCCCGGGCCATGTCCATGGGGGTCATTGAGCCGCTTCCCAGAGCCAGGGACAGGTCCCGGTGGAGGTGGTCGGTGGGCAGCTTCAGGCGATCCAGGAATGCCACCGTGTCGTCCACACCCAGATCCTGTAGCAGGCGGATGGAGACCAGGTTGCGGGAGCGGTAGAGGGCTTCCCGCAGTCGTGTTGGTCCGCCGAACTCGCCGCCGGCATTCTCTGGGCGCCAGCCTGGTTCCATGTCATCCCCCCGGTGGACGATGGGGGAGTCGTTGTAGATGGTTGCCGGGGTCATGCCCTGTTCCAGGGCCCTTAGATAAATGAAGGGCTTGAAGGTTGACCCGGGCTGTCGCTGGGCCTGGATGGCCCGGTTGTACTTGTTCTGGTTGAAGCTGTAGCCGCCGGACAGGGCCTGGATGGCTCCGGTTCTGGCTTCCAGCGATACCAGCGCCCCCTGGACATCCGGTATCTGTGACAGTGCCATCGGTACCGGGCCGACGACCGGGGCGGTGCCGTTCTCCAGTGTGCCTTCCTCTATAGTGGGGGCATCGTCGTTGCTGGCCGCCTCTGTGGCGGCTGGGTTAGCTGTTTCCGGTGGCTGGCGGCGGACGTATACGATATCGCCGACGGAGAGCACGTCTGACACCCTGGAGGGTTTGGGGCCCATGGCGTTGGTGCTCCGGAACCGGCGTGCCCAGGCCATGGTGTCAAAGGGGATGAAGCCCTCGCCCAGGTGCCGGGACCACGCCGTTGCCTGGCCGTCCTCGTTGCTGATGTCGGTAATCAGGACCGGGTAGAGGTCTTCAACCCGGGGGTAGGTTTCCAGGATGCTTTGATAGGTGGCTTCGTCCGCCGGAACCTGATTGGTGGTGTCCACCGGTCCCCGGTAGCCATGACGTTGATCATAGGCTTCCAGTCCCCGCTGGAGGGCGGTCGTGGCTGCCGCCTGGTCATCACCGTTTACTGTCAGGGTGACCTGGAAGCCGTCGTTATAGGCGGATTCGCCATAGCGTGCGACCATTTCGGCTCGGGCCATTTCGGCGGCGTAGTCAGCGCTTACTTCGGTCTGTGTGGCGTTATACTTGGCTGTCAGGGGTTGGCTCAGGGCGTCCTGGAATTCGCTGCCCGTGATGTAGCCGAGCTCGCTCATGCGCCCGAGGATCCAGTCCCTGCGCACCTTGGCCCGCTCCGGATTGGCCAGGGGGTTGTAGGCAGAGGGCGCCTTGGGCAGGCCGGCCAGCATGGCCATCTGGGCCAGGTCAAGCTCTTCGACAGGCTTTCCGTAGTAAACCTGGGCTGCCGCCGCCAGGCCGTAGGCCCGGTTGCCCAGATAGATCTTGTTCAGGTACAGCTCAAGGATGGTTTCCTTGTCCAGTTCCTTCTCAATCTGGAAAGATAACAGTATCTCATTGAATTTCCTGGCAAACGTCCGATCCCTGGTCAGGAAGTAGTTGCGCGCCACCTGCATGGTGATGGTGCTGCCGCCTGATTGGATCTCCCCGGTGGAGGCGAGTTCAACCGCTGCACGGCCCAGGCCAATCACATCCACGCCGAAGTGTTCGTAGAAGCGTGAGTCCTCCGCGGCGAGGAAGGCCTGTAGCTGTTTCTCGGGGATTTGGTCGATTGTGACAGGCGTCCTTCTCTTTTCCCCGAATTCTGCTATTAATCTGTCATCTGATGAATAGATCCTGAGTGGTGTCTGAAGGCGGGTATCCAGTAACTGGTGTACCGCCGGCAGGCCAGGGCGGAGATGAAGATAGAATCCGGCAGCGATGAGCATGGCGGAACTGGCCCCAAGAATGGTCAGCCAGATTAAGAAGCGTGATGCTGTAATCAGTCGGGACATTTTTTTCTGACAACTGTTGGATATAAGTCTATCATTTGAGAAATTGCTTTAGGTGTTAAAAGGAGTCAATACTCCTGCAACCTCTCAAAACAACGAGGCTGCATTGTAGACCTAAAACAGAAGAAATTCTCTTACACAAAAAACATATAAAGGGAACTGCTGCGCAGAATTACAAGAATCAGAGCGTAAAAAGCAGTCAGGCCAGGGTTTTACGGCCGGAGTCTGGCACAATGCCAGGCGCAAGGTTGTCCAGGTATAAGGTGAGCGCGTGTTCGGATTACCAGGTAAAAAATCCAGTACCGTACTGGGTGTGGACGTCAGCTCCAGCTCGGTCAAGTTGCTGGAGCTATCAAAGCAGGGCAGTCGTTACAAGGTGGAGAGCCATGCTGTCGAGCCGCTACCCGTAAACGCTGTCGTTGAGAAGAACATTACCGATGTCGAGGCGGTGGGCGACGCCATCAAGCGGGTCGTCAGCAAGGCCCGTACCGGAGTCAAACAGGCTGCGGTTGCGGTGTCGGGGTCGGCTGTCATCACCAAGGTCATCCAGATGAATGCCGGGCTCAATGAGTTCGAGCTGGAAGACCAGATTGCCCTTGAGGCTGATCAGTATATCCCCTATCCCCTGGATGAGGTCGCCATTGACTTTGAGGTCCAGGGGCCTTCCGAGTCCAATCCCGATCAGGTCGACGTGCTATTGGCGGCGTGCCGCAAGGAGAACGTCGACATCCGTGAGGATGCCCTGGATATTGCCGGCCTGACGGCAAAGATCGTTGATGTGGAAGCCTATGCTCTGGAGCGGGCTTACTCCCTGATTGAGCCCCAACTGGACTCCCATGGTGAGGAGCTGGTGGTTGCCATCGTGGATATCGGCGCCACCATGACCACCCTCAGTGTACTGGCCGGCGGCCAGACGGTTTACACCCGTGAGCAGATTTTCGGGGGCAAGCAGCTGACTGAGGAAATCCAGCGCCGTTACGGGCTTTCGGTAGAGGAAGCCGGCCTGGCGAAGAAACAGGGCGGCCTGCCCGACGACTACGAGACGGAAGTGCTTGAGCCCTTCCGGGAAGCCGTGGTCCAGCAGGTGGCAAGGGCCCTGCAGTTCTTCTTCGGGGCCAGCCAGTACAACGCGGTGGATTACGTTCTCCTTGCCGGCGGCACGGCATCCATACAGGGGCTGGCCGAAATGGTGGAGGAGAAGACCGCGACGTCCACGATTGTGGCAAACCCCTTCTCGGACATGGCAGTAGGCTCCCGGGTGAACGCGTCGGCACTGACCAATGACGCCCCCTCGCTGATGATTGCCTGCGGACTGGCGATGAGGAGCTTTGACTGATGGCCAAGATTAACCTCAGGCCCTGGCGAGAGGAGCTCAGGGCGGAGAAACAGAAACAGTTCGTTACCATGTTGCTGGGGGCCGCCATTGTGGCCGCCGGCCTGGCTTTCCTGTGGAAGACGGACATGGATAACCGGATTGCCTATCAGGAATCCCGCAATGACTACATTGAAGCGGCTTCCCGCAAACTGGACAGCCAGATCAAGGAGATAGAGGAGCTTCGCAAGCGGCGTGAAGAGCTCCTGGCGCGGATGGAAGTGATCCAGGATCTTCAGGGCAAGCGTCCGGTGATTGTACGGGTGTTTGACGAGCTGGTGCGCACCTTGCCGGAAGGTCTCTTTTACACCGACCTGAGCAAGAATGACGATCGTCTGACCATTATCGGTATGGCTGAATCCAACAGCCGTATTGCGACACTGATGCGGAATTTCGAGCGCTCGGAGTGGTTTGCCAACCCCAATCTGAGCAACGTTGCCGCAGCGGACAGTCGTCGGGACGGATATAGTGCCTTCGATCTGTTTGTCAGCCAGACTACGCCAGAACCGGAAGAGGAGAGTGAGCAGTGAGCCTTTCGGACTCCCTCAAGAGTATGAACGACTTTGATATCAATGATCTTGATATCAATAACGCCGGCATCTGGCCCGCACCCATCAAGTTCATTGTGGTCCTGATCATCGTCGGCCTGATTGTCGGCGGTGGTTACTGGTTCTTTATCAAGGACCAGTATGCGCAACTGGAGAAGGTCGAGCGCAAGGAGGCGGAGCTGCGCCAGGAATACGAGCGCAAGGCCTATCAGGTGGCCAACCTGGAGGTCTTCAAGCAGCAGATGGCGGAAATGGAAGAAACCTTCGGCGCTCTGGTACGTCAGCTTCCCAGTGATACCGAAGTTCCCGGGCTGTTGGAGGATATTACCAACACAGCCCTTGGCAGTGGTCTGTCCCTGCAGGAAATTCAGCTTCAGAGCGAAAAGCAGCGTGATTTCTATATTGAGCTGCCGATCAATATCCAGGTCAGTGGTTCCTATCACGAGCTGGCGTCCTTCGTGAGCAGTATCGCGGGTCTGCCCCGGATCGTCACGCTGCACGACTTCACCATTTCACCACGAGGCGGTAACGCGGATCAGCTTGATATGCAGGTTGTCGCCAGAACCTACCGCTACCGGGCTGGAGAGTGAGCATGGCAAGACAGCATGCAATGAAAGCCTGGCTGGGCGTCTGTCTGGCAACCCTGCTTGCCGGATGTACCCAGGGAGGCGATTTTTCGGATCTTGATCGATACATGGAAGAAACCCGGGCCAAGCCGCGGGGCCATGTGGAGCCCCTGCCGGAGTTCCAGGCCTATGAGGCCTTTACCTATTCGGCCGCGGATCGCCGGGCGCCCTTCGAGCCACCGGTGGATGTCCAACTGACCATGCTGGACGACACGCCGGAAAGCACTGTGGAGCCGGACCTGGACAGGCCCAAGGAAGTCCTGGAGAACTACGGGCTCACCGAGCTGGAAATGGTCGGCACATTGACCAGTGCAAACGGCAACCTGTTTGCGTTGATTGAGGACGCAGATGGGGGCATTCACCGGGTTCGCAACGGCAACTACATGGGGGCCAACTATGGCCGCATTGTCGGCATCAGCGAGACCCGGGTTGAGTTGCTGGAAATCGTGCCCAACGGCCAGGGGGGCTGGGTTGAGAGGCCCCGATCCCTGTCGCTGGAAGACGAAGGCTAGGGAGCGGCGCGAAGATGAATACACAAAGAAACAGGCAAGTAACACAAGTTTTGGGGTCGAGGCTAGCGATGTTCAGAAAATTCACGGTATTGATGAGCGCGGCAACTCTGGCGATGGCAGCCGGATTTGCCAATGCGGCAACGCTTCAGGACGTGGAGTTCTCCTCGCTCTCTGGCGACCGCACCGAGGTGGTGCTGAGTTTTGACGAGACACCACCGGAACCCAGGGGGTATACCATTGAGCGTCCGGCCCGGATCGCCATTGACCTCAACGATACCGTCAGCGGTCTGGACAGCCGGAGTATGTCTCTCGGGGATGGCAATACCCAGAGCATGACGGTGGTTGAAACCCAGGACCGTACCCGCCTGATTTTTAACCTGTTGGAACTTACGCCCTACGAGACCGAAGTATCCGGCAATACGCTGATTGTGACCATCGGTGACGGGGGTGGCGCTACCGGTTCGATGGCGTCGGATTCGGCTATGCCCTCTTCCTCCGGCGGCGCCAGTGCATCGGCATCTGAACCGGTTTCCGGCGACGCCATTACTGGCGTGGACTTCCGTCGGGGAGCCGATGGTGAAGGTCGAGTCATTATCGATCTGTCGAACAGCAGCGTTCCGGTTGCGCTCAATGAACAGGGCGGTCGAATCCGCCTGGTCATGGATGGTGCGACAGTGCCGACCAAACTGCGTCGTCGTCTGGACGTCACCGACTTCGCCACGCCGGTCACCCGGGTGGACACTTTCACTGAGGGTGGTGATGCGGTTATCGAGATCCGCCCCCAGGGTGCCTATGACTACCTGGCGTACCAGTCAGGTTCCCGTTTCACCGTCAGTGTGGAAAAACTGACCGAGGAAGAGGCTGAGCGTCGTCAGGAAGAGAAGTTCCCCTACACCGGTGACAAGCTGTCCCTGAACTTCCAGGACATCGAAGTACGCTCGGTGCTGCAGCTGATTGCCGACTTTACCGGCCTGAACCTGGTGGCGAGTGATACCGTATCCGGCAGCATCACCCTGCGTCTGCAGAATGTGCCTTGGGACCAGGCCCTGGAGCTGATCCTGAAAACCAAGGGCCTGGACAAGCGTCAGATTGGCAACGTGCTGCTGGTGGCGCCAGCGGAAGAAATCGCTGCCCGCGAGCGTCTGGAACTGGAGACCAACAAGCAGATTGCCGAACTGGCACCGGTTCGTCTGGAGATCATCCAGGTCAACTACGCAAAGGCCGGGGACATTGTTGGGCTCATTCAGGAGGACGAGGAACTGATTTCTGGTCGCGGCTTTATCTCCTCGGATGTCCGTACCAACACCATCAGTGTGCGAGAGACTGCTGAAAAATTGGAAGAGATCCGTCGCCTGATCAACACCTGGGATATTCCGGTGCGTCAGGTGTCCATCGAAGCCCGTATCGTTCGTGCCCAGACCAATGTGGCTGAAAGCCTGGGGGTCCGCTGGGGTGGTGGTTTCCTTGAAGACGATGGTGACAACACCTGGTTCGGCAGTGGTTCCCTTGAAGGGAATGAAAGTGTCTGGAACGACCAGGAAGTGGTCTATCCGGATGCCCTGGTGGTTGATCTGGGTGTTACCGATGCCGGCGCCTCGTCCTTCGCCATTGGTCTGGGTGGCGACAACTTCCTGGTGGACCTGGAGATCTCAGCCCTGGAAAGTGACGGCAAGGCCGAGCTGGTATCCCAGCCCCGAGTGGTTACCGCGGACCGTCAGACAGCCGTGATCAAGTCCGGTGAAGAGATCCCATATCAGGAGGCCTCTTCCAGCGGTGCGACATCCGTATCCTTCAAGGAAGCGGCCCTGTCCCTGGAAGTGACGCCGCAGATTACGCCGGACAACAAGATCATTATGGATCTTCGCGTCAACCAGGATTCCCGGGGTCAGGAAACGGCGGGTATCCCGAGTATCAATACCAATGAGGTAACGACGCAGGTCCTGGTCGGCAACGGCGAAACCGTGGTGCTTGGCGGCATCTTCCAGTCTGAGGTCGCTACCACCGTGACCAAGACACCGTTGCTGGGTGATATTCCCTTTGTCGGTGCCCTGTTCCGTCGGACGGAGAATGTCAATGAACGCAGCGAACTGTTGATATTCATCACACCCAAGATCATGGAAGGTAACCTGATCGACTAGACGGTTGCGTCACCGGAAAGCCGCCGGGTCATACCGGCGGCTTTTTTGTGTTTGTGGTATTCTCTCGGGCCTGTTCAATCGGGAGTTGAAGCAATGCCGTTACCAAGACGAATCGTGCTGGTCGGCCCCATGGGAGCGGGCAAAAGCACGATCGGTCGCCAACTGGCCCGGGAGCTCGGGTATCACTTCCTGGACTCGGACCGCGTGATTGAAGAGCGGTGCGGGGCTGATATTCCCTGGATATTTGATGTGGAAGGGGAGGCGGGGTTTCGTCAGCGGGAGACGGCCATATTAAAGGAACTGTCCGACACCGGTGCATCGGTACTGGCCACTGGTGGTGGTGCCGTGATGAAAGAGGACAACCACCAATGGCTCAAGCGGGATGCGGTTGTCGTCTACCTCAAGGCGTCTCTCGAGCAACAGTTTGAACGCACGCGTAAGGACCGTAACCGCCCGCTGCTGCAGAACGATGACCCCGAGGCCGTGCTCAGGAAGCTGTTTGAGCTACGGGACCCGATATACTCCCATCTGGCCGATATTGTCATGTTGACGGACGGCAAGAGTCCCAGGCTGGTGGTGCGGCAGATTATCAATCGACTGAATCCAAGGACACCGCGTCAACGGCGCAAGGTCAGGAAAGAGGACAGGAACCATGCCTGAATCGTCCCGGGAACTTCGGGTGGAACTGGGTGACCGAAGCTACCCCATTGTTATCGGTAAAGGGCTGCTGGGGCAGCAGGACCTGACGCCCTATGTGGCCGGAAGCACGGTGATGATCGTGACCAACGCCACCGTCGCGCCCCTGTATCTGGAGCAGGCCCGTAACAGTTTCCCGGGCTGCCAGGTGGATGAAGTAATCCTGCCGGATGGTGAGGCCCACAAGAACTGGGAGACGCTCAACCTGATCTTTGATGCCTTGCTGGAGAAGCGGCATTCCCGCAAGACCACGGTAGTGGCCCTGGGCGGCGGCGTTGTCGGTGATATGGCGGGTTTTGCGGCGGCCTGCTACCAGCGGGGCGTGGATTTCATCCAGGTGCCGACGACGCTGCTCGCCCAGGTGGACTCCTCGGTGGGTGGAAAAACCGGAATCAACCATCCGCTGGGCAAGAATATGGTCGGGGCCTTCCATCAGCCAAAGTGTGTGCTGGTGGACACCGATACCCTGAAAACGCTGCCGCCCCGGGAGATCTCCGCGGGTCTGGCCGAAGTGATCAAGTATGGCCTGATTCGGGAGCCCGGCTTCCTGAACTGGCTTGAGGGCGCCATGCCTGAGCTCATGGGCCTGGATGCCGAGGCGCTGACCGAAGCCATCTACCGGTCATGCGAGTGCAAGGCGGATGTGGTGGCACAGGATGAGCGGGAAGGCGGTTTGCGGGCCATACTGAACCTTGGTCATACCTTTGGTCATGCCATCGAAACCCATGCCGGGTACGGCAACTGGCTTCACGGGGAAGCGGTGGGTGCCGGCATGGTGATGGCGGCGGACCTCTCGGCCCGGCTGGGCAGCATTTCCGACAGCGACAGGCGTCGGGTGGAAGCCATTGTCGCCTCTGCCGGACTGCCCACCGGGATTCCCGGGGGGATGACCGCGGACCATTTCATGGATCTGATGGCGGTGGACAAGAAGAATGTCGACGGCCGCCTGCGCCTGATACTCCTGCGCAGCCTGGGTGAGGCGGAAGTGGTCGATGATTTTTCCTTCGAGGCCCTGACCGATACTTTCTCCGCTTTCTGCCATTGAATCATCGGGTATAGGAGGCGAGTACACCCATGAGCGAAGGACTGACCGGGCTGGAAGCCGGTGGCCTGTTCCCCAGGCTGCAGGAGCGGTACGGATTGCGGGAAGATCCGCTGGCCATGGAGGTGCCTTTCTATGCCGGAGCCCAGCGGCAGCACGCCCTGGAGACCCTGAGGCACCTTTGCGGCTTCGGGGACCTGGCCCTGCTGCTTACCGGAGCCAGGGGGGCGGGCAAGACCCGGCTCCTGGGTGAGCTGGTACGCAGTGAAGGGGGGCGCCTGGAGTTTTTCCGGCTCCATGCGGGCAAGCTGGATTCCCTTGAGTCCCTGGTCCGGGACCTGTACCGGAGTATTGGCCGTCGTCCACCAGACGACGAGTCTGCCCGGGAGGCCCTGGCGGGGTTCTTCACCCTGTCGGAGGAAGCAACCTGCAAGGGTCGGCGTCAGGTGTTACTGCTGGATGACGCTGACCAGGCGTCTCCGGGAGTATTGCGTGCCCTGCTGGATGCTTTCCGGGGAGCAGATCGGTCGCTTGCCGCCGTTCCGGTGTTGGCCGGTTCCGGCGCGCTGCGGGAGCAAATCGGACTGGACGACAACGAGGGACTGGCGGCCAGCGTCCACAGCATCGGCCTGCCCTGGTTTGAGCGGGACGATATCCGCCAGTATCTGGAACCGAGGATTGTAAAGGCGGGAGGCAAGCCATCGGAACTGCTGTCGGCACACCGGCTGGAGCAGTTGACGGCCCTGTCGCAGGGGAGTCCCGGTCGGTTGCAGCGTGTGGCCCATGGGGTCTGGCTGGATATCGCCTCGATGCCGCGTCGGGGCCCGGGTTCGGGACTTGGACGTCTTGCCGGGGCCGGGCGCTGGGTGGCCCTGGCGCTTGTGTTGCTGGTAGGGTCCTGGTGGTTTATGGCCAACCGGTACGATGAGGCGGTTGATGTCGACATGTCCGGTAACGAGCCAAAACCTGAACCGACCCGCGCTATCGTGACCGTGGGGCCGGAAAACGCCAGTGGTAATGATCGTAACGCGACAGTACCGCAGGCGACCGATGGGGGCGATTCCGCACCGTCGGTTGCGACAGCCGCAGATCCGGCTACAGTGCCTGATACACTTGACGAAAGTGCCCCGGAAACCTTGCCTGCTCCAGAGCCAGAGCCAGAGCCAGAGCCAGAGCCAGAGCCAGAGCCAGAGCCAGAGCCAGAGCCAGAGCCAGAGCCAGAGCCAGAGCCAGAGCCAGAGCCAGAGCCAGAGCCAGAGCCAGAGCCAGAGCCAGAGCCAGAGCCAGAGCCAGAGCCAGAGCCAGAGCCAGAGCCAGAGCCAGAGCCAGAGCCAGAGCCAGAGCCCAGTGCCGAACAGGTTCAGCCTTTTGTAGCGTCCATGCCGGAACGGTTTGTGCCCAGGGAAGAGGTTCATGCCACAACGGGCTATACCGCCCAACTGGTGGCGGGTTACGAAGAGCAGACGGCCATGACATTCATTCGCCGGTATCCGGAACTTCCGGGGCTGCGTTACACTCGAAGTCAGAGAAACGGGCGAAACTGGTTTGTTGTCTATCTCGGCCAGTTCGACAGTCGGGAGGCAGCGCGCGCTTCCATCGCGGATCTGCCGTCATCGATACGCTCCCAGCAGCCCTGGATCAGGGTACGGGAAGAGATCTGAAAGGCGCCGCGAGCGCCTTTTTTTATGACGTGAAATACAGGGTGGTTAATGGTGCGCCAGCGGTAGCTGTCTGACTTACCTCGTGAATTTCCCGTAGAGGGCGCGAGGTTGGCACTATATTTGTTTGTATAGGTATTTCCACGAGTGTAAAATAGCCAGCCCTTTTTTTCAGTGTCAGCGAAAGGGTAGGTCGAATGAGAACCTAAATCGCTGACAGAAAAGCATTTTATGCGAGAGAACGCTTATGATGACAGGTTTGTATCATCCCGATGAATTCAGGGACAACTGCGGCTTTGGTCTGATCGCGCACATGAAGGGCGAGGCCAGCCACAAGTTGTTGCAAACTGCCATCGAGTCGCTGACCTGCATGACCCACCGTGGTGGCATCGCAGCAGACGGCAAGACCGGTGATGGATGTGGCCTTCTCATCCAGAGCCCCGATGGTTTCCTTCGCAAGGCGGCACAGGCCGCCTTTGGCAAACAGCCCGGCAATCTCTTTGCGGTGGGCCAGATCTTTCTCAGTCCGGAAGAGGCCAGGGCTGAGGCCGGTCGTAAGGCCATTGAACAGCGGTTGACCGCCCGTGGCCTGGAAATCCTGGGCTGGCGTAAGGTACCCACAGATCCGTCCTGCCTGGGTCCCATGGCCCAGGACTGCCTGCCGTGGATCGAACAGGTATTCGTGGTGCCGGGTAAGGAGCAGAACGAGCGGCAGTTTGCCATCGACCTGTTTGTCGGCCGTCGTCTGGCCGAACGTGACATGGCGGAGGATGAGGAGTTCTACATCTGCAGCCTGTCCCACAAGACCCTGTCCTATAAGGGTCTGATGATGCCGGCGGACCTGACCCGGTTCTATCCGGATCTTGGTGATCCGGATCTGGAGACGGCGATCTGTGTGTTCCACCAGCGCTTCTCCACCAATACCATGCCCAAGTGGCCACTGGCCCAGCCGTTCCGTTACCTGGCCCATAACGGTGAGATCAACACCATCTCCGGTAACCGTAACTGGGCGCTGGCCCGTGCCGCCAAGTTCGAAGCCCCCGATCTGCCTGACCTGCAGACCCTGCAGCCCCTGGTGAACCTCACCGGCTCCGACTCGTCCAGCATGGACAATATGCTGGAAGTGTTGCTGGCTGGCGGTGTGGACCTGTTCCGGGCAGCGCGGATGATGATCCCGCCGGCGTGGCAGAACGTGGACACAATGGATTCGGAACTGCGGGCGTTCTACGAATACAACTCCATGCACATGGAGCCCTGGGATGGCCCTGCGGGGCTGGTGCTGTCCGATGGCCGCCATGCCGTCTGTATGCTGGACCGTAATGGTCTGCGTCCGGCGCGCTGGGTGATCACCAAGGACGACTTCATCACCCTGGCGTCCGAGATCGGCACATACAGCTACAAGCCCGAAGATGTCGTGGCCAAGGGCCGTGTCGGCCCGGGCCAGATGCTGGCGGTGGACACCGAGAGCGGCGAGGTGCTGCACACCCGGGATATCGACCAGCGCCTGAAGAGTGCCCAGCCCTACAAGAAATGGCTGCGTGAAAACGGCCTGCGGGTGGAGTCCACCCTGAATACCGCCACGCCGGAATTCAGGCTGATGGACAATGACGAACTCCAGGTGCATCAGAAGATGTACATGGTCACCTATGAAGAGCGTGACCAGGTGTTGCGTCCACTGGCGGAAAATGGTCAGGAGGCCGTCGGTTCCATGGGTGACGACACTCCCATGGCGGTACTGTCCAGCAAGGTTCGCCACGTTGCCGATTATTTCCGCCAGAAGTTCGCCCAGGTCACCAACCCGGCCATCGACCCACTGCGTGAGGCGGTGGTCATGTCCCTGGAGACCTGCCTTGGTGCCGAACAGAACGTTTTCGAGGAGACCGCCGGCCACGCCAACCGGATTATCCTGACCACGCCCGTGCTGTCGCCGGCCAAGTTCCTGCGCATCGAGGGCAATGACCGCCCGGGCTTCGAAGTCGCCAAGATCCGTCTGAGCTACACACCGGAGCGGGGGCTTGAAAACGGCGTTCGTGACATTTGCGAGGCTGCCGAAAAGGCCGTCCTTGACGGCAAGGTGCTGTTGATCCTGTCGGACAAGGACCTCAAGGAAGGTGAACTGCCCGTCAACAGCCTGATGGCCACCGGCGCTGTCCACCATTACCTGGTGGATAAGGGGCTGCGTTGCGACTCAAATATCATCGTGGAAACCGGCTGGGCCCGTGATCCGCACCATTTCGCGGTGCTGTTCGGCTTTGGCGCCACTGCGGTCTATCCGTACCTCGCCTACCAGGTCATCAACGACCTGATCCGTACCGGCGAGATGCTGATGGACCCCATCGACGCCAAGAACAACTACCGCAAGGGCATCAACAAGGGGCTGCTGAAGATCCTGTCCAAGATGGGGATCTCCACCATTACCTCCTACCGGGGTGCCCAGCTGTTTGAGGCGGTGGGTGTTGCCGATGATGTGGTAGACCTGTGCTTTAGGGGCGTGCCCAGCCGTATCCAGGGGGCGACCTTCTTTGATTTCCAGCAGGACCAGGAGCAACTGGCGGCCACGGCCTGGAAGCGTCGCAAGTCCATCACCCAGGGCGGTCTGCTCAAGTATGTCCATGGTCAGGAATACCATGCCTTCAACCCGGATGTGGTAAGCACCCTGCAGGATGCGGTCACCAGTGGCGACTACGGGCAATACCAGGAATACGCTGGCCTGGTGAACAGCCGTCCGGTGTCCACCCTCCGTGACCTGCTGGCCTTCCGAAACGACATCGACCCGGTGGACATCACCGAGGTGGAGCCGGTGGAGAACATCTTCCCGCGCTTTGACTCGGCGGCCATGTCCCTCGGCGCCCTGTCGCCGGAGGCCCACGAAGCCCTGGCGGTTGCCATGAACACCCTCGGAGGTCGTTCCAACTCCGGTGAGGGGGGCGAAGATCCGGCCCGCTATGGCACCGAGAAACGTTCCAAGATCAAGCAGGTGGCCTCCGGTCGCTTTGGTGTCACCGCAGAGTACCTGCGTAGCGCCGATGTCATGCAGATCAAGGTGGCACAGGGCGCCAAGCCCGGCGAGGGCGGCCAGTTGCCGGGGGGCAAAGTCAATGCCCTGATCGCGCGCCTACGCTACTCGGTGCCCGGTGTCACCCTGATTTCACCGCCGCCGCACCATGACATCTACTCCATCGAGGACCTGGCGCAGCTGATCTTTGATCTCAAGCAGGTCAATCCGAAGGCGCTGGTATCCGTGAAGCTGGTGTCCGAGCCGGGTGTTGGCACCATTGCCGCCGGTGTCGCCAAGGCCTACGCCGACCTGATCACCGTGTCAGGCTATGACGGTGGCACCGCCGCCAGCCCGCTGACCTCCATCCGCTACGCCGGTTCCCCCTGGGAGCTTGGCCTGAGCGAGACCCAGCAGGCCCTGCGGGCCAACGACCTGCGGGGCAAGATCCGCCTGCAGACCGATGGTGGCATCAAGACCGGCCTGGATGTGGTCAAGGCCGCCATCCTGGGGGCCGAGAGCTTCGGCTTCGGTACCACGCCGATGGTCGCCCTGGGCTGTAAGTACCTGCGGATCTGCCACCTGAACAATTGCGCCACCGGCGTGGCCACCCAGGACGATCACCTGCGGGAAGAGCACTTCAAGGGCACGGTGGAGATGGCCATGAACTTCTTCCGCTTCGTGGCGGAGGAAACCCGGGAATGGATGGCGAAACTGGGTGTTCGCAACCTGGAGGAACTGGTGGGTCGCGTCGACCTTCTGGAGCGCCTGCCCGGCGACACCGAGCGTCAGAAGCGGCTGGATCTGAGCCACCTGCTGCAGAACGACCATATTCCGGCGAACAAGCCCCAGACCTGCCAGGTGGAGCGCAACCACCCGTTTGACGAAGGGGCCCTGGCAGAGCGTATGGTGTCGGAAACCGCCGACGCCATCGCGAACAAAAAAGGCGGCACCTGGGAGTTCACGGTGACCAACTGTGACCGCTCCATTGGTGCCCGCCTGTCCGGCGAGATTGCCCAGGTCCACGGTAACCAGGGCATGATGGACAGCCCCATCGTACTCAACCTGACCGGTACCGCTGGCCAGAGCTTTGGTGTCTGGAACGTGGGTGGCCTGCACATGCATCTGGAAGGGGATGCCAATGACTACGTGGGCAAAGGCATGACCGGCGGCAAGCTGGTGGTCCGCCCGCCCCGGGCAAGCACCTTCAAGTCCCAGGAGACCGCCATCGTCGGCAACACCTGCCTGTACGGTGCCACCGGCGGCAAGCTGTTCGCCGCCGGAACCGCCGGTGAGCGCTTTGGCGTCCGCAACTCCGGGGCCCACGCCGTGGTTGAGGGGGCCGGTGATCACTGTTGTGAATACATGACCGGCGGCCTGGTGGCCGTACTCGGCAGTACCGGGTACAACTTCGGGGCCGGCATGACGGGCGGTTTTGCCTATGTGCTGGACCAGGACAACACCTTCGTGGACAAGTACAACCATGAACTGGTGGAGATCCAGCGGATATCCAGCGAGGACATGGAGCCCTACCGGAATCACCTGCGCGGCGTGATCACCGAGCATGTGGATGAAACCGGCAGTGAGTGGGCCCGCCATATCCTTGAAAATTTCGACGACTACGTTGGCCGTTTCTGGCTGGTGAAGCCCAAGGCCGCCAGCCTCAAGAGCCTGCTGGCCAGCACCCGGGCGCGACCGGAGTAAGAGGTCCGTCCGAATGACCGTAGTCAGTGGCCGCCCCTGCCGGGCAGGGGCGAGCCCGTCGAGATCACGATGATGAGAGCGTCACGATGAAAGAACGACTGAACAACGATTTCCAGTTTGTGCAGGTAGGCCGTATCGACCCGAAGAAGGTGCCCGCCAGCAAACGTCGCAAGAACTTCGGCGAGATCTACTACCAGTTCGAGCCGGTGGATGCCAGCAGTCAGGCGCACCGGTGCCTGGAGTGCGGCAATCCCTATTGCGAGTGGAAGTGCCCGGTTCACAACTACATTCCCAACTGGCTGAAGCTGGTCTCCGAAGGCAATATCATGCGGGCCGTGGAGCTGTGCCACCAGACCAACTCCCTGCCGGAAGTCTGTGGTCGTGTGTGCCCCCAGGATCGTCTCTGCGAAGGTGCCTGTACCTTGAATGATGGCTACGGGGCTGTGACTATTGGCTCGGTGGAGAAGTACATCACCGATACCGCCTTTGCCCTGGGCTGGAAGCCGGACATGTCCGGTGTCAAATGGACCGACAAGAAGGTGGCGGTCATTGGCGCTGGGCCTGCGGGCCTGGGCTGCGCGGATATTCTGGTGCGCAATGGCGTCAAGCCGGTGGTATTCGACCGGTATCCGGAAATTGGCGGCCTGCTGACCTTCGGTATCCCCGAGTTCAAGCTGGAGAAGACCGTCATGACCCGCCGGCGCCAGGTATTCGAGGAGATGGGCGTGGAGTTCCGCCTGGAGACCGAGGTGGGTAAGGACGTCCAGTTGCAGGACATCATCAATGACTATGATGCCGTTTTCATGGGCATGGGTACCTACACCTACATGAAGGGCGGTTTCCCCGGTGAGGAGCTGGATGGCGTCCATGACGCACTGCCGTTCCTGGTATCCAATGTGAATCGTCGTCTCGGATTCGAGAGCGATCCGGGCGAGTTCATCGACATGAAGGGCAAGCGTGTTGTGGTGCTCGGTGGTGGTGACACCGCCATGGACTGCAACCGCACCTCCATCCGTCAGCAGGCGGCCAGCGTCACCTGTGCCTACCGCCGGGATGAGGAGAACATGCCGGGTTCCCGCCGTGAGGTGGCGAATGCCAAGGAAGAGGGTGTGAAGTTCCTCTTTAACCGTCAGCCCATCGCCATCATCGGCGAAGACCGGGTTGAAGGTGTCAAGGTGGTACAGACCAAGCTTGGTGAGCCGGACGAAAATGGCCGCCGTCGCCCTGAAGTGGTTCCGGGCAGTGAGGAAGTCATTCCGGCCGATGCGGTGCTGGTCGCCTTTGGTTTCCGTCCCAGCCCCGCGGACTGGTTTGACGAGCTGAAAGTGAACACCGATGACTCCGGCCGTGTAAGCGCGCCTGAAGAAGCGGAGTTCGCCTTCCAGACCACTAACCCCAAGATCTTTGCCGGTGGTGATATGGTGCGAGGCTCCGATCTGGTGGTGACCGCGATCTGGGAAGGCCGGGAGGCCGCCGAGGGTATCCTCGACTACCTGGATGTCTGATCGAATCGTCATCTGATTCGTATCAAGAGGGCGGCACCGTTCAACGGGCCGCCCTTTTTTATTGTGGCAAACACGTTATCATTGCCGCCTGCTTGAACATTATCCAGCTTACGGGATCGCTTACCCGGCCAGACACTTGCCCAATCAGGAATCATTATGAGCGAACTGAAGAACGACCGTTTCCTCCGCGCCCTTATGCGTCAGCCTGTCGATCGCACCCCGGTCTGGATGATGCGCCAGGCGGGCCGTTACCTGCCGGAATACCGGGCCACTCGTGCGCAGGCCGGTGATTTCCTGAGCCTCTGCAAGAATACGCCCCTGGCCTGCGAGGTAACCCTGCAGCCACTGGAGCGTTTCCCCCTGGATGCGGCGATCCTGTTCTCGGATATCCTGACCATTCCCGATGCGATGGGGCTGGGGCTGTACTTCGAGACCGGGGAGGGCCCCAAGTTCCGGAACGTGATTCGTTCGGAGGCGGATGTGGCGGCGTTGCCGTCCCTCAAAGCCGAGGTGGATCTGGATTATGTGATGAATGCGGTGTCGACCATCCGTGGCGCCCTCAACGGCAGTGTACCGTTGATCGGGTTCTCCGGAAGCCCCTGGACCCTGGCCACTTACATGATCGAGGGCGGTTCCTCCAAGGATTTCCGGGAGGCCAAGAAGCTGATGTACGGCCAGCCGGAGGTGATGCACCGTCTGCTGGATCATCTGGCGGACTCGGTGATCGACTACCTCAATGGTCAGATTCGGGCCGGTGCCCAGGCGGTGCAGATTTTCGATACCTGGGGAGGGGTGCTGAGTAGCTGGGCCTATCAGGAGTTCTCCCTGGCCTATATGAAGAAGATTGCGGATGGCCTGATTCGTGAGAACGATGGTCGCCGGGTGCCATTGATTATCTTCACCAAGAATGGCGGCCAGTGGCTGGAGTCCATGGCGGAGTCTGGCGCGGATGCCCTGGGGCTGGACTGGACCACGGATATTGGCCGTGCCCGGGCCCGGGTCGGGGATCAGGTGGCCCTGCAGGGCAATATGGATCCGGCTATGCTGTATGCGCCCAAGGAGCGCATCCGTGAGGAGGTGGCGGATATCCTGAAGCGTTATGGGTCCGGCACCGGTCATATCTTCAATCTGGGACACGGGATTACGCCGGATGTGGATCCGGAGCATGCGGGGGCGTTTATTGAGGCGGTTGTCGAATTGAGTGGGGAGTATCACCGCTAGACTTGTGGATATATGTAGGACTGATAGTTGGGTGCCGGTCGGGATCAGGTCGATAACCTTTTCCCGGACACGCCCCACAAGTACATCCCTGTAGGGCTCGACGGTCCGGGAAAAGGTTCTCAACCTGCTCCCTTTACTGACTTCCCATATAACTCCCATCCGTAATGCCATTCATGCGATTGACTCAGGGGCAAATGACTAGTGGAACCCGGGGATAGACAGGTCTATAGTCAGGGAAAAGGCAAGAAAATGGACGTGGGAGAATGGAATTGGACGATAACACCCCCGAAAAACGTCGTTTTCAGCGAATCCAGTTTGATGCGCCCTGCGAGATTTACTGGCAGGACGATATGCAAACGGCTGAAGTGCTGGATATTTCCCTGAAAGGCGCTTTAGTCAGTCGCCCCGCCGGCTGGGCCGCGTCCGAGGGTGAGCCCTGCGAGTTGACTATCCATCTGAACGACCATGAAAGTGCCATCGTCATGGCTGTGACCCTGCGTCACCTGGAACCGGACCGGTTGGGGTTCAAGATTGAATATATCGACCTGGAAAGCGCGTCCCATCTAAAACGGCTGGTGGAATTGAACCTTGGGGACGCTGAGCTTCTGGAGCGCGAGCTTTCCCATCTCATTGAGTAGCCACTCGGCGATAACTGCAAAGTATGATGCTGACAGGTTGGTGCCTCTTTCCCGGACCTTCGAAAACATGGACGTTTTCGAAGAGCCTACAGGGATGTATTCACGGCGTGTCCGGGAAAGAGGCACCGACCTGGCGGCCAGACTCAATATTCGCAGGCTACGTAACCAGCGTCCGATCTGATTCTTCAAAGCTCCTCAAGCGCCGTCAAAGCATCACTCAATTTGGTCACCGGAATCACCTTCATCCCCTCAATGGCCTTCCTCGGCGCGTTGGCCTTGGGCACCAGCGCGCGGGTAAAGCCGTGCTTGGCCGCCTCGTAAATCCGTTCCTGGCCTGAGGGGACGGGGCGGATCTCGCCGGACAGGCCGACTTCTCCGAAGATGACCAGATCCTGGGGCAGGGCGCGGTCGCGGAAGGACGACACAATGGCCGCCAGCAGGGCCAGGTCGGCACTGGTCTCCGCCACCTTGACGCCGCCGACCACGTTGACGAACACATCCTGATCCGCCACATGCATACCGCCATGGCGATGTAAGACGGCCAACAACATGGCCAGTCGGTTCTGGTCCAGGCCGACGGCCACGCGACGTGGATAGCTGCCCTGTGCCATGTCCACCAGGGCCTGTATCTCCACCAGCATGGGGCGGGTACCTTCCCAGACCACCATTACCACACTGCCCGGGGCAGCGTCCTCGCCCCGGTTGAGGAAAATGGCGCTGGGGTTTTTCACTTCCTTCAGGCCCTGTTCCAGCATGGCAAAGACGCCCAGCTCGTTAACCGCGCCGAAGCGGTTCTTGATGCCCCGTAGCGTGCGGTAACGGCTGTCGCTGGAGCCTTCCAGCAGGATCGAGCAGTCGATCATATGCTCCAGCACCTTGGGGCCGGCCAGGCTGCCGTCCTTGGTGACATGGCCCACCAGGAACAGGATGGTGCCGGTCTGCTTGGCAAAGCGGGTCAGATAGGCGGCGCTTTCCCGTACCTGGGACACGGAGCCAGGGGCGGATTCGATGTCCGCTACGTGCATCACCTGGATACTGTCCACCACCAGGATCTTTGGTTTCTCCGCTTCTGCCACCTGCATGAGTCGTTCGACACTGGTTTCCGACAGCATCTTGAGATCCTTGGTGGGCACGCCCAGACGCTTGGCCCGCATGGCGACTTGTTGCAGGGATTCCTCGCCGGTGACATAGAGCGCCGGTGTCTTCTCTGCCAGGTGGCACACTGCCTGTAGCAGCAGGGTACTCTTGCCCGCGCCGGGATGGCCGCCCATCAGGACCGCAGAGCCTTCCACCAGCCCCCCGCCCAGGACCCGGTCGAATTCCTGCATCCCCGTGCTGATGCGAGGCTGCTCAGCCAGGCTGACCTCATCCAGGCTCTGTACGGCGGACAGGCTGCCGGCAAAACCCTCAAAGCGGGCGCCGCGGGCACCCCTATTGCCGCCACCGACACCGCGAACCTCGCTGATGGTGTTCCAGGCCTGGCAGGCAGTGCATTGGCCCTGCCATTTGGAGTAGTCGGCGCCGCATTCGGTGCAGACAAAAGCGGTTTTTGCTTTGGCCATAGGTCTTGGATTCTATCGGAAGGGAAGAGACAAAAAGGGCCGGGTCCATGCGGAGCCGGCCCGGACAGCCTTACGCCAGCTTCTTGTACTTCATCCGCTGGGGCACCATGGCGGAATCACCCTTGCGCTTCTTGTGATCCTCGTCGTACTCGCTGAAGTTGCCCTCGAAGTAGACCACCTCGCCGTCGTCCTCGAACGCCAGGATGTGGGTGGCCACCCGGTCCAGGAACCAGCGGTCGTGGGAGATCACCAGGGCGGAGCCCGGGAAGTTGAGCAGGGCTTCCTCCAGGGCGCGGAGGGTTTCCACGTCCAGGTCGTTGGTGGGCTCATCCAGCAACAGCACGTTGCCGCCCTGCTTGAGCAGCTTGGCCAGGTGCAGGCGGTTGCGTTCGCCGCCGGACAGGTCGCCAACCCGCTTCTGCTGGTCGCTGCCCTTGAAGTTGAAGCGGCCCACGTAGGCGCGGGAAGGTGTCTCGTAGTTGCCGATCTTGATGATGTCGTTGCCATCGGACAGCTCTTCCCAGACGGTCTTGCTGCCATCCAGGTCGCGCATCTGGTCCACGTAGGCCAGTTCCACGGTTTCACCCACCACGATCTCGCCGGAATCCGGCTTGTCGTAGCCGGCGATCATCTTGAACAGGGTGGACTTACCCGCCCCGTTGCCACCGATGATGCCGACTATCGCTCCCGGCGGTACGCGAAATGACACGTCTTCGTATAGCAGGCGATCATCGAAGGACTTGCTGATGCCGTCCACCTCGATCACCTTGTCGCCCAGGCGCGGGCCGGGTGGGATATAGAGTTCGTTGGTCTCGTTGCGCTTCTGGAATTCCTGGGAGCTCATTTCCTCGAAGCGGGCCAGGCGGGCCTTGCTCTTGGACTGGCGGCCCTTGGCGTTACTGCGCACCCACTCCAGTTCCTGCTTGACGGCTTTCTGGTGGGAAGCTTCCTGCTTGGCTTCCATTTCCAGGCGTTTTTCCTTGTTCTCCAGCCATTGACTGTAGTTGCCCTCGAAGGGGATGCCGTGGCCCCGGTCCAGTTCCAGGATCCAGCCGGCGACGTTATCCAGGAAGTAACGGTCGTGGGTGATGGCCACCACGGTGCCGCTGTAGTCGTGGAGGAAGCGTTCCAGCCAGGCCACGGATTCCGCGTCCAGGTGGTTGGTGGGCTCGTCCAGCAACAGCATGTCCGGGCTGGACAGCAGCAGGCGGCACAGGGCGACCCGGCGACGCTCACCCCCGGAGAGGTTGGCGACATTCTGGTCCCATGGCGGCAGGCGCAGGGCGTCGGCGGCCACTTCCATCTTGCGTTCAATGTCATGGCCGTCGGTGGCCTGGATATACGCTTCCAGCTCACCCTGACGCTTCGCCAGGGCATCGAAGTCCGCATCGGGCTCGGCGTAGTCCGCATACACCTGGTCCAGCGCCGCCAGGGCATCGTGAACGCCGGAGACGGCTTCGTCGACGATCTCTTTCACTGTCTTGGCGTCGTCCAGTTCCGGTTCCTGGGGCAGGTAGCCCACGTTGATGCCAGGCTGGGGGCGGGCTTCGCCGATGTAATCCTGGTCCACTCCGGCCATAATGCGGAGCAGGGTGGACTTACCGGCCCCGTTGAGGCCGAGGACGCCGATCTTGGCGCCGGGGAAGAAACTCAGGGAAATGTCTTTGAGGATCTCGCGCTTGGGCGGAACCACCTTGCCCACGCGGTTCATGGTGTAGACGTATTGGGCCATGTTGGCAGAGTCCTTCTTCTGGATCAGGAAATTCATCGCTGAAGGCACGGAAAGTGTCCGGCAAAGGGCCGTGACTCCTTCAGCTGAAGCAATCAAGTATTGACCGGCTAAGGTATCTAAACCGCCCGGGGATAGCAATGTAACCGGCGGTGTGTCGGTATCCCCGCACGGTATAAAGGATGATTTTTTACCCGCTTTCGAGATAGAATAGCGGCCCAATTTTCCAGGGGTTCCGGAGCCTTCGGGTCTTGTCCGGGCCAGCCATACAGACAGGGGCAGCACATCCATGTTCAATCGTGATATGAAAATTGCCGGTTTCGATGATGAACTCTGGAACGCCATGCAGGCGGAAGAGAAGCGCCAGGAGGCGCACATCGAGTTGATCGCGTCGGAAAACTACACCAGCCCGCGGGTGATGGAAGCCCAGGGCAGTGTGCTGACCAACAAGTACGCCGAAGGCTATCCGGGCAAGCGTTACTACGGTGGCTGTGAGTTCGTGGATATTGCCGAGGAACTGGCCATCGACCGCGCCAAGGAACTGTTTGGCGCTGCCTATGCCAATGTGCAGCCCCACTCCGGCTCCCAGGCCAACGCCGCTGTCTTCATGGCCCTGCTCAAGCCGGGCGACACCGTGCTGGGCATGAGCCTGGCCCATGGCGGTCACCTGACTCATGGCGCTACCGTCAACTTCTCCGGCAAGATCTACAACGCCGTCCAGTATGGTATCGACAATGATACCGGTCTCATCGACTACGATGAGGTTGAGGCGATGGCCATTGAGCACAAGCCGAAGATGATCATCGCCGGCTTCTCTGCCTATTCCCAGGAGCTGGATTTCGCCCGTTTCCGTGAGATCGCCGACAAGGTGGGTGCCTACCTGTTCGTGGATATGGCCCACGTCGCCGGTCTGGTGGCGGCCGGTGTCTATCCGGACCCGGTGCCCCATGCCCATGTGGTTGCCACCACTACCCACAAGACCCTGCGGGGGCCCCGAGGCGGTTTGATCCTGGCCTGTGATGACGAGGGCCTGCAGAAGAAACTGAACTCCTCGGTATTTCCTGGTGGCCAGGGTGGTCCGTTGATGCATGTGATCGCCGCCAAGGCCTTGTGTTTCAAGGAAGCTATGAGCGACGAGTTCAAGGCGTATCAGCAGCAGGTGGTCAAGAATGCTGTCGCCATGGCCGAGGTCTTCATCGAGCGTGGCTTCGATGTGGTCTCCGGTGGCACCAAAAACCACCTGTTCCTGCTGAGCCTGATCAAGCAGGACATCACAGGGAAAGATGCGGACGCCGCCCTGGGTCGCGCCCACATCACCGTGAACAAGAATGCGGTACCCAACGACCCACGTTCTCCCTTTGTCACCTCCGGTCTGCGCATCGGCACCCCGGCCGTGACCACCCGTGGTTTCGGTGAGTCCGAGTGCCGTGAGTTGGCCGGCTGGATGTGTGACATCCTGGATGATCTCGAGAACGAGAGCGTCATCAACCGGGTGCGCGAACAGGTGGAAGCCCTGTGCGCGCGTTTCCCGGTCTATGCCGGCTGAGGCCAGGCCACTAACCGACCGATTGCCCCGGTAGCGGGGCAGTCTGTTCTACCGGAGCATCCGACTATGCACTGTCCGTTCTGTGGTGAAGCCGATACCAAGGTGATCGACTCCCGGCTGGTGGCCGAGGGCGATCAGGTGCGTCGCCGCAGGGAGTGCCTGTCCTGCCACGAGCGTTTCACCACTTTCGAGAGCGCCGAACTGGTCATGCCCCGGGTGGTGAAGCAGGATGGCACCCGGCAGCCCTTTGACGAGGAGAAGCTGCGAGCAGGGCTGATGAAAGCCCTGGAGAAGCGCCCGGTGAGCATCGAACAGATTGATGCGGCCCTGAATCGTATCAAGTATCGCCTCCGGGCCACTGGCGAGCGGGAGGTCAAGTCCATGACCCTGGGCGAGGAAGTCATGACCGAACTGCGCCAGTTGGACAAGGTGGCCTATGTGCGGTTTGCCTCGGTCTACCGCAGCTTCCAGGATATCAACGAGTTCAAGGAGGAAATCGAACGACTGTCGGACGGTGCCGACCCGGCGGATGTGGCCCGGGTGCTGGCGGACCGGGATTCAACCAAAGGCACGTCATGACCAGTTCCCAGGATATCGCCATGATGGCCCGCGCCATCCAGTTGGCCTGGCGTGGGCGTTATTCCACCCACCCCAATCCCCGGGTGGGGTGTGTCATTGCCCGGGGCGACCTGGTGCTGGGGGAGGGCTGGCATGAACGGGCCGGCGAGGCCCACGCCGAGGTTCGCGCCCTCAGCCAGGCCGGCGCTGACGCCAGGGGTGCCACGGCATACGTCACTCTGGAACCCTGCAGTCACTTCGGCCGTACGCCGCCCTGTTCCCGGGCCCTGATTGACGCCGGTGTAGCACGAGTGGTGGTCGCCAGTGAGGACCCCAATCCCAGCGTGTCCGGCCGTGGCCTGCAACAACTGCGAGACGCCGGGATTCGTGTGAAGGAAGGGGTGCTCAGGGCGGAAGCCGCGCAGCTCAACCCCGGCTTCCTGAAGCGGATGAAGACCGGGCGGCCCTGGGTGCGCATCAAGATTGCCGCCAGCCTGGATGGTCGCACGGCGATGGCCTCCGGTGAGAGCAAGTGGATTACCGGGCCGGAGTCCCGCAGTGACGTGCAACGCCTGCGGGCCATGAGCGATGCCATCCTGACCGGTGTGAACACGGTGCTGGTGGACGATCCGTCCCTGACTGTCAGGCGGAATGAACTGGGGGATATCGGTGACGCCACCGAGCCGTCCCGTCAGCCCCTGCGGCTGATTGCCGACCGGGATGCCCGGACGCCGGCCACGGCAAAGATACTGCAGGGGGGGGACGTTCACCTGTTCTGTTCCTCCGAGGCACTGTCGACGGCGGCGGCCCAGGACTTGTCCGCCTTGGGGGTGACCCTTAACGGCATTGGCTGGCAGGACAGCGGCGTTAACCTGGGTCAGTTACTGGACAAACTGGGTGAGCTTGGCGTCAACGAGTTGCTGGTGGAGGCAGGGCCTACCCTGGCGGGTGGTTTTATCGTCGAGGGGCTGGTGGACGAGCTGTGGCTCTATCAGGCTCCCGTATTCCTGGGCAGCGAGGGCCGGCCAACGGCCCGGCTTCCGTTCAGCGACATGTGTGAAAAAATCGAGTGGCTGGTCACCGACCGGCGCCAGTTTGGGGTGGACACGCGGGTGATTCTGACACCCAGGGTGCAGGCGCCCAACCTATCTGCGGGTCGCTGATTCAGCCTGGCGACCCATTGCATTAATACCACGGCGGCCCTGAGCTGGCCGGGAGAGTGTGGAATATTATGGCATTGAACACCGTTGAAGAGATCATCGAAGACATCCGTCAGGGCAAGATGGTGATTCTCATGGACGACGAGGATCGCGAGAACGAGGGCGATCTGGTCATGGCCGCTGAACACTGCACGGCGGAGTCCATCAACTTCATGGCCCGCTTTGGGCGAGGCCTGATCTGCATGCCCATGACGCAGGGGCGTTGTGAGCAGCTGGGCCTGTCGCTGATGGTGCAGAGTAACCATTCCGGGTTCGGCACCAAGTTCACCCATTCCATCGAGGCGGCGGAAGGCGTCACCACCGGTATTTCCGCAGCGGATCGGGCACGCACCGTGCAGGCTGCGGTGGCTCGCAACGCCAAGGCGGCCGACCTGGTGCAGCCGGGGCATATCTTCCCGCTGATGTCGGACCCGGGCGGTGTGCTCAGCCGGGCCGGCCATACCGAAGCCTCCTGTGATCTGGCCTCCCTGGCGGGCTGTGAGCCGGCGGGTGTAATCTGCGAGATCATGAACGACGACGGCTCCATGGCCCGTCGTGAGGATCTGGAGCAGTTCGCCGAACAGCATGGCCTGAAGATCGGTACCATCGCTGACCTTATTCACTACCGCACCCTGAACGAGCGTACCATCGAGTGTGTCGAGCAGTACGACCTGGACACCGAGTACGGTGTGTTCAACTTGCGTACCTATCGGGACAATATCCAGGGGGGCACGCACCTTGCCCTGGTGATGGGGGATGTCCAGGCGAGTTCCCCGACCCTGGTGCGGGTGCATGTCACCGACACCCTCCGTGACCTCCTCGGTGCCCGCCGCAAGGGCTCCCATAGCTGGCCGTTGCACCATGCGCTGGAAAAGGTCGCGGAAGATGGCAAGGGCGTTGTGGTGCTGTTGAACAGTGCCGAGGACAGCTACAACCTGGAGGACCGGATCCACGAGTTCTTCGGGGAAGGGCCGGCGAAGGCGGGCAAGGGTGGCAGCTCCGGTGTCTACTTCACCGTCGGTACCGGCTCCCAGATCCTGCGGGATTGCGGTGTCGGCCAGATGCGACTGCTCAGCGCGCCGATCAAGTTCTCCGCGATTTCCGGTTTCGATCTGGAAGTGGTGGAATATGTACCCTATACCGGTAGTTGAGACCGCCGGTTAACGAACTCAACGGATAGCCCGGTCCCAGGCCGGAACAGGAATGACAATGGCAGATATCAAGGTAATTGAAGGGGATTTCCGACAGTGCACCGGGCGCTATGCGCTGGTGGTGGGTCGGTTCAACGGATTTGTCGTGGAAAGCCTGGTTGAGGGGGCGATCGACACCCTGCGGCGCCACGGCATTGCCGATGACGACATCACGATTGTACGGGTGCCAGGTGCCTACGAGATGCCCCTGGCCGTCAAGCGTGTGGCGGAAACCGGCAAGTTCGACGCCATTATCGCCCTGGGGGCGGTTATCCGTGGTGGTACCCCGCACTTCGAATACGTGGCCGGTGAGGCCTCCAGCGGCCTGGGCGCCGTCAGCCTGGATACCGACGTGCCGGTCACCTTTGGCGTATTGACCGTGGACTCGATCGAACAGGCCATTGAGCGTTCCGGCACCAAGGCCGGCAACAAGGGCGCGGAAGCCGCCATCACCGCGCTGGAGATGGTCAGCCTGTTCAATAAGCTGGGTGAGTGATGAGCGAACAGGATAGCGCAGTACCGGGTGCTGCCAGCCCGGGGCAGCCCAAAGCCGGGGATCGTCGCCGTGCCCGGGCCCTGGCCCTGCAGGCCCTCTACCATCGTCATTTCAGTAAGAGCCCGATCAATGATATCGAGGCCGAGTTCATGGTCGACAACGACATGAGCAAGGTGGATTCCGCCTTCTTCCGCGACCTGATCCGTGGTGTCCACCGGGAACAGGCCGAGCTGGACCGGCTGATCGAGCCGCTGCTGGATCGTTCCCTGGCGGAAGTGGACCCCATCGAACTGTCGATTGTCCGTCTGGGCGCATACGAACTGAAGAACCGGATTGATGTCCCTTACCGGGTGGTGATCAATGAGGGCATTGAGCTGGCCAAGCGGTTTGGCGGCACCGAGGGCCACAGGTTCGTTAACAGCCTGCTGGACAAGCTGAGCCAGCGCCTGCGCCTGGCAGAAACCCGTCCCCGGCAGTCGTAACGTATTGTCATGGGTGAGTTCGAACTGATACGCACCCTGTTCCGGCCCCTGGCGGACGCTACCTGGAGAGACGGCGTCCGCGTGGGGCCGGGGGACGACTGCGCCATCCAGCGAATTCCTCCCGGCCATGAACTGGTGTTTTCCATCGATACCCTGGTGGCCGGGGTTCACTTTCCCGTTGGCTACGATCCCCGGCGCCTGGGATGGCGTGCCCTTGCGGTCGCCGTCAGCGACCTTGCGGCCATGGGGGCGGACCCGGTCTGCTATACCCTGGCCCTGACCCTTCCGGAAGCGGATGAAGCCTGGGTGCGGTCGCTGTCCGAAGGGCTCCGGGAAGCATCCATTGATGCCGGTATTGCCCTGGCCGGCGGCGATATTACACGGGGTCCGCTGACTCTGAGTCTGCAGGTCCATGGCACGGTACCGGAAGGGCGGGCCATCGCCCGCAACGGTGCCCGGCCAGGTGACCTGGTGGCGGTGAGTGGCCCCCTGGGTGGCGCCGCCGCAGCCCTGGCGTGGCTGGAGGCGGACAAACCGCCGGCCTCGGCGGAAGGGTTCCTCGCCTGTTATCACCACCCTTGGCCCCGGTGTGCGTTGGGGCGCCAGTTGCGGGGGGTGGCGACAGCCGCCATTGATATCTCCGATGGGTTGGTGGCGGATCTGGGGCATATCCTGGAAGCCTCCGGTGTCGGGGCGAGGCTTGAGCCGGACCGGATACCGCGCACCTTTGGCGGGACCCAGTCAACCCTGGAGCAGGCCCTGTACGGGGGCGATGACTACGAACTCTGCGTCACCCTGCCGCGCCCGGCGATGGACCGTCTTCCCGCGGATGTGGTGGAAGGACTTTCGGTGATTGGCGAGATTTGTGCCGGATCGGGGATTCAGCTCCTCACGGCCAATGGTGTGATAGAGGAAATCTCCGTACCGGCGGGCTATGACCATTTCAAGGAACAGTAAACAGGCTTTTGCATGACCGACTATCCGCAGGAACCGGATGAAGAGCCGGTATTGATACTGCCACCACGATTCCTTCGCCACCCGGTCCATCTGCTGGCATTCGGGTTTGGCAGTGGTGCTGTACCAAGGGCGCCGGGAACCTGGGGCAGCCTGGCGGCCATTCCCCTGTGGTACCCCATCTCACTACTGCCGGAACTGGCCTACTGGCTGGTGGTCCTGGTCGCGTTCGTTGTGGGTATCTGGTTGTGTGGCCAGACCGCCCGGGCTCTCAAGGTCCACGACCATGGCGGTATCGTCTGGGATGAATTTGTGGGCATGTGGATTGTGCTGGGCTTCTTCCCCGAGACGTACTACGGAGTGTTGCTCTGTTTCGTGGCCTTCCGCCTGTTTGACGTCTGGAAACCCTGGCCTATTGACTGGATAGACGAACGGACACCCGGTGGTCTGGGCATCATGATCGACGACGTGCTGGCGGCGGTGATGGCGCTGGGTGTGATATGGGCGGCGGAGTTGTGGTTGATGCCCGGGCTGCTCTGATGCTGCCGGGCGCATCCCTGCGATTGATCTGATCCATCTGGCTCGGTACTAGTGTCGCGAAGCAGATCAGCGAATTAACCAGGCGGGACACTAATGAACCCGCATTTCCCGGGCTTCCTGTGGCAGCATATTGATGACGTGGAGGAACCGCCTGAGGCCGATTTCCGCCCGCTCTTTGGTGGCGAAGGGCCCGCTGTCGAAACCTTCCCGGGTTGTGAAGTACCACTTCCCACCCACACAGAAGAAACGGCTGCTGCGAAATGGCGTTGGACCGGCCTCGCCTGCTCGGATATTGGTATCCATCGTAGCCTCCTACTACCTGACCTGTGGACTGGCTCTGCGCCTGGGCCTCAGTCCTGATTTATCGAGAACGGTCGCAAACCTGAAAGTTTCAGGGCGCATTGCATAAAACTAAACCAATTTCTGCCAAATTCAACACTTTTTTACAATTCTATAATGGGGGCTTCTGGATCACGGACTTGCGTGAGATTGGGTCTGTGGTCAGAATGCCCCATTGATCAATGGGGCCACCTGGCGGCCTCACACCGACTGATAGCGACCCATGGAGAAACACTGAATGCGTGCAAGGTATGTAAAGGTTCCGCAGACCGGGCTCACCTGGCTGAAACTGCTGGTGACGGCACTGGCAATTGTCGTGGTTTCGGGCTGCAGCACGGGTATGTCCAGGGTCCAGACCTGGGACGGGGAAGCGTCTGGTGAGGTGGCCGTGTTGAAGGCACCTTCCGACGTAAAGCTTCGCGAGGTCAACGGCAAGAAGGTCGGTAACTTCCTGATGGATGATATGGCCATCGACTACGAACTGCTGCCGGGCACCAACACCGTGGTTTTCACCCACAAGACCATTTGGGCCAAGAGCAAATCCACGGAAGACGGTGAGTCCAACGTTCATGTGGTGGAAAGCGCGCCCCAGCAGTTTGTCATCGATACCCGCCCGGGCGAGGTGTATACCTTCGATATTCCAGAGGTGACCAACCGACGTGAAGCCGAGCAGTTTGCGGCCAACTTCAGTGCCGAACTGATGACCGAGGATGGCTCCGTGGTTGCCCGTTCCGAGCCGTTCGAGGGCTATCCGCAACAGCAGGTGGCCGGTCAGCAGAATGCCGGTGGCTCAGGACAGGCAACCGTGGTAACCGGTCAGCCCAGCGGTGTGCCGGTGCCGACCACCCCGGGGCAGGGGAGCAATAGCGTAAATACCCTGGATGCCCTCAAGGTCCTGTGGGAGCGTGCCAGTGGCGACGAGAAGCGTGAATTCCTGCGCTGGGCTTTTGACTGACTAGTCGATATCCAGCCAGTCCCGATAGAGTTCGGGCTGGCTGAGCCGCTCCCAGAACCACGTTGATGCCTTGCCCTGCTCTTCGTTGCGACGGGCAATGTGCACCGGGATCGGTTCCCTGGGGGCGTCCACCGCTTTTTCCACCAGCGTCCCTTCCGCCAGTTGCCGGCGAATCCGGTACCGTGGCAGCCAGCCCACCCCAAGCCCTGCTTCCTGCAGGGCAATCTTCTGGTCCACATTGGTCGCGGTGATGGTCTGCTGGCGCCTGAAGATGCCGGCACTTCCGGGGGGCAGGGAGCGGGAGCTGTCTGCGGCCACCGCTGCCGGGTAGTGGGTGATCTGGTCCTCGGTTAGTGGTGACTCCGCGTTCGCCAACGGATGGTTGGCAGCCACCGCGAATACCCAGGGAATCCGACCGAGGCTGCGGGTGGCAAAGGCTCCGGCCGGGCGACTCATCTGGTCGGCACCGATGGCCAGGTCCACCCGCCGGCTCTGTAGGGCGTCCCAGGTCCCCGTGAATACTTCCTCAACCAGTTGCACCTCCACCGGAATGCCCAATCCGTAGAACTCCCGGATGACCGGGAAGGTGACCTCCGCGGGCAACAGCGAATTGAAGCCGATCCTGAGTCGGGTTTCCCATCCCTGGGCCACCTGGCGGGTGGTATGGGCCAGGGCCTCGGTGGCCTCCAGCAGGGACCGGCCCTCATTAAGCAGGTATCGCCCCGCCGGCGTCAGGGTGGCGCGATGGCCGCTACGGTCAAAAATTTCCACGTCCAGGTCTTCTTCCAGCTTCTGGACGGTGTAACTGATGGCCGAAGGTACCCGGAAAAGTTCACTGGCGGCCCCGGCAAAGCTGCCCTTGCGGTCAATGGCATCAAGCACTTTCAGGGCGTCAATGGTGATGGTGGTATGCATGTTCGAATAATCTGAAGGTGATGGCCAGAATTGATTGCTTGTGAGAGTAGCAGGTTGCTGGGTAGCCTGTCGCCAGTTCACTCATCATGGCGTCAACAACGCCGGGAGGTTCCCCATGGGGCTATTGGTTGATGGAGTCTGGAAGGATCAGTGGTACGACACCGGTAAGACCGGTGGCAAGTTTGAGCGGGAAGCGGCCCGCTTCCGTAACTGGGTAACGGCAGACGGTTCCCCGGGGCCGGCAGGGAAGGGTGGATTCCTGGCGGAATCCGGTCGCTATCACCTGTATGTGTCCATGGCCTGCCCTTGGGCCCACCGGACCCTGATCTTTCGCCGGCTGAAGGGGTTGCAGTCGCATGTCTCGGTATCCGTCGTGCATCCGGATATGGTGGAAAATGGCTGGGAGTTCCGGCCTGACGACGAACGTCACCGGGATCACATCAATAACGCCCGCTTCCTGCACGAGATCTATACCCGGGCGGCCCCGGACTACAGTGGTCGCGTCACGGTGCCAACCATGTGGGACCGGCAGGAGGAAACCATTGTCAGCAATGAGTCCGCCGATATCATCCGCATGTTCAACTCAGCTTTTGATGGGCTGGACGGGGTGCGGCATGATCTGGATTTCTATCCGGAGCCGTTGCGCGATGAGATTGAGCGGGTGAATGAGCGGGTCTATCACTCGGTCAATAACGGTGTTTACAAGGCGGGCTTCGCAACGGCGCAGGACAAGTATGAAGAGGCCTATAACGCTCTCTTCGAGTCCCTGGACTGGCTTGAGGAACGCCTGACGGGGCAGCGGTACCTGGTGGGCGATCAGCTGACCGAGGCGGATTGGCGCCTGTTCACGACACTGATCCGGTTCGATGCGGTGTATTTCAGCCACTTCAAGTGCAATCGCCAGCGTATCGGGGATTATCCGGCGCTGTCGGGGTACGTTAAGGATCTCTATCAGGTGGCCGGTGTTTCGGGCACCGTCGACATTGAGCAGATCAAGCGGCATTACTATGTCAGCCAGCGGACCATTAACCCGACACAGATTGTGCCGGTGGGGCCTGAGCTGGATTTGGATAGGCCCCATGGGCGTTCTTTGTTGGGTTAAGGGGTAACTAACTAACCCGCTCCACAGCCAATTCGGTCAGCAAATCCAGCGCCTGGGTGTGAGGGGAGTCGGGGAGCTGTCCGGCGCATTTCCGGGCCAGTTGCGCCTGTTCCCGCGCCTTTGCCATGGTGTACTCCAAGGCGCCGGAGTCTTTGACGATCTCAAGGATTCTCGGCAAATCATCCAGGCCGCCCTTGCGGATCGCGTTACGGATCAGTTGCCTGTCCTCCTCGCTGCTGTTGGCCATGGCGTGGATCAGCGGCAGGGTGGGTTTGCCCTCCGCCAGGTCGTCCCCTACGTTCTTGCCCATGGCATCGGCATTGCCGGTGTAGTCCAGGGCATCGTCCACCAGTTGGAAGGCCAGGCCCAGGTGTTTGCCGTAATCCCTGAGGGCCTTTTCCTGCTGTTCGCTGGCACTGGCCAAGAGGGCGCCGGTGTGGGAGGCGGCCTCGAACAGCATGGCGGTCTTGTTGTGGATGACCTCCATGTACTTGTCTTCATCCACGTCCGGGTTTTTCACGTTCATCAGCTGAAGGACTTCGCCTTCGGCGATTACCGCCGTGGCGTGGGATAGAATCTCCATGATAGGCAGGCTTTTCAGCTCCACCATCATCTCGAAGGCCCGGGCATAGAGGAAATCCCCTACCAGCACACTGGGGGCGTTTCCCCAGCGGGCGTTGGCGGTACTGCGGCCCCGTCGCATGTCCGACGTGTCCACCACATCGTCATGGAGCAGGGTGGCGGTATGCAGGAATTCGATCACCGCGGCGAGTTTCAGGTGGTCGTCCTGGCCATAGCCGACGGCCCGACTCGAAAGCAAAACCAGTAATGGTCTCAGGCGTTTACCGCCGCTCTCGATAATGTACTGGGCAATCTTTTCCACCAGGGGGACATCGGAGGAAAGCCGCTTGATGATCAGATCGTTGACGCGGGCGAAGTCGTCCGCGACGGTGTCGTATATACGCTGGGCAGTCATGCGGCTGTCCGGTCCCCTGAAAGTGATTTGTCTGGTAAAACAGGCAGGTCGCGGCAATGCTAGGTATTGCCGACATCAGTGTCAACTTGGCTTGTAAAGGGTGACAGCTTTTCGTACAATCACGCGCCCTAACTCATCCCAACCTGCGCTCCCTGCTATAGGGTTGCCAGAGAGCTTCCCTTAGAACCAGGTGGATAAGAGCAGGGATGGGTCAATCGCGGAGAATGGTACATATGTACGCAGTTATTGTTAGCGGTGGCAAACAGCACCGTGTTCAGGAAGGCGAAACACTCAAGCTGGAAAAGCTGGAAGTTGAAACCGGCGGCACTGTTGAGTTTGATCGCGTTCTGCTGATCGGCAACGGCGACGACATCAAGGTCGGCGCACCGGTTGTGGATGGCGCCAAGGTAACCGCCGAGGTGGTTGACCACGGTCGTCACGACAAGGTCCAGATCATCAAGTTCCGTCGTCGTAAGCACCACATGAAGCGTCAGGGCCACCGTCAGTGGTTCACTGAAGTCAAGATCACGGGTATCAAGGGCTGAGGCCCTTGACGTACCCCCTGAAAGAGGAGGCTGGTAATGGCTCATAAAAAGGCAGCAGGTAGTACCCGTAACGGTCGCGATTCCGAGTCGAAACGACTTGGTGTCAAGCGCTTCGGTGGTGAAGCCGTTTCTGCGGGCAGCATCATCGTTCGTCAACGCGGCACCCGTTTCCACGCTGGCGCCAACGTTGGCCTGGGCAAGGACCACACCCTGTTCGCTACCGCGGACGGTCAGGTGAAGTTCGAGACCAAGGGCCCCGAGGGTCGTAAGTTTGTAAGCATCGTTCCGGCGGCGTAAGTCGCGGTGATGCCCGGCTCTGATATCATTCGATAACAGGGCCGGCAAAAACCCCGCAAAGCTTTGAGGTTTTCTGCCCGGCTAACGGCCGGCAGGAGCCAGAGCCTGCGGGGTTTTTTTCGTTTATGCGCAGGGCGCAATAGGTTGGACCATGAAATTTGTAGACGAAGCCACCATCATAGTTGAGGCCGGTAAGGGCGGTCATGGCTGCCTCAGTTTCCGGCGCGAGAAATATGTGCCCAAGGGCGGCCCCGATGGTGGTGACGGTGGTGATGGCGGCTCTGTGTATCTGGTGGCCGATGAATCCCTTAATACGCTGATCGACTACCGCTTCCAGCGTAAGCACAAGGCCCAGAACGGTCAGCCAGGTTCCGGTCGTAACTGTACCGGCATCAAGGGTGATGAGCTTGAGCTGCCGGTTCCGGTGGGAACCACGGTGGTGGATATGGACACCCATGAGGTGCTTGGCGATCTGACCCACGCCGGCCAGCGGCTGAAAGTGGCCCAGGGCGGGTTTCACGGGCTGGGCAATACCCGCTTCAAGTCGTCGGTCAACCGGGCGCCCCGCCAGACCACAAAGGGCTCCGAGGGGGAGGTTCGCAACCTGCGCCTTGAGTTGAAGGTGCTGGCGGATGTGGGGCTCCTGGGGATGCCCAACGCCGGCAAGTCCACCTTTATCCGCTCGGTGTCGGCCGCCAAACCGAAGGTGGCGAACTATCCGTTCACCACGCTGGTGCCCAACCTCGGTGTGGTCAAGGTGCAGGCGCACCAGAGCTTTGTGATTGCCGATATCCCCGGTCTGATCGAGGGGGCGGCCGAAGGTGCCGGCCTCGGTATCCGTTTCCTGAAGCACCTGGTGCGGACCCGTCTGCTGCTGCACCTGGTCGATGTGGCGCCCTACGATGGCTCCTCCCCCGCGCAGGCGGTGGAGGCCATCGAGCATGAGCTGGAGAAGTTCAGTGAAACCCTCGCCAACCGGGATCGGTGGCTGGTGCTGAACAAGGTCGATATGGTGGCGGAAGAGGAGCGTGATGCTCACTGCCAGGCCATTGTTGACGAGCTAGGCTGGCAGGGACCGGTATTCCGTATCTCGGCGATCAGCGGCGAGGGTACGAAGGAGCTGACCCAGGCAGTCATGCGCTGGATTGAGGAGCGTGCCCGGGAAGAGGCGGACAACCCCGATCTGGCTGAGGAAGAGGCCGAGCGCCGCCGGCAGATGGATGAGGAGGCGCGTGCCCGCATCCAGCAGGAGAAGGCTGCCCGGCGGGCCGCCCTAGACGACGATGATGATGACGATTTCGACGATGATGATTACGACGTCGAGGTGGTCTACGCCCCGGAATAATCCGGCCCTGGCTGGGCCCGAGCAGGAATGAACCCGTAACCATGAGTGAACGTGTGCAGGTGCGCCGTGCCCGGCGCCTGGTGATCAAGATTGGCAGCGCTCTCCTGACCGACGATGGCCGGGGGCTGGATGTGCCTGCGCTGGCTCAGTGGGTGGATCAGATTGCGGAACTGATTCGCGAGGGTGTCGAAGTGGTGGTGGTGTCCTCCGGCTCGGTGGCCGAGGGCATGACTCGCCTGGGCTGGAAGCAGCGCCCCGAGCACTTACACGAATTGCAGGCCGCTGCCGCCGTGGGCCAGATGGGGCTGGTGCAGACCTGGGAGGCTCAGTTCCGTCGCCATGACCGCCATGCCGCCCAGATCCTGCTGACCCACGATGACTTGTCCGACCGCAAGCGCTACCTGAATGCCCGCAGTACCTTGCGGACCCTGCTGGATTTCGGTGTCATTCCCATCGTCAACGAGAATGACACCGTGGTCACCGATGAAATCCGTTTCGGCGACAACGATACCCTGGGTGCCCTGGTGGCAAACCTCATCGAGGCGGATGGGTTGATCATCCTGACGGATCAGGACGGCCTGTTCGACCGGGATCCCCGTAAGCACGCCGACGCCCAGCTGGTGACTGAGCGGCGTGCCGGTGACCCGGATCTGGATGTCATGGCTGGCGGTGGCGCCGGAGCCCTGGGTCGCGGCGGTATGCTGACCAAGTTGAGGGCGGCCCGGCTGGCGGCCCGGTCCGGTGCCTTCACCGTCATTGTTGGTGGTCGTCTGGAAAGGGCGATCAGCCGGCTGCGGGCCGGGGAGAAGGTGGGTACCCTGTTGTTGCCGGAGCAGGGGCGTATCGCGGCGCGGAAGCAGTGGTTGGCCAGTCACCTTCAGACCAGGGGGCGAGTGACCATCGACGCGGGGGCTGTAAAGGTCCTCTGTGGTGGCGGTCGAAGCCTGTTACCCGTGGGGGTGAAGGGAGTTGCCGGTCAGTTCCGCCGGGGCGAGATGGTGTCCTGTGTGGACGAAGAGGGGCGTGAAGTGGCCCGGGGGTTGATCAACTATGGTTCCGATGAGGCCAGGGCCATTGCCGGGCGCTCCAGCGATTGCATTGCCGAGGTGCTGGGCTACGTGTCCGATGAGGAGCTGATTCACCGGGATAACCTGGTGCTGGTGTAACCGGTTGCCCGATATTGTGGGCTGATAATAAAAAACCCCGCTCGTGAGCGGGGTTTTTTGTGTCGCCAGGCGGGCCGGATCAGGCTTTCAGGGCCTTGATCTTGGCACTCAGGCGGCTCTTGTGGCGGGCCACCTTGTTCTTGGCGAAGATGCCCTTGTTAACCATGCTGTCCATGATCGGCTGGGCTTCCTGCAGGGCCTTCTGGGCTTCCTCGTAGTTGCCGGCGTCGATCTTGGTCTGAACTTTCTTCATATAGGTGCGCGCCATGGAACGCAGGCTGGCATTGTGCTTGCGGTTCTTCTCGTTCTGACGTGCGCGCTTCTTGGCTTGCGGGGTATTTGCCACCGTGTAACTCCTGAAAAATCTGAGTGAAAATCTGGATTCGCTGGGAGCGGTGCCATACTGGCGTCGCCCCGACAATTGTAGCCGCGCCCACTGCATTTGACGCGTCAAAATAAATGACGCGGAATCATGCCTCCACAGGCCGTCAATGTCAAGTGCGGAGCCGGCCCCTGTCCGGTTTCACGGCGCCTCGGGAGCCTGTGGTAAACTCCCGCGACACTTGCCACAGGAAGCGGTCTGAATGAGTCAGTCGGAAACCCCGGAAGCCCCCAATCCACCCTCAAGAGTGCCCGGCCTGTTACGTTCATCCGGTGTGGTGGGCGTGATGACCATGCTGTCCCGGGTCCTGGGGCTGGCGCGGGACATGGTGATTGCCCGGTATTTCGGGGCTGGCACCAGTGCCGACGCCTTCTTCGTGGCGTTCAAGATCCCCAATTTCCTGCGTCGCCTGTTTGCCGAAGGTGCCTTCAATCAGGCGTTTGTACCGGTGCTCTCCGCCTACCGCACGAATGGCAGCGTCAGCGAGGTCAGGGGGCTGATAAATGCCGTTGCGGGTGGTCTTGGGCTGGTATTGCTGGCGGTAACCCTGGTGGCGATGCTGGGATCACCGGTGCTGACGGCCATATTCGCCCCCGGTTTCGTGGACGACGACATCAAGTTCGCCCTGGCCAGCGACATGCTGCGGATTACCTTTCCGTACCTGTTGCTGATTTCCCTGACGGCCTTTGCCGGTGCCATCCTCAACAGTTATGACCGGTTTGCAGTGCCGGCCTTTACCCCGGTGCTGCTCAACCTTGCCATGATCGGCGCCGCTATCTTCCTGGCGCCCCTGATGGACGAGCCGGTAATGGCGCTGGCCTGGGGCGTGCTGATCGCCGGCGCCCTGCAGCTTTTCTTCCAGTTGCCGTTCCTGATGCGGCTGGGGCTGATGCCACGCCCCCGGGTGGATTACCGGCACGAGGGTGTCAGGCGTATTCTCAAACTGATGGCGCCGGCCCTGTTCGGTGTCTCGGTCAGCCAGATCAACCTGTTGCTGGATACCGTGCTGGCGTCGTTCCTGCAGACCGGCAGTGTGTCCTGGCTTTACTATTCCGACCGTTTGTCTGAGTTGCCTTTAGGGGTGTTCGGTATTGCCATCGGCACGGTGATCCTGCCCAACCTGTCCCGTAAACACGCCGCACAGTCGAAAGAAGATTTCGCGGCAACGGTGGACTGGGCCGTGCGGGCAGTGCTTCTGATCGGCGTGCCCGCAGCACTGGCGTTGGTATTGCTGGCGGAGCCGCTGATTGCGACCCTGTTCCACTACGGTGAGGTGACGGACCGGGATGTGGTCATGTCGGCCCAGAGCCTGCGGGCCTATTCGCTGGGGCTGTTGGCATTCATGCTGATCAAGGTGCTGGCCCCGGGGTTCTTCGCCAGGGAGGACACCAAAACGCCGGTGAAGATCGGTGTGATCGCCATGGTGGCCAATATGGTCTTCAACCTGGCGCTGGTGATTCCGCTGGCTCATGCCGGCCTGGCCCTGGCAACCTCCCTGTCGGCCTGGCTCAACGCCCTGCTGCTGTGGCGTGGGCTGGCGCGGGAAGGTGCCTGGCGGCCGCAGCCCGGGGCCCTCCGGTTCCTGCTGCAGTTACTGGCGGCCAACGGTGTGCTGGCCGTGGTCATCCTGGCCCTGAGCCAGCCAGTGCCGTCGTGGTTGGCCGCCAGCGGGGCGGACCGTACCCTGGATATGGCGATGCTGGTGGCGGCGGGTGTCGGGGCCTACTTCGTGGCCCTGGCCCTGGTGGGCATGAGGGTAAGACATTTCCGCCGCCGATAGGTTATAATCGCGCGTTTTCTCACCAGTGGCCTGAGGGGCGCTGGCAAGCTTGCAACAGAGGGTTCGCAGTACGCATGCGTCTGATTCGGGGGCTGACCAACCTCAAGCTGCTGTCTCGCCGGGAGGATTCCGTCCTGTCGCAGGGCTGTGTCGCTACCGTGGGTAACTTCGATGGCGTTCACCTGGGGCATCAGACCATCCTGGAGCAGGTAAAGGAAAAGGCCGACCAACTGGGCGTGCCGTCCGTGGTCATGGTGTTCGAGCCGCAACCCCGGGAATTCTTCCAGGGGGACGAGGCGCCGCCCCGGCTGACGGGGTGGCGTCAGAAGTTTGAAACCCTGCTGGCCAGTGGCGTCGATATCGTGCTCTGCCTGAAGTTTGATGAAACCTTCCGCAGCTACTCCGCCATGGGCTTTATCGACGATGTGCTGATCGACGGGCTGAAAGTGCGCCACCTGGTGGTAGGGGACGATTTCCGCTTTGGCTGTGACCGGGCCGGTGATTTTCGCCTGTTGCAGCAGGTGGGGGGCGAGGCCGGGTATACCGTTGAAAACACCCGTACCGTTACGGTTGAGGGCGATCGGGTCAGCAGTACCCGCATCCGTAATGCCCTGCTGGACAACCGGCTGGAACTGGCCGGGCAGCTACTGGGCCGTCCCTATGCCATCACTGGCAGGGTGGTTTATGGCCGTCAGCTTGGGCGAACCATTGGTGCACCCACCGCCAATATCCTGCTGGGGCGCATGGCGCCTTTGCAGGGGGTGTATGTGGTGGCGGTGACCCTGCCGGGTGGCCGTCAGCTGGACGGGGTGGCCAATATCGGCCTGCGCCCCACGGTTGACGGTCGCCAGCCCTCGCTGGAAGTGCACATATTCGACTTTGCTGGCACACTTTATGGCCAGCGTATTGATGTTTCGTTCCGCCATCCGCTGCGGGACGAGATCAAGTTTGATTCCATTGACGAACTGAAAGACCAGATCGCCCGGGACCTTGAGGATGCCCGGGCATGGATCGCCGACCACGGCACGGTCGCCAACCAACACTGACCGAGAGACTATGAGCGACTACAAGCACACGTTGAATCTGCCTGAAACCGCCTTCCCCATGCGCGGTAACCTGGCCAGGCGCGAGCCCGAGATGCTGAAGCGCTGGCAGGAGATGGACGTCTACGGCAACCTGCGCAAGCAGCGCGAGGGCCGTGACAAGTTCATCCTTCACGATGGCCCTCCCTATGCCAACGGCAGCATTCATATTGGTCACGCGGTCAACAAGATCCTCAAGGACATGATCGTCAAGTCCCGCAGCTTCATGGGGTACGACGCCCCCTATGTGCCGGGCTGGGACTGCCATGGCCTGCCCATCGAGCATAAGGTGGAGCAGGAAATCGGCAAGGCCGGCGTCAAGGTGGACTACAAGACCTTCCGCCAGGCCTGCCGCGACTATGCCACCAAGCAGATTGAAGGTCAGAAGGCCGACTTCATCCGCCTGGGTGTGATGGGCGAGTGGGACAAGCCCTACCTCACCATGGACCCGAAGGTGGAAGCCGGCATCGTCCGGGCCCTGGGCAAGATGGTGGCCAAGGGCCATCTGGTACGCGGCTACAAGCCGGTCTACTGGAGTGTGGTCGGTCAGTCCGCCCTGGCGGAAGCCGAGGTGGAGTACCAGGACAAGACCTCCACCCAGATCGACGTGCGTTTTACCGCCGTGGACCAGGGCAAGGCGTTGTCGGCCTTTGGTGCCGACCAGGGTGAGGGCGATGTGTCCGTGGTGATCTGGACCACCACCCCCTGGACCATCCCCGCCAACCAGGCCGTCTCGCTGCACGGTGAGCTGGATTACGCCCTGGTGCAGACCGATGTGGGCCATGGCCGCGAGCGTATGATCCTGGCGGCGGACATGGTGGACGGCATCATGAGCCGGTGGGGTGTGGAGCAGTACGAGGTGCTGGCGAAGTGCCGGGGTGCGGCCCTGGAACACCTGCAACTGCAGCATCCGTTCTATGACAAGCAGGTGCCGGTGGTACTGGGTGACCATGTGTCCCTCGACGCCGGTACCGGCGCCGTCCACACCGCGCCGGATCACGGTATGGAAGACTTCGAGGTGGGCAAGGAGTACGGCATCGACACCCTGAATCTGGTTCAGGCCGATGGCACCTATACCCAGGCGGCCGGTGAATTCGCCGGAATCCACGTCTATAAAGCGGACGAGCCCATTTGTGCCGCCCTGGAGCGGGAAGGCAAGCTGGTACGTTCCGAGAAGTTCCAGCACAGCTATCCCCACTGCTGGCGGACCAAGACCCCGCTGATCTACCGGGCAACGCCCCAGTGGTTCATCAGCATGGACAAGGAAAACCTGCGTGCCGATGCCCTGGAAGCCATCAAGGGCGTGCGCTGGGTGCCGGCCTGGGGCCAGAACCGCATCGAGGCCATGTTCCAGCAGAGCCCGGACTGGTGTATCTCCCGCCAGCGCACCTGGGGTGTGCCCATCACCCTGTTTATCCACAAGGAAACCCAGGAGCTGCACCCGGATACCCAGGAACTGATTGAGAAGGTCGCCCGATACATTGAAAAGGACAGCATCGACGCCTGGTATGAGATCGACACGGCGGAGTTGCTGGGCCCGGATGCTGATCAGTACGAGAAGGTCCTGGACACCCTGGATGTGTGGTTCGATTCCGGGGTGACCCACGAGGCTGTCCTGCGCCCGCGTCCGGAGCTGGGTCAGTTCCCGGCGGACATGTACCTGGAAGGCTCCGACCAGCACCGGGGCTGGTTCCAGTCCTCCCTGAAGACGTCCATCGCCATGAACGGCGTGGCGCCGTACCGTCAGGTGCTAACCCATGGTTTCACCGTGGATGGCAAGGGCCGCAAGATGTCCAAGTCCCTGGGCAATGTCATCGCGCCCCAGGAGGTCATGAACGAGCTGGGCGCCGATATCCTGCGCCTGTGGGTGGCGGCCACCGACTACTCCGGTGAGATGACTGTATCCAAGGATATCCTCAAGCAGACGGCGGATGGTTATCGCCGTATCCGCAACACCGCTCGCTTCCTGCTGAGCAACCTGACCGGTTTTGACCCGGAACAGCACATGGTGGCCCCGGACGACATGATCGCCCTGGACCGCTGGATGGTGGACCGTGCCCTTCAGCTTCAGGAAGAACTGAGCGAGGACTACGGCAACTACGCTTTCCTGCGCATCTACCAGAAGGTCTACAACTTCTGCGAGGCAACCCTGGGCGGTTTCTACCTGGATATCATCAAGGACCGGCAGTACACCACCCAGGCGGACAGCCTGGCGCGGCGTTCCTGTCAGACGGCGCTTTTCCATGTGGCCGAAGCCCTGGTGCGGTGGATTGCCCCGATCCTCAGCTTCACCGCCGATGAGATCTGGCAGCACCTGCCTGGCAAGCGCGGTGACACCGTCTACTACGAGACCTGGTACGACGGCCTGACGGCGTTGCCGGAGAGCGCCGAGCTGGGCCGCGATTACTGGCGCGAGATCTACAGTGTCAAGGAGGCGGTCAACAAGTGCCTGGAAGAGGCCCGGGGCCGTGGCGAGATCAAGGGCTCCCTGAGTGCCGAAGTCACGCTCTACTGTGAAGGTGACCTGGCCCACAAGCTGGAGCATCTGGGCGAGGAGCTGCGCTTCGTGCTGATTACGTCAGAGGCCACCGTCCGGCCGGTATCGGAAGCCGAAGGCGCCGAGCAGACCGGGTATGAAGGCCTGCTGGTGAAAGTGACGCCGGCCACCCACACCAAGTGTGAGCGTTGCTGGCATCACCGCGCTGACGTGGGTCAGAACGAGCAATACAGTGACCTCTGCGGTCGCTGTGTGACCAATGTGGAAGGCCCGGGCGAGACCCGTTCCTTCGCCTGATCCGGGAAGCGACATTGATGGATGCTGCCATGACCGATGAGCAGACCGGCACCAAACTGAAATGGCTATGGCTGGCGGTGGCTGTCATTGCCCTGGACCTCGGTACCAAGGCGCTGGCCACTGCGTTGCTGACCTACGGCGATCCGGTGCCGGTCATGCCGCTCTTCAATCTGACCTTGCTCCATAACACCGGCGCTGCGTTCAGCTTCCTGGCGGATGCCGCAGGCTGGCAGCGCTGGTTCTTTGTGGCTCTGGCGGTGATTGTAAGCGGTGTTCTGATCTACTGGCTGAAAGGACTGAAGCGGGAAGAAACCTGGACCGCTATTGCCATTGCCCTGATCCTTGGCGGCGCCATCGGTAATGTCTATGATCGCGTGGTCCACGGCTATGTGGTCGATTTCCTGCATTTCTACTGGCAGGACTGGCACTTCCCGGCGTTCAACCTGGCCGACACCGCCATCACCATCGGTGCCGGCATGATGATTCTCGATATTTTCCGCAGGCCTTCCGGGAAGGCGGCGGATGGGAGTGAGTGATACCCATGAAAGATCTGCCCATTGACCGGGGAACCCGGGTGACCCTCCATTTCGCCCTCAAGTTCACCGATGGCGAAGTGATTGATTCCACCTTCGATAAAGACCCGGCCTCGCTGGAAATCGGCGATGATAATCTACCGGAGAATTTCGAGGCCTACCTTATGGGGCTCAAGGCTGGCGACCGGGAAATCTTTGAGGTACCCCCCGAGAAAGCCTTTGGTCAGCACAACCCGAGCAATGTACAGACCTTCAAACGCCACGAATTCAGCGCCGACATGGTGCTGGAGCCGGGAGTGATGATCTCCTTTGCCGACGCCCGCCAGAGCGAGTTACCCGGTGTGGTCAGCCGCGTGGAAGGCGATCAGGTGGATGTGGACTTCAACCATCCGCTTGCGGGGCGTACACTGATGTTTGAGGTGGAAATCATCGACGTTGAACCTGTTGCGACCGCACACTAGTTGGCGGTTTGCTTCAGATTACGAGGATTCGATGTGGGGTGTTGCCTTCCGGGACCTTCAAAAACATGGACGTTTTTGAAGAGCCTCCAGGGATGGATTCACGGCGTGTCCCGGAAGGCAACACCCCGCAGCGAAGCCAGACTCCTAAGTCAGCCGGCCCGAGTAATATAGGCAACATGCAAATACGACTAGCCAACCCCCGCGGCTTCTGCGCCGGGGTAGACCGAGCCATAGAAATCGTCAACCGGGCCCTGGAGGTCTTCGGCGCCCCCATCTACGTGCGCCACGAAGTGGTCCACAACAAGTATGTGGTAGACGATCTGCGCAATCGCGGCGCCATCTTCGTGGACGAACTGGATGAAGTGCCCGACGACACCCTGGTGATCTTCAGCGCCCACGGCGTTTCCCAGGCGGTCCAGAATGAAGCCGCCAACCGTGGCCTGAAAGTCTTCGACGCCACCTGCCCGCTGGTTACTAAAGTCCACCTGGAAGTCATGCGCTACAGCCGCGACGGCCGCGAATGCATCCTGATCGGCCACCATGGGCATCCGGAAGTGGAGGGCACCATGGGCCAGTACGATCACGGCAATGGCGGTGATATTTACCTGGTGGAAGACGAGAAAGACGTCGCCAGTCTGGACGTGAGGGATCCCTCGCGCCTTTCCTACGTCACCCAGACCACCCTATCCATGGACGATACCGCCCGGGTCATAGATGCCCTGCGGGAGAAGTTCCCCCAGATTGAAGGCCCCCGCAAGGACGACATCTGCTACGCCACCCAGAACCGCCAGGACGCCGTCAAGCAACTGGCCAGCGACTGCGACCTGATGCTGGTAGTAGGCTCCCCCAACAGCTCCAACTCCAACCGCCTGCGGGAACTGGCCGAGCGCATGGGTACGCCTGCCTACCTGATTGACGAGGCAGGCCAGATCGACCCGAAATGGCTTGAAGGCCGCAAAGTTGTCGGTGTGACTGCTGGCGCTTCCGCGCCTGAGGTGTTGGTCAACGACGTTATTAAGCGCCTCCAGGACCTGGGTGGCACCGCCCCTGAGGAAATCGCGGGTCGGGAGGAGAATATCGTCTTCTCCATGCCGAAAGAGCTTCGGATCGACGCCGTAAACGTCTAGTCGGCGGGCCACTCCAGCTCTCGCGCCTCGCCCACCTTAAACCCCTCTCCCTCAGGGAGAGGGGGTGGGGAGAGGGTGGTGCGATATCGCCCAGCTTCCTGTTCCCCGCTCCCCACATCTGCCCGGCTAACGAATGCATCCAACCTGTGACCTTCATCACGCCCCGGCTGTCCTCCTTACCGTTTATCCGCCAACAAAAACCACTCGTCGCGTCGCCATGGATGGCACAATGGACGCCGGTTAATCTTTCTGTAAGTCATGATGGAAGTGGACTATGCGCGGAAGAGAACGAAGTTCTGGTTTTACGATGATTGAGTTGCTGGTCGCGATGGCGGTGATGGCAATCATTCTGGGTCTTGTGGTCCCCTCCTTCCAGGGAATTATTCGATCAAACCAGGTCACCACGGAAGCGAATGCCTTTATGTCGGCCGTTCAGCTAGCTCGTAGTGAAGCGGTCAAACGAGGGGGCGTGGTGTCGCTGTCTGCAAACGGGGCGGATTTTGGTGAGGGCTGGTGCGTTCACACCGGCGCTGACTGCGCTGCCAACCTTATCCGTGAGTTTGACGAACCAAGTTCGGATTTTGCCGCCGGCTTCACCACCGTTGCCTTCAACCAGCGGGGAGAGCGGGATGCCCTTGGCACACTCCAGGTCCAGGTCCGGCCTGCGGACTGCGCCGCTGGTGAGGCGGGCGCCGAACGGGAAATCAGCATACTGACAAGTGGCCAGGTTCGGATGGGGAGGAATGATTGTCCATGAGCAACGGTGATTCAGGTTTTCACGGCATAACGCCGGGCAAGCCGCGTGGGCAGGGTGGTTTCGGTCTGATCGAGGTGCTGGTTTCGCTGCTGATCCTCGCTATCGGTCTGCTGGGGCTGGGGTCGCTTCAATCCACCGGTCTGACCATGACCAGCGAGGCCCGTAACCGCAGCCAGGCCATTTTCCTGGCCGAGGATATTTTTGAGAGGGCTCGGGCCAACAGGAGCAACCTGGCGGCATACAACGTTGATGCTCTTGATGACCCGGACTGTGACGAGGACTTTTCAATCGACAATGGCGGGGTTGCGGCGGATGATCTCGCCGAATGGCAGAACTCGCTTGCATGTCTGTTACCCAATGGAACCGGTGCTGTGGACGTGGTTGATAACACGGTAACCGTCCAGGTGACCTGGGATACCAACTCGGGCAACGACGATGACGGCTCACTGACCATGGCGGCGGAGATCTGATGATGGCCAGTTTGATAATGACCAATCAAAGCCTTCCCGGAAAGCAAAAGGGGCTGTCGCTGGTTGAGCTGATGATCGCCCTCCTTTTGGGGACTGTGTTAACGCTGGGCGTTACCCAGGTCTTTCTGGGCTCAAACCAGACCTACAGAACCAGTGATGCCGTTGCCATGTTGCAGGAGAATCTACGTTTCTCTCTGTCCCGGCTGAGTCGCGACGCACGGATGGCCGGCCATTACGGTTGCCTGATCGGACAGCCAACGGAACATCTCGACACAGGAAACGCGGCCTACAATGAAGACCTTTTTGACTTCGAGCGCGCGGTCGTTGGCTGGGAGGCTCCCAACACCGGCTTGGGGGACGATCACGAGCTGGAGGCGTTTGTCGCTGGGAATGGCGGCTGGACAAACGGTGAAGGTGATGGCGTGCCAGCAGTGGTTGCTGACAATGCCCTGCAGGGGACCGATCTTCTGGTGCTCAATGGCGCTGTGCGGGCTCAGGTCGATTTGGCGGGCAATCCTTCGCCGCCGGCGAATACGATTGGCGCTGCGGGGGAAACGGGCATTCCCCAAGGGACTATCCTGATTGCCGTAATGGGCGATTGCAGTGGTGGAGATCGGTTCCAGAAGTCAAATGATGCCAATGCAAGCTCTATTACAAAGGGGGTTGGAGGAACACCGGGTAACACGAACGCCGAAGATCTGGCTGACCATACGGATGACTCATCCGTCTACACCTACCGGAGTACCGGCTATTTTGTCGGTTTAGGCGCTGATGGCGAACCGGCGCTGTTCCAGGTTGCCCTGGAACCTGGAGCACCCGATGGCAACCCTATCGAGATCGTGTCCGGCGTGGAAGGTATGCAAGTGCTATACGGGATCCGGCAGAATGAACGTCGGGCCGAGACCTACGTTCCGGCGGACCAGGTCAATGCCTGGGAGGATGTGGTTAGCGTACGGTTTGCCCTGTTGATGCGGTCCGGCGACGGGATCCTTGATGAGGACAACGCCAGGACCTTCAACCTGGTGGGTACGGAACTGGATCCAGGGGCTGATCGCAGGGCCCGTCTGGTTGGCTCGTTTACCGTTGGTATCCGGAACCGTTTGGAGTGAGGTCCATGAGTGAGAGCAGAATATTGAACGGTTTCCCTGAATCAATAGTCGTCCGGAAGGACCAGTCGGGGTCGGCGCTGATCGTCTCCCTCATCATGTTGCTACTGTTGAGCCTGATTGGCGTCGCCGGTATGCAGAGCACCACCCTGCAGGACCGGATGACCGGCAACCTGCAGGATCAGGAACTGGCCTTCCAGGCAGCGGAAGCGGCGGTAAGGGAGGCGGAGGATTTCCTGCGTAATAATCCACCAGCGAATTTCCCCAATAACGATGGACTCTATCGGGTCAATGCCGACAATCGCCCCGACTGGATGGACGATATCGAGGATAACGGCAACGGTATTATCGAGTATGGGGAGGACATCGACAGGACATCATCGCGGCCTGTTTATTACATCGAACAGATTGACTCGATCGTCCCGCCCGGGACAGACCTGTCCACTTTTACAGAGCCGGTGTATTACCGGGTGACCGCACTCGGTTATGGCGGTTCCGAGGATGCCGTGGCGGTGATCACCACGGTATTCAAGAACAAGTAACTTGCTCCAGGGATCTGGAGCAGCGGAGATTGGGCTATGAATCTATTGAAAGCTTGTATGAAAAAAATCCGGATAGCGTGCGACCAGAGGGTAGCGCATTGCGGGGCGGCTTTGTTGCTTATCATGGCGCCTCTCCAGTATTCCTCAGCCGAAGTGGCCCAGTCTCCCTTGTTCCTGGGTGGAGGTAGTGGTGTACCGGGTAACCTAGTGTTAACACCCTCGGTAGAGTATCCGACTATACAGAGTCTGGCGAACCTCGGGAATTACAGTCCTAGTACGAAATTCGAAGGTTACTTCGATCCGGGCAAATGCTATCGCTACAGTTATGCCGGGGATAACCACCAGAACAATCACTTCTACCCCTCAAGTACGACGTCATCACGTACCTGTAGTGGTTCTGGAGAATGGAGTGGTAACTTTCTGAACTGGGCGCTGACCCAGACGATCGATCCGTTCCGTAAGGTGTTGACCGGGGGCTATCGCGTCAGGGATACCGCTACCGAAACCTGGTTGGAGAAAGCCCGCCATCCTGGCCAGAGTGGCCTTACTGTCAAGGACCTCAATGATGGAGCCCTTGTCGCCGGGGCAACTCCCTTTAACGTAGACCGTATCCGGGTAAAAATCGAAGGCCTCGAAAAAGACATGCGGTTCAGCCTCAATAACCGCTCTGTTGATGCGTCGCAGGAATGGTATGACCCGTCGGAAAGTATCAGGACTCAGGATAATAATAGTTATCGCGCGGCTGTTCGTGTCAAGGTGTGTGATACATCTGTGGGGTTGGAAGATAACTGCCGTCAGTACAGCCAGGGCTGGAAACCCGAAGGTCTGATTCAGCAGAATGCCCGGGATATCCGCTACAGCGTGTTTGGCTATTTGAACGATCCGGGAAGCTCCCGGGACGGTGGCGTTCTGCGGGCAAATCAGAAATACGTTGGCCCGCAGCGGTTTGTTGAGGGTGAGGGCTTTTTGGCTAATCCGAATGCGGAGTGGGACGAGGAAACTGGTGTCCTTGTTGACAACCCCAATCCCGATGACGCCGAAAGCACTCCTGGAAGTATCACTAATAGCGGTGTTATCAACTACATAAATAAATTTGGGCAACTGAACAGTTATGATCAGAAAGCACTGGATCCGGTGAGCGAGCTCTACTACGCCGCTACCCGCTACCTGAAAAACCAGGGCAATGTTCCTAGCTACTCGGCACTTAGTGGGAGCGATGTCGCCCGGTACACGGACAACTTTCCCGTTATCACGGATTGGGACGATCCGATTCAGTATGAGTGTCAGTCCAACGTCATCCTTGGGATAGGCGATGTAAACACTCACGATGATGGCAACCTACCTGGGACAAGTTATAGAGGAGACGAGCCCTCATTGCCTGACGAGGTCAGCGACGATGATACGGTCGATGTAACCACTGCGACGAACAAGGTCGGTGATCTGCAAGGGATTAATAATCTTGGAGAGAACCAATTCACTGGGCGTGAGAATACAGCCTACATCGCCGGACTCGCATACGATAATCACACCGTTGACATGCGACCGGATCTCCCCGGCAAACAAACCGCGTCGACGCACTGGGTTGATGTTCTGGAAAACCAGGCCCTGGCCTCTCCGTCAAACAATCAGTACTACCTGGCGGCGAAGTACGGTGGGTTTGATATTCCAGAAGACGAAGAGGAAGAAGCCGCTGACTTTGACCCCTATACAAGAACCGAACCATTGCCTGAAGGATGGTGGCATACCAACAACGAAACGGTCTCTGTCGGAGGTACCAGTTTCAAGCGCCCTGACAATTTTTACACCGCCGGTGAAGCAGGCAAGATGATCGAAAGTCTGCGGGAAGCGTTCAGAAACATCACTGCCGAAATGTCCAGCTCTGCCTCTTCGGTGGCCGCCAACTCCACGTCGCTTCAGTCCGACACCGCCATCTTCCAGGCGTCATTCGACAGCTCCGCCTGGAGTGGTAACCTGAGCGCCTTTGAGCTTAGCGCTGGGGGTGTAATCTCCGTGGCTCCTATATGGTCGGCGGCGGAGAAGCTAGACGATATGAGTGACGTTGAGATTGGCAATCGGAACATATTGACTGCCGCGCCATTAGCCGATGTCGGGGATATCATGCTGACGTCAACAGGGCAAGGCTTTGAATGGGCCGATCTGGCAGAGGATCAACGGGATGCCCTTCGAATGACCGAAAGCGGCACCATGTCGGAAGTCTCAATGGGGCAGAACCGACTGGACTATCTGCGTGGGCTCCGTACCCAGGAGCAGACAGATACAAACCAGACGCTACCGTTCCGGCAGCGTGACAGTCGCCTTGGAGACATTGTCAATTCGTCACCTCAATACGTACATCAGGAGAATTTCGGGTATTACTTCCTTGACTCCGTACCCGGGTTTGGTGACGTGGACAGCTATGCCGATTTCCGGGATAGCGATGTCTATCAGGATCGTCCTCCCCTGATCCTCGTGGGTGCGAACGATGGGATGCTGCACGGGTTCAATGGCAGTATTGACCCGGATGATGGCGGTGAAGAGCTCTTTGCCTATGTGCCGGCGGGGATCTTCGACAACCTGTGGGAACTGACAGAGCCGGAATACGAGCATCGCTACTACGTTGATGGTACGCCACGGGTCAGTGATGCCTGGCTGGGCAATACCCTCGGTTGGAGAACCATTGCCGTTGGCACCACCGGTGCTGGGGGCAGGACGGTATTTGCCCTGGATGTGACCGACCCGGAGAACATGGGCGAGTCGGAAGTGCTCTGGGAATTCTCGCATCCGGATGCCGGCTACATGATGCAACAGCCATCCATATTCGCCTTGCCGAACGGTGAATTTGGTGTGGCCGTCAGCAGTGGCTACGAGTCCGGTTTCGACGATGGTGTGGTGTGGCTTCTGGAAGCAGGGACTGGCGATGTCATTGAGACCATCGAAGTGCCAACCGACGGTGCGGACCTGGGCTCACCCGTCCTGATCGATCTGGACCGGGACCGCGTGGCGGACAGGATGTACATCGGCGATACGGACGGCCGGATCTGGCGTGCGGACCTTGAGGGAACCAATACGAACAACTGGGACGACGTTACTTTGTTGTTTGAGGCGGCCGAAGACCAGAGTATTACGGCGGACCCGGTGGCGGCTCTTAACGAACAGGGGCAGGTTATGCTGTTCTTTGGCACTGGCAGTTTCCAGGATATTGGTGACAACGTAGTGCCCGAAGACCCCACCGTGGACTCGTTCTACGGGATTGTTGATCGCGGGAGTCTGGTTGAACGCGACGACCTGCTGGAACAGGAAATTCTGGCCGAAGGAACCGTAAGCGGAAACCGGGTCCGAGTGGTCTCCAAGAATGAGCCCAGCGGGAGTGCCTATAACGGCTGGTTTATCGACCTGCTCTGGAAAGAGTCCAATGGTGGTCCAGGGGCCCAGGGAGAAAGGGTGGTATCGAAAGCCCTGGTTCGTTCCGATCGGGTTATCTTTCCAACCCTGATCCCATCAGAGGATCCCTGCGCAGCGGGTGGCCGTAGTTGGTTGATGGAAGTATCCCTGAATACTGGTGGCCGCCTGGATTACCAGGTGTTTGACATCAATAACGATGGTGAGATTAACGACGAGGACAATGTCGAAGATCCCCAGTGTGAGGGTGATTGCCCGGATATACCACCTTCCGGCACGGATCCGGATATCGGTATTATCAATACCCCGACGATTGTCGAAGGCTGCGTCGACGACGATGAGTGCAAGGTTGTCAGTGGCTCTTCCGGGCAGGCGGATACGATCCAGGAGGAAGGAAACGTCAACTGGGGCCGAATCAACTGGGAACAGCTCCGATAGCACAGCCGATGATGAGCCAGCCCGAAAAACGGGCTGGCGAACACCACTAACGTACTTGATCATGGATACTGAAATGAGAAAACCTCAGATAAATGCGGGCAAGGGTTTTACGCTGATTGAGGTAATGATTGTTGTTGTTATCATCGGCATCCTCGCTGCGATCGCTTATCCCTCTTACCAGGCGCATGTGGAACGGACGCGCCGTAATTTAGCGCAGGCTGATTTGCTTGAGCTGGCCCAATGGATGGAGCGTCGTTATTCGACAGAGTTTGACTATAGGGACGGTGGCGGCGATCCGGTACTTCCATTCGATACGTCGCCAAGAAACGCTGCTGAACCAACTGCGTACAATATCAGTTTTGACGGTGCAGTTGGTCGATCCGATTTCGAGTTACAGGCTCAACCGACGGCGATGCAAAACGGTGACCGATGTGGAACCCTGACTCTGAATGAACAGGGCTCAAGAGGGGCTGACGAGGCTGATTGCTGGTAACTCCACCTAGGGGCAGCGGATATTTTCGCCACTGGCGTTTTCAACAATGCCATCGCCGTTGCGGTCTTGTGACCATATCAGTCGACCACCAAAATTAATGCGAACGTGGTTGGCTCTTTCAGCAGACCGGGAGGCCGGACACCAGGTCAGGTTGCCGATGGATCCCTTTGAACTGCCATCAGGGTTGAACTGGAAATATCGCCTTGGACCGCTTCCACTGTTACTCGGTATGATTTGGCCAGAATCGTGCAGAGTCAGCTGCTTGATGATCTGAAGTTCGTCCTGGAGTTCCCTGATGTTGTCCGGATCCAGAAATATCGCCACCGGTTGTTGCCAGTCGTTCGTGCAGGCGCCATCCGGTTGTATCGGACAAAGGGTTACTGCGGTCCTGCGATGGACTGCGGTTGTTCTGGCCAGCGTAAACGCCCGTTGAAGGTTGGTCTGGACAGAAGATGCCTGGACCCTTTCCGTAACCGGTGTCCACAAGATCGTTGTGACGGTGAACAGCATTGCACTGATCATGAGTGTGACAATCAGCTCAAGTAACGTTGCTCCCTCTTCCTTGAACTTATATATATCCATGTTTTTATCGCTTTCCCGAAGTTCAGGCCAGCGATTGTGCCCAAGGGGCGCATCCCCTGGTATCGGCATATTTCGATTCCAGAGGTAAGTCTTCACTTACACTTGAAAGCTACAGGCTTTCTTCTTATTCCATCCCCAACTTCTTCAACCGATACCGCAAGGCCCGGAAACTGATCCCCAGCCGCTTGGCTGCTGCGGTCTTGTTCCACCGGGTAGCCTCCAGGGCCTTTTCAATGGCTTGCCTTTCAATGGTCTCCAGGTACCCCTCCAGGTCCATCTCGCCATCGGGAACCGGCGGCAGTGCATCATTGTGGTCTTCAGCATGGCCGTTGGATCGGTCTTCCGGCAGGTCGATGGGCGGGGTGCCGATATGCAGGTCGTCGGCGTCGATCACTTCCGAGTCGCACAGGGTGAAGGCCCGTTCCAGGATGTTCTCCAGTTCCCGGACATTGCCGGGGAAGGCGTAGTCCCGCAGATAGGCGAGGGCGCCCTTGCTGAGCGTCGCCGGGGGGCACTCGTATTCCTTGGCGATGCGCTCCAGGATGTGCGTTGAGAGCAGGGGGATATCATCCGGTCGATCACGCAACGGTGGTACCGCCAGTTCGATCACGTTGATGCGGTAGAACAGGTCCTGGCGGAAGCTGCCGTCTTTCACCAGTTCCGGCAGGTTCTTGTGGGTGGCGCTGAGGATACGGATATCCACCGCCACCTCCCTGGATTCACCCACCGGGCGTACGGCCTTTTCCTGGATGGCCCGCAGCAGTTTGACCTGCATGGCCAGGGGCAGGTCGGCCACTTCGTCCAGGAACAGGGTGCCACCGTTGGCGCTGCGGAACAGACCATCCTTGTTCTCGTTGGCGCCGGTAAAGCTGCCCTTGCGATGGCCGAAGAACTCGCTTTCCATCAGCTCGGAGGGGATGGCCCCACAGTTAACGGCGACAAAGGGCGCATCGCTTCGTGGGCCCTGCAGGTGGATCATGCGTGCCACCAGTTCCTTACCACTACCAGACTCGCCACTGATGAACACCGGGGCCTGGCTCCTGGCCAGCTTGCGGGTCTGACTGCGTAGCCGGCGGATTTCCCGGGAGTCACCCAGCAGCAAACCGGGTTCATCCGTTTGTTCGGTTTCCTGTCTCTCTGGTTCCGACAACTTGAGGGCGCTTTGGACCAGATCCCGAAGCCTGGGCAGTTCCACCGGTTTGGAGACGAAATCGAAGGCACCGGCCTTGAGCGCTTCAATGGCGGTGTCCATGTTGCCGTAGGCGGTGATCACTGCCACCGGTGTCTCCGGAGCGTGCTCCTGTATCCAGGCGACCAGGTCGATGCCGTTACCGTCGGGCAGGTTCATGTCCGTCAGGCACAGGTGGGCGGGCTCCGCCTCAAGCAGTTCACGGGCGGTAGCCAGGTCCGGTGCTGAGCGGGTGGCGATGCCCATGCGGACCAGGGTGATCTCCAGCAGTTCGCGGATATCCGGTTCATCATCCACTATCAGCGCGGTATGGGTGGTCATGGGTGAACGTCCTTAAACTCCGTTATATCAGGCGGCCGGATGGCGCGAAGGTGATCCGGAAACAACAGCCCTGGCCGTTGTCCTTCAGTAGCGACAGGTGGGCCTGATTGGTTTCGCACAGCTCCCGGGCCAGGTAGAGGCCCAGGCCGGTGCCGCTCTTGTCAGTGGTAAAGAAAGGTTCGAAGATCGAGGCACGGTGTTCCTCGGAGATGCCCGGGCCATCGTCCTGTATATCGATGTAGGCCCGTTCGCCGTCGGCGGTGGCGCCAACCCGCAACGTCAGCGTTGCTGAGCCGGTCTGCTCCTGGCTGTAGCGCAGGCCGTTGTCGCACAGGTTGGTCAGCACCTGTTCGATCTGGCTCTTGTCGAAGCGGGCCTGGGGAACACCGGGTAACACCTCCAGGTCGATGTGGGCCGTCGTGCCATCGCGGCTTCCCCGGGCCTGCCGGTAATCCTGGGTGAAGTCTTCCAGCCACCGGGGAAGATCCACCAGCTCGGCGTTGGCCTGGCGTCGGCGGGACAGGTCCAGCACGTTCTCGATAATCCCGTTTACCCGCCGGGAATGGCGTTGCACGATCTCCAGCATGCGTTGGTCCGCCTCGCCAATCTCTCCGGATTCCTGCATGAGTTGGGCGGCATGGCTGATGGCGCCCAGGGGATTGCGGACTTCATGGGCGATGCTGGCCGTTAACCGCCCCAGGGAGGCCAGTTTCATCTGCTGGGCCTGTTGGGTCACCTTGCTCAGGTCCTCGATAAACACCAGGATCAGATCACTGTTCTCTTCGTCCAGGCGGGTAAAGCTGGCTTGTATCATGGGGGCCGCGGACTGGATCTGGCAGGGTTCGGGACGCTTTTGTGGATTCTCCTTCCAGGCCGCCAGGCCCTCCAGCAGGGCGATGGGCAGGACGCGGCTCTGGTGGCCATGGTTGCCGGTCAGGCCAAAGAGGAGTTCCTCGGCGGCACCGTTGGCCAGCCGGATACGGCCATCCTGGTCGGTGACCACAATACCGGTACGCATGCGCTGGATAATCTGTTCGTTGATCTTTTCCAGCTCCACAATGCTGCGGGCACGGAAATCGGCCAGTGCTTCACTGCGTTGCATGCGCCGGGTCACCGACTGCAGGATCAGTGCCGCACCGAAGTAGAGTATCCCCAGCGAGCCGGCACGCACGATATTGTCGACACTCTCATCCAGGGCCATGACGCCCCACCCGGAAATGGCCAGGGAGCATATGGCTGCCAGGGCGGCATAGAAGATGCCCATGCGGCTGGGGGTCAGGATGTTGCCCGCCGCCACCGTGATAATGATCAGGTTGGCCAGGCCATTGGTAATGCCGGTACTGGTCGCCAGGAAGAAGTGGATAGCGAGGATGTCGAACAACAGGGAGAGAGTGATATGGCGCTGGCTGAGCCGGAAGCCCTGCATCAGCAGTATGCCGATAATGACGTTGAGCGCCAGGTAGGCCAGCACCCCCGACTGGTACTGGACCGGCAGGCGCATGGGGTGATCCATTTGCGCCGGATCCACAAACAGCAGGCCGGCCAGCACCAGGCTGATCACAATCCGGTATACGTTATACACCCGGAAAAGCCTGTGGCTCTGTGCAGGGGGAGCCGGTATCAGGGGGCTGGCGGGTTGTTCGGTATTTTCCGGCGGAGCGTCTTTCAAGCGGACATCTCTTGCGTTGTTGCAATGGGTTTATGGGGCTTTCCATGCCTCAACGCAGCAGAAATCCGTTCTGCACACCGTTATAATAGCCTTTTCACGGCAACAGGTTACAGGAGCGGAGCATGTCTGAGCAGCCAGGTGCAGGAACGGTGGGCCAGATCACCCGGAAACTCACTGTCGTCATGGCACAGATGGATTTCCTGGTGGGGGACATACCCGGAAACACCCGCCTGGTCATCAATGCGGTCCGCAAGGCCGAGCAGGAGCATAACGCAGATCTGGTTGTATTTCCGGAACTTTGCCTCACCGGCTATCCTCCGGAAGACCTGTTGCTGAGGCCAAGCCTGGAGTTGAGGGTGGCCGACGCGCTGGCAGAGCTGTGCCAGGCCGGCCTGCAGGCTGCCTGTGCTATCGGGGCGCCGGTCCGTCAGGGCGGGCTGCTGTACAACGCTGCCCTGGTGGTGGATGGTGGCGAGGTTGCCGCTACCTACTGCAAGCAGTTCCCGCCCAACTACCAGGTGTTCGACGAAAAGCGTTACTTTGCCGCCGGCTCCGACACCTGTGTCCTGGAGTTGCGGGGTGTGCCCGTCGGGCTCACGGTGTGTGAGGATATCTGGAGTGAGGGGCCGGTCGAGCGAGCGGCTGCCGCTGGCGCCCAACTGCTGATCAACCTCAACGCCTCCCCCTACGATATCGGCAAGCAGGCCCGTCGCAAGGCACTGCTGGAAGGCAAATCCCGGGATAACGCCATCAGTATCATCTACGTCAACCTGGTGGGCGGGCAGGATGAGCTGGTGTTCGACGGCGGCTCCCTGGTCTATGACCATTCCGGTGGGCTGGCGCTGGAAGCTCCCCAGTTCGATGAAGGCCTGTATGCCGTGGAGTTCCTCTACGACCGCCATTGCCAGCCGCTTTCACGGCCACCGCTTCCCGAACCTTCCCTGGAGGAAAACATCTACAGGGCCCTGGTGCTCGGCGTCAGGGACTACGTCAACAAGAACGGCTTCCGTTCCGTGGTGCTGGGGCTTTCCGGTGGCATCGACTCCGCGGTCACGCTGGCGGTTGCGGTCGATGCCCTGGGGGCGGACCGGGTGCGGGCGGTGATGATGCCGTTCCGCTACACCTCATCCATGAGCCTGGAGGATGCCGAGGCACAGGCCAGAGCCCTGGGCGTGCACTACGATGTCTTCTCCATTGAGCCCATGTACGATGCCTTCATGGCTACCCTGGCCGGCCCCTTCGAAGGCACCAGCCCCGACACCACCGAAGAGAACCTGCAGGCGCGCCTGCGAGGCGTGCTGTTGATGTCCCTGTCCAACAAGTTCGGGTCCCTGGTGCTGACCACCGGCAACAAGAGCGAGCTGGCGGTGGGTTACTCCACCCTCTACGGCGACATGGCCGGTGGTTTTGATGCCCTCAAGGACGTACCGAAGACCCTGGTATTCCGCCTGGCCCGGTACCGGAATACCCTCGGCCCGGTCATCCCGGAGCGGGTAATTACCCGCCCCCCGTCCGCTGAACTGGCGCCAGACCAGAAGGATGAGGACAGCCTGCCCGGTTACGATATCCTGGACCAGATCCTCAACCTGTACGTGGAAAGGGATTTCAGTGCCGAAGCCATTGTGGCGGAAGGATTTGATCGCGCCGATGTGGAACGGGCCGTGCGGCTGGTGGATATCAACGAATACAAACGCCGGCAGGCGCCGATCGGCGTCAGGATCACCGAACGGGGATTCGGCAAGGACCGGCGCTATCCCATTACCAATGGCTGGAAACCCGGCAACTGAAGAAAGGAAATTGGGGCTGCCACGTTGCGGCAGCCCCGGAAGGCGTCAGTCCCCAAGCAGGCCGAAGGTGACCACGTTCAGCAATGACCGGTTCTCGGGCGTCAGGTCACGGCCCTGGAAGTTCAGGTTACGGTCGAAAGCCTCGCTGCCCGGGTAGTTGACGGCCAGCAGGCGGATCGCGTCCTTGGCGGCATCATCCAGTTCCAGAGCCTGGTAGGTTTCCGCCATCAGGATCAGGGCTTCCTCCGTGGAAGGTGACTCGGGGTAGTTCTCCACCACATAACGGGCCCGGTTGTTGGCGGCCAGGTAGGCCTGCCGACGGATGTAATAGTTGGCGGCGTGGAGTTCCAGCTCTGCCAGCCGGTTACGGATGGCAATCATGCGCTGGCGGGCATCCGGGGAGTACTCGCTGTCCGGGTAGCGGCTCAGCAGTTCGGAGAAATCCTGGAAGGCCCGGCGCTGCTCACCGGGATCGCGGTCGGTGGGGTCCACTCCCAGGTATCGTGTTGCCAGCCCCACGTCCAGGTTGTAGGAGGCCAGGCCCCGCATATACAGGGCATAGTCCGCCTGTTCGCTTTGCGGGTTCAGGCGCAGGAAACGGTCAGCGGCGCTGCGGGCGCCTTCCAGGTCCAGGTTCTGGTAGCGGGCGTAGATCAGGTCGAGTTGGGCCTGTTCAGCATAGCGACCGAACGGGTAGTAGGTCTCCAACTGGTCCAGGTTGCTCTCCGCCTCGTTGAAGTTGCCCGAGTTCATGGCGCTGCGGGCTTCCTCGTAGTAGGTCTCTTCCGGCAGTACCTCTGCCTCCTCCTGGGTGGAAGCGCAGGCGCCCAGAACCAGTGTGGCGGCCACTAATACACAACGAAAACCTGATCTCATGCCTGAATCCCGTATAATAACGTTTGAGCCGGTGGCTCCCACCGGAATCGGCCATTGTAACGGCCTTGTCCGCTGTTGTGCAGTGGGTTAACGGACATTCACCAGGGGCGACTGCAAAGACCGGGGTTCCGGCTTTGCTGACTGAGCAGTCCCTCAAACGGCCCGGGGCCAGTATGACAGAACTTTCCCGAATTCGTGCCTCATTCGAGGTGCCCCATGAACTCTCCGACCGGCGGCTGGACCAGGCGGTGTCGGAGCTGATGCCAGAACATTCCCGGTCGCGGCTACAGGGCTGGATCAAAGACGGACACCTCACCCTCAATGGTCGCCGGTGCAAACCGCGGGAAAAGGTGATGCTCGGAGACCGCATCGAACTGGATGCGGAGCCCGAGGCGCAGGTGGAATGGCAGGCGCAGGCCATTGAGCTGGACGTGGTCTACGAGGACGAGCACCTGCTGGTGATCAACAAGCCTGCTGGCCTGGTGGTGCATCCGGCGGCGGGCCACGCCGATGGTACCCTGGTCAACGCGCTCCTCAACTATGCGCCGGAGGTGGAGAACCTGCCCCGGGCGGGCATCGTCCATCGGCTGGATAAGGATACCTCCGGCATTATGGTGGTTGCCCGCAGCCTGATTGCCCATACTTCCCTGGTGGATCAGCTTCAGGAGCGGACCATGGGACGTGAATACGAAGCCGTGGTGGTGGGCGAACTCACCGGTGGGGCCACCGTGGACGCCCCCATCGGTCGCCATCCCCGCGACCGCAAGAAGATGGCCGTGGTGGCCTCGGGCAAGCCCGCCGTCACACACTATCGGCTTGTGGAACGCTTCGCCGCCCACACCCATGTCCGGTGCAAGCTGGAGAGCGGTCGTACGCATCAGATCCGCGTCCATATGGCCCATGTGAGGCACCCGCTGGTGGGTGACCCACAGTATGGCGGTCGCCTGCGGCTACCGAAGGGAACCACCGAGGCTTTGCGGGAGGTGCTGGCCGGGTTCCAGCGCCAGGCACTCCATGCCCGCCAACTGACCCTGGAGCATCCGGAGACCGGCGAAATCCTCACCTGGGAAACGCCGCTCCCGGAGGATTTCGAGCAGTTGCTGGCGGCCTTGCGCCGACACGCGAAGGAACTGGAAAGCCATGAGTTCTGAGTTACCGGTGATCCACCCTGACTGGCCGGCACCATCCCGGGTGCGGGCCCTGTGTACCACCCGGTCCGGTGGTGCCAGCTCCCCCCCCTGGGACAGTTTCAACCTGGGAGACCATGTAGGTGACAACCACGGGGATGTCCTGGAAAACCGGCGCCGGCTGGCCCACTGGGCCCACCTGGAAACGGAGGACTTCCACTGGCTGCAACAGGTGCATGGTACCGATGTCGCGCGCCTGCCCGGAGACGACCCTCTTGCCGATGCGGCGGTGACGGACCGGCCCGGCGTCGTCTGCACGATCCTGACGGCGGACTGCCTGCCGGTCCTGTTCTGTAACAGGGAGGGAACGCAGGTGGCGGCGGCCCATGCCGGTTGGCGGGGGCTGGCCGATGGTGTACTGGAGAATACGGTAGCAGCGTTTGATCAGTCTGCACAGGTACTGGCCTGGCTGGGGCCGGCCATTGGCCCTGAACGCTTTGAGGTGGGGCCGGAGGTGCGGGAGCGTTTCCTGGCGTTCAGCCACCAGTTGGACCCGTGCTTCGCCCTGTCACCGGATCGCCCCGGGCATTTCCTGGCCGATATTGTCGGACTCGCCCGGTTCCGTCTGCAGCAGGCCGGTGTCGAAGCCATCCATGGTGGTGACTGGTGCACGGTCAGTGAGCCGCAACGGTTCTTTTCCTATCGCCGGGACGGCCAGACCGGTCGCATGGCATCCTGTATCTGGCTGGAACCCTGAACATCAGCCCCGCCATCCACTGATCCCTGTCAATTTTCTGACACTTTTGGCCGTCTTCGTCTTGAAGTCCCCCCAGTTGGCCCTACATTAAAGGTCAAAGCAATCCGCATGTCGTTTGCCGCGGGAATGATTCCGCCAGGTTGTTGGGCAAAGGCATTGATAGCAAGAACTGGGGATGACAGACCATGAGAATTGACAAACTCACCAGCCGGTTACAGACCGCACTTGCAGACGCCCAGTCACTGGCGGTTGGCAGGGACCACAACTTTATCGAGCCCATCCATCTGATGCATGCACTGCTGGACCAGGAAGGCAGTGGTATCAAGCCGCTGCTCAAGCAGGCCGGGGCCGAACCCAACCGCGTGCGTCAGGCGATCGCCTGGGAGATCGAGAACCTGCCGGAAGTGAAAGGCTCGGCGGGCGATGTTTCCATGTCCAACGACATGGGGCGCCTGTTCAATGTGGCAGACAAGCTGGCCCAGCAACGTGGCGACCAGTTTATTTCCAGTGAACTTATGCTGCTGGCGGCGCTGGAAAACCGGGGCACCCTCGGGCGCGTGCTGAAAGAGCAGGGTGTGACAAAGGAAGGCCTGGAAAAGGCGATTGACGAGATCCGCGGTGGTGAAGCGGTTAACGATGCCGGCGCTGAGGAAAATCGCCAGGCCCTGTCCAAGTACACCATTGACCTGACCGAGCGAGCCGAAGCCGGCAAGCTGGATCCGGTGATTGGCCGCGACGATGAGATCCGACGCACCATCCAGGTCCTCCAGCGTCGCCGCAAGAACAACCCGGTGCTGATTGGTGAGCCGGGTGTGGGCAAGACCGCCATTGTGGAAGGGCTGGCCCAGCGCATCGTCAATGGTGAGGTGCCGGATGGTCTCAAGGACAAGCGCGTGTTGTCCCTGGACATGGGCGCGCTGATTGCCGGCGCCAAGTTCCGGGGGGAGTTCGAGGAGCGCCTGAAAGCCGTACTCAATGAACTTGCCAAGCAGGAAGGCCAGATCATCCTGTTTATCGATGAGATCCACACCATGGTCGGCGCCGGCAAGGCCGAAGGTTCCATGGATGCCGGCAACATGCTCAAGCCGGCCCTGGCCCGTGGCGAGCTGCATTGCGTGGGCGCCACCACCCTGGATGAATACCGTGAGAACATCGAGAAGGACGCTGCCCTGGAGCGCCGGTTCCAGAAAGTGCTGGTCACCGAGCCTACCGAGGAAGACACCATTGCCATCCTCCGTGGCCTCAAGGAGCGGTATGAGGTGCACCACGGTGTCGAGGTCACCGACGGCGCGATCATCGCTGCCTCCAAGCTGTCTCACCGCTACATCACGGACCGACAGTTGCCGGACAAGGCCATCGACCTGGTGGATGAGGCCGCCAGTCAGATCCGCATGGAGATGGACTCCAAGCCGGAGGCCCTGGATCGCCTGGAGCGGCGACTGATCCAGCTCAAGATCGAGCGGGAAGCCCTCAAGAAGGAAAGCGATGCAGCCTCCAGGAAGCGGCTGGAAGAGTTGTCCAGTGTCATTTCCGGTGTTGAGCGGGAGTACGCTGACCTGGAGGAAGTCTGGAACACCGAGAAGGCAGCATTGCACGGCTCCCAGAAGATCAAGAGCCAGCTTGAGCAAGCCCGCATCGACCTGGAGAACGCCCGCCGCGCCGGAGACCTGGGCAGGATGTCCGAGCTCCAGTACGGTACCATCCCGGAACTGGAGCGGCAGCTGGATATGGCCAGCCAGGCCGAGATGATGGAGATGAAGCTGCTGCGTAACCGGGTCACCGACGAGGAGATCGCCGAGGTGGTCTCCAAGTGGACTGGCATCCCGGTGTCCAAGATGCTGGAAGGGGAGCGCGACAAGCTGATGCGCATGGAAGAGGCATTACATCAGCGTGTCATTGGTCAGGATGAGGCCGTTGAGGCCGTGGCCAACGCCGTGCGTCGATCGCGGGCGGGGTTGTCTGATCCCCACCGGCCCAACGGCTCTTTCCTGTTCCTCGGGCCAACCGGGGTGGGCAAGACCGAGCTGTGCAAGTCGCTGGCGGCCTTCCTGTTCGACACCGAGGAGGCCATGGTCCGTATCGACATGTCCGAGTTCATGGAAAAACACTCCGTGGCCCGGCTGATTGGTGCGCCTCCCGGCTACGTGGGTTACGAAGAGGGTGGCTACCTGACCGAGGCCGTGCGCCGTCGGCCATACTCTGTGCTGTTGCTGGATGAGGTGGAGAAGGCCCATCCGGATGTGTTCAACATCCTGCTGCAGGTGCTGGAAGATGGGCGCCTGACTGATGGTCAGGGGCGCACCGTGGACTTCCGCAATACGGTGATCGTCATGACCTCCAACCTGGGGTCAGATATCATCCAGCAGAAGGCCGGGGAGGAAAACTACGAGGCCATGAAGAACGCCGTCATGGAGGTGGTGGGTACCCACTTCCGTCCGGAGTTCATTAACCGGGTGGATGAAGTGGTGGTGTTCCATCCCCTGGCGGAGAACCAGATCCGTGGTATCGCTAGCATTCAGATCGAGTCACTCGGCAAGCGTCTTACGGACCAGGATATGCGGCTGGAGCTGGACGACTCCGCTATGGATCTGCTGGCGGAAGTGGGGTATGACCCCGTCTACGGTGCCCGACCGCTGAAGCGGGCTATCCAGCGCATGATCGAAAACCCGCTGGCCCAGCGGCTGTTGCAGGGGGAATTTGTCTCCGGTGACGTGATCCGGGCAACGGTGAAGGACCACCAACTGGTGTTCAGCAAGGGTTGATACAACAGGGCAGGAGCCTCTGGTACGGGTGGCGGCCCCTGGGTCATGGAATACCCGGTCCGGGGGCCGCTGCAGCCCACTATCTCTGGAGGCTTTCCTGAGCCTGCCGATCATGGCTCCATAGGTAGCAGAATGGTATTGCTGCCCCGAGCACCACGCCGACAACCACGAAGATGCTGATGCCCAGGTTGTGGCCGCTCATTGCGCCAAGTACCCAGGGGGTCCCGGCCATATCTGTGGCGATATAGCTTGTGGCAGCCATACCGGTGTAGTGCATGCCGCACACCGCTGCGCCCATGACCGGAGCACTGAGCAACATCAGCCAAAGCCCGCTAAGGTGGAAGGCAATCCAGAGGGCTGCGGTTGCGGCGACCACGGCGATGACTACCGACAGGGCAACTATGGAAGGGTCGTACTGAAGCGTTGCCGGCATCAGCATTGCTTCCATTCCGATGTAGTGCATGGCGGCAACACCCAGGCCCATGACCAGTCCACCGCCAACCAGGCGAGGCATGGAGCGCCTCCCCAGGCCGGCAATCGCGAGTCCGGCGGCGCTGGCTGCGATAGCCACAAGCGCCGAGAAGATGGTTATGCCGCTGTCATAGGTCACCACCATGGGCATACGGTGGGCCACCATGGCGATGAAATGCATTGCCCAGATGGCGCCGCCACCCATGGCGACCCCGCCGAGCAGGATAATGGCGATTCGTTGTGCCCCGGTGCGTGCCGAGGCGAGTCCCCCCGCCAGTTCCAGTGCGGTGAGTGCCCCGAGTATCGAGACAACATAAGAGATGAATACCAGGCCCAGGTTATAGCTTCCGTCCATTACAATACCTCCCATGCCCCGGTCGGTCGCTGAAATCTCCCCCCCCTGGCCCTCAGTGGTGCCCGAAGGCCCGCTCTGCCAGTTGGAGGGGCGTTAGAAATAGCCTAGTGTTCGCGGTGAATTTCCGCTGGCAATGATACAAAACGAAACGAAAAGGAAACGCAGCCTGACAATTGGCCGCAGGCGACACACAGGAAGTGCTTGGGGTGATGGGCAGATTGAACATGGGGCAGGGTATGGCTGGGTGGTTAGCGGCCCCGGGGGTGACTGGCTGCCCGGACTCCCAGGTCGTGCAGTGGTGAGGATCAGGCGGGAGCTTCCCCGCCTGATCGCAGCATTGCGGCAGAATTATCTGAGCGCAATAGCCGCCGGAAACACGACATTGAAGCGTTGCTTATGACTCGGCTTCGCCGCAGCTCTCACTGACAATGTCCTCGAACTGCTGCTTCTTCTCCGCGATTTCCTCGGGGCTCAGGTAGCGTTGCTCGCCATCTTCCGTCACCCGGATGCGGGCGTTACTATTGATGGCCTGAAGGTTCGCCTGGGCGGTCTGGCACCGGGCCTCCCGTTGCTTGCGACGGGCTTCCTCGACAGCGGTTTCCTTCTCGCGGCGTTCCCGTTCGGCCTGGTTCTCATCGAGGGCTCTTACCTGCTCCTGGGGTGACTGCCGTTCGGCGTCGTTGCTGGACTGGCCGGTTTTCACGCTGACCCTTTCGGAGGAGCGGCCAGCCGGTTCACGGTCGCCAAAGTGCACCACGCCGTTTTCATCCTCCCAGCGATAAACTGACTCCGCGGAGGCAAGGGTGGGAACCATCAGGCCAATCAGGGCCAGTAGTATCAGGCGTTGGATCATAACCGCAAAATCCCTCGAAGTTTGAACTGACGGGCAGGTGTGGCGTCTGTCGGAAAATAAGGCAGGACCAGCCACCACCAGCCATTTAACGACAATCATGCCATGGCGGGTCAAGGTTTTCCTGCATCGCTCTCAATTCTGTGAACCAGGGGGCAGCCTGGTATCCCCTCGCCAGCGCTTGGCTGGACGTTTCTGCCTGAACCAGTTGCCAAATCAAACCAAATGCACGGGAATGGGCGCTATAGAGGTGCCTGGCGCGCTGTTTCTATTGACAGAATCTTTCCCGCTGTCAGAATTACAGGTTGCCTGAAAGCAGGGGTCAATACGGCAGGCAATCCCGAGCAGTAACCCCCGTTGAATACCACACTGTGCTTCCTGTACCCCGGGTACAGGCGGTTGCTTTTTCTATCGGCAAAGCGCCCAGTATGATGGCAACCCGTTGACTGGCCCTGTTCCGGAACCCTCAGGAACCGGGCTGTCCAGGAGACAACCTCTGTCAGAAATGGTGTGGCGGAACGCCCATGCCGGCCTTCAAAAGAGGCCAAGGCACCGGGCATCCAGGCAATTCGGGACGATTCCCGTAACATTCACTCGTATATAGAGGGTACATCACGTGGAGTTATTGTCTGGTGCCGATATGCTCATCCGCTCTTTGCAGGATGAGGGTATAGAGTACATCTATGGTTATCCCGGTGGTGCGGCGCTTCATATTTATGACGCGCTGTTCAGGCAGGACAAAGTCAAGCATATTCTGGTGCGCCACGAGCAGGCTGCGGTCCACATGGCCGACGGCTACGCCCGGGCTTCCGGAAAACCAGGTACCGTACTGGTGACCTCGGGTCCTGGAGCCACCAACACAATCACCGGCATTGCCACCGCCTTCATGGATTCCATTCCCATGGTGGTGCTGTGCGGTCAGGTGGCGTCCACCCTGATCGGTGAGGATGCCTTCCAGGAAACCGACATGATCGGCGTGTCTCGCCCTGTCGTGAAGCACAACCTGTCTGTGCGTCATCCGGAGGAAATTCCGGAGATCATCCGCAAGGCTTACTACATCGCGTCCACCGGTCGTCCCGGACCGGTGGTGGTGGATATCCCCAAGGATATGACCACCCCCAACGAGCGCTATGAGTATTCCTACCCTAAAAAGGTCAAGCTGCGGTCCTACAATCCAGCGGTTCGCGGGCACACCGGTCAGATCCGCAAGGCGGTGGACATGCTGTTGTCCGCCAAGCGCCCTATCATCTACGCCGGTGGTGGTGTGATCCTGGGTAAGGCCACCGACCAGCTCACCGAACTGACCCGCATGCTGGGCTATCCGCTCACCAACACCCTGATGGGCATCGGTTGCTACCCGGCGTCGGACCCGCAGCACGTAGGCTGGCTGGGCATGCACGGGACCTACGAGTCCAACATGGCCATGCACCACTCGGACCTGATCCTGGCGGTGGGTGCGCGCTTTGATGACCGTGTCACCAATGCTACCGAGAAGTTCTGCCCCGGCGCCCGCATCATTCACATCGATATCGATCCGGCGTCCATCTCCAAGACTGTGGAAGCGGATGTGCCCATCGTCGGTCCGGTGGATGCGGTGCTCCGTGAAATGATCGGCATGGTAAAAGAATCCGAGCATAAGCCGGATGCCGATGCCCTCAAGGCCTGGTGGAAGCAGATCGACGACTGGCGGGCCTTCCATGGCATGCGCTATGAAACCAGTGACGACGTCATCAAGCCCCAGGAAGTCATTGAGATGCTGCACAAGCTGACCAATGGCGAGGCCTACGTGACCACCGACGTCGGCCAGCACCAGATGTTCGCGGCCCAGTACTACAAGTTCGACCGGCCCAACCGCTGGATCAACTCCGGTGGCCTGGGCACCATGGGCTTCGGTCTGCCCGCCGCCATGGGAGTCAAACTCAACTACCCGGATGACGAGGTACTCTGCATCACCGGCGAGGGCAGTATCCAGATGAATATCCAGGAACTGTCCACGTGCAGCCAGTACAACCTGCCGGTGAAGATCATCAACCTGAACAACCAGGCCCTGGGCATGGTCAAGCAGTGGCAGGACATGAACTACGAGTCCCGGCATTCCCAGTCCTACATGGAATCCCTGCCGGATTTCATCAAGCTGGCGGAGGCTTACGGCCACGTTGGTGTCCGGATCGAGAGGAAAGAAGATCTGGAGTCGACGTTGAAGGAAGTCCTGGCCATGAAAGACAAGCTGGTGTTTGTCGATGTTTACGTTGACCGGTTCGAGCACGTTTACCCGATGCAGGTGGCCCGAGGTGCCATGAAAGATATGTGGCTCAGCAAGACGGAGAGGGTGTGATCATGCGTCGAATCATTTCTGTTTTGCTGGAAAACGAACCGGGCGCACTGTCCCGGGTGGTCGGGCTGTTCTCCCAGCGCAACTACAACATCGAAACACTCACCGTGGCACCCACGGAGGACGAGACCCTGTCCCGTCTGACCGTTACCACCACGGGCTCCGACAAGGTCATTGAGCAGATCACCAAGCAGCTCAACAAGCTGATCGAGGTGGTCAAACTGGTGGACCTGACCGAGGGCGCGCACATCGAGCGGGAACTGATGCTGGTCAAGCTCAAGGCCAGCGGCGCCCAGCGGGCGGAGATCAAGCGGACGGTGGACATCTTCCGTGGCCAGATCGTGGATGTCACCAGCAGCGTCTACACAGTGCAGTTGGCGGGTAACAGCGATAAGCTGGATGCCTTTATCCAGGCAGTGGGCACCGCCGGCGTACTGGAAGTGGTGCGCTCGGGTGTCTCCGGTATTGCCCGTGGCGAGAAGGTTCTCAGTCTCTGAGTTTCTGAACGATTTCACCGAAAAAGGGCCCTGGAAGCGGGGCCAATACAAGACAGAGGTTACTATGCAGGTTTACTACGATAAGGATTGCGATCTTTCCATCATCCAGGGCAAGAAAGTTGCCATCCTCGGTTTTGGTTCCCAGGGCCACGCCCATGCGTGCAACCTGAAGGAATCCGGTGTGGACGTCACCGTGGGCCTGCGCCCCGGTTCCTCATCCATTCCCAAGGCGGAAGCCTATGGCCTGAAGACCGCCGATGTGCCGAGCGCCGTTGCGGCCGCTGACGTGGTCATGGTGCTGACTCCGGACGAATACCAGGCGGAGCTGTACCAGTCCCAGATCGAGCCCAACCTGAAGGAAGGCGCCACCCTGGCGTTCGCCCATGGTTTCGCCATCCACTACAACCAGATTGTTCCCCGTAAGGACCTGGATGTGATCATGGTGGCTCCCAAGGCCCCGGGTCACACCGTGCGCACCGAGTTCGAGCGTGGCGGCGGTATTCCTGACCTGATCGCCATCTTCCAGGACGCCTCCGGCAACGCCAAGAACCTGTCCCTGTCCTACGCCAGCGGCATCGGCGGTGGTCGCACCGGCATCATCGAAACCACCTTCAAGGACGAGACTGAAACCGACCTGTTTGGTGAGCAGGCGGTCCTGTGTGGCGGTACCGTTGAACTGGTCAAGGCTGGTTTCGAGACACTGGTGGAAGCCGGTTATGCGCCGGAAATGGCGTACTTCGAGTGTCTGCACGAACTCAAGCTGATCGTTGACCTGATGTACGAGGGCGGTATCGCCAACATGAACTACTCCATCTCCAACAACGCGGAGTATGGTGAGTACGTGACCGGTCCGGAAATCATCAACGAACAGTCCCGGGAAGCCATGCGTAATGCCCTCAAACGCATCCAGAGCGGTGAGTACGCCAAGATGTTCATCTCCGAAGGTGGGCTGAACTACCCGTCCATGACGGCCCGTCGTCGTCAGAACGCCGCCCATGAGATCGAAACCGTGGGTGAGAAGCTGCGTTCCATGATGCCGTGGATCACCGCGAACAAGATCGTGGACAAGGACAAGAACTGATTCCCCCGGGAAACGGTTCCCTCCTGGAAAACGCGGCCTTCGGGCCGCGTTTTTTTGTTCCAGGGGCGACCATGATTTTTCCCGATTTGCCCCAGGGGGTTATACTGGATAATTCACCCATGACGGAATTGGATTCATGAGCGACGCCAAGAAAAGCGCCAAAGTCCCGGAAAACGACAACGACCTGCGACCGGGTGAAGTGGAAGAAGAAGAGGTGGTGGAAGGTGACCGGGTCCGTCGTCGCGGTATCTATCTCCTGCCCAACCTGCTGACAACAGCCTCACTCTTTTCCGGTTTCTACGCCATTGTGTCGGCGGCCAATGGCATGTTTGCCAATGCGGCCATCGCCATCTTTGTATCCATGATCCTTGATGGTTTGGATGGTCGTGTTGCCCGCATGACCAATACCCAGAGCAAGTTCGGCGAAGAATACGACAGCCTGGCGGATATGGTTGCCTTCGGTGTGGCGCCGGGGCTGGTGGCTTTTTTCTGGTCACTCAACAACCTCGGCCAGGTGGGGTGGGCCATTACCTTTATCTACGTGGCCGGTGCCGCCCTGAGGCTGGCTCGTTTCAACACCCAGATAGGCTCCGTGGACAAGAAATTCTTTGTGGGACTGCCCAGTCCGTCGGCGGCCGCCGTGGTGGCGGGGCTGGTCTGGTGTTTCCATGAATACGAACCGGCAAGCTGGCTGACCGCGCTGACCATTGTCATCGTTGGTGGTGCGGGTGTGCTGATGGTCTCCAATATCCTGTACAACAGCTTCAAGGACCTGGACATGCGGGGGCGTGTTCCCTTTGCGGCGATCCTGCTGGTTGTGCTGGTCTTTGTAGTGATCGCTCTGGATCCGGGTACCGTGCTGTTCACCGCATTCCTGATCTATGTGCTCTCTGGGCCCGTGCGCGCCCTGTTCCGGCAGGGGCGTCGGCCGACCGGTGAGAGCAGGGCGACGCCCGAGGAGTAATTGGATCATTTTTCAGTCGATATGACGGCGAACTGACCGGTTTTATAGCGGCAAACCGAAACCGCCCTAAAAAAGTTGGTATTGGCCGTTGACAGGAATCGGTGAGGCTGTAGAATGCGCCCCACTTCGACGGACACGGCCCATGAGGCTTGAACGGGAAGGCGAAGTAAGCGGTTGTTTGATTTGGGTTTTTGCGGTTCAGGTCTTCTTCGGGAGCGGCGTTAAAAACCTTGAAATAATCGTTGACAAGGTGGCGATCTGATGTAGAATACGCGGCCTTGATTGAGCAGATGCTCAACGCTCTTTAACAAGTTGACCAAGTAATTCGTGTGGGCGCTGGCCGAGACTATCTGGCGACAGATAATCGAGGCAAGCGACTCGTCGAGAATGAGTTTTGTCTTGAGCAAGATTAGAGATCTTCGGATCTTGTATGATTTAAACTGAAGAGTTTGATCATGGCTCAGATTGAACGCTGGCGGCAGGCCTAACACATGCAAGTCGAGCGGAAACAGGGGGAGCTTGCTCCCCGCTGTCGAGCGGCGGACGGGTGAGTAATGCATAGGAAACTGCCCAGTAGTGGGGGATAGCCCGGGGAAACCCGGATTAATACCGCATACGCCCTTCGGGGGAAAGCAGGGGATCTTCGGACCTTGCGCTATTGGATGTGCCTATGTCGGATTAGCTAGTTGGTGGGGTAATGGCCTACCAAGGCGACGATCCGTAGCTGGTCTGAGAGGATGATCAGCCACATCGGGACTGAGACACGGCCCGAACTCCTACGGGAGGCAGCAGTGGGGAATATTGGACAATGGGGGCAACCCTGATCCAGCCATGCCGCGTGTGTGAAGAAGGCTTTCGGGTTGTAAAGCACTTTCAGCAAGGAGGAAAACGTGTTGGCTAATACCCAGCATGCTTGACGTTACTTGCAGAAGAAGCACCGGCTAACTCCGTGCCAGCAGCCGCGGTAATACGGAGGGTGCAAGCGTTAATCGGAATTACTGGGCGTAAAGCGCGCGTAGGCGGTTTGATAAGCGGGATGTGAAAGCCCTGGGCTTAACCTGGGAACGGCATTCCGAACTGTCAGGCTAGAGTATGGTAGAGGGTAGTGGAATTTCCTGTGTAGCGGTGAAATGCGTAGATATAGGAAGGAACACCAGTGGCGAAGGCGGCTACCTGGACCAATACTGACGCTGAGGTGCGAAAGCGTGGGGAGCAAACAGGATTAGATACCCTGGTAGTCCACGCCGTAAACGATGTCTACTAGCCGTTGGGACTCTTGAAGTCTTAGTGGCGCAGTTAACGCACTAAGTAGACCGCCTGGGGAGTACGGCCGCAAGGTTAAAACTCAAATGAATTGACGGGGGCCCGCACAAGCGGTGGAGCATGTGGTTTAATTCGACGCAACGCGAAGAACCTTACCTGGCCTTGACATGTTGGGAACTTTCCAGAGATGGATTGGTGCCTTCGGGAACCCAAACACAGGTGCTGCATGGCCGTCGTCAGCTCGTGTCGTGAGATGTTGGGTTAAGTCCCGTAACGAGCGCAACCCTTATCCCTAGTTGCCAGCACATAATGGTGGGAACTCTAGGGAGACTGCCGGTGACAAACCGGAGGAAGGTGGGGATGACGTCAGGTCATCATGGCCCTTACGGCCAGGGCTACACACGTGCTACAATGGCGCGCACAGAGGGCTGCAACCCCGCGAGGGTGAGCTAATCTCATAAAACGCGTCGTAGTCCGGATCGCAGTCTGCAACTCGACTGCGTGAAGTCGGAATCGCTAGTAATCGCGAATCAGAATGTCGCGGTGAATACGTTCCCGGGCCTTGTACACACCGCCCGTCACACCATGGGAGTGGATTGCACCAGAAGTGGTTAGTCTAACCTTCGGGAGGACGATCACCACGGTGTGGTTCATGACTGGGGTGAAGTCGTAACAAGGTAGCCGTAGGGGAACCTGCGGCTGGATCACCTCCTTAACGATAGCTGGAGGTTTCGGTCAGAGTCCACACGAATTACTTGGTCAATGAGAAGAGAGCAAAGGGTCTTTCGGGCCCGACTTGGCTTGTTTGTGACAAGCAAAACCGGGTCTGTAGCTCAGGTGGTTAGAGCGCACCCCTGATAAGGGTGAGGTCGGTGGTTCAAGTCCACCCAGACCCACCA
>NZ_JBJJKZ010000003.1:0-17952 GCF_045449695.1 Marinobacter shunpengi
GATCATCGGAGCGACTTACTCGACGATCTTGGAGACCACGCCGGCACCAACGGTACGGCCACCTTCGCGAATCGCGAAGCGCAGACCATCTTCCATGGCGATCGGAGCGATCAGGGTCACAGACATCTTCACGTTGTCACCCGGCATTACCATCTCTACGCCTTCCGGCAACTCACAGGAGCCAGTCACGTCAGTGGTCCGGAAGTAGAACTGAGGACGATAGCCCTTGAAGAACGGAGTATGACGACCACCCTCGTCCTTGCTCAGTACGTACACTTCGCACTCGAACTTGGTGTGCGGAGTGATGGAACCCGGCACCGCCAGTACCTGACCACGCTCAACGTCGTCACGCTTGGTACCACGCAGCAGCGCACCAATGTTCTCACCAGCACGACCTTCGTCCAGCAGCTTGCGGAACATCTCAACACCGGTAACGGTGGTCTTGACGGTATCCTTGATACCTACAATTTCCACTTCGTCGCCAGTCTTGACAATACCACGCTCAACACGGCCGGTCACAACGGTACCACGACCGGAGATGGAGAAGACGTCCTCGATCGGCATCAGGAACGGCTGATCGATGGCACGCTCCGGCTCCGGCAGGTAGTCGTCCAGGGCTTCTACCAGCTTCTTCACAGCGGTAGTACCCATCTCGTTGTCATCCTTGCCTTCCAGCGCCATCAGCGCGGAACCGGTGATGATCGGAGTGTCGTCACCCGGGAAGTCGTACTGGCTCAGCAGGTCGCGAACTTCCATCTCGACCAGCTCCAGCAGCTCCTCGTCATCCACCATGTCAGCCTTGTTCAGGAAGACCACGATGTAAGGAACGCCAACCTGACGGGACAGCAGGATGTGCTCACGGGTCTGCGGCATGGGGCCGTCAGCCGCGGAACATACCAGGATCGCACCGTCCATCTGCGCCGCACCAGTGATCATGTTCTTCACATAGTCAGCGTGGCCCGGGCAATCTACGTGCGCGTAGTGACGGTTCGGGGAATCATACTCAACGTGAGACGTCGCGATGGTGATACCACGCGCCTTCTCTTCCGGAGCGTTATCGATCTGGTCGAATGCGCTGGCAGAACCTGTACCCCACACTTCGTGACATACGCGAGTCAGTGCCGCCGTCAGAGTGGTCTTGCCATGGTCCACGTGACCAATGGTGCCCACGTTCAGGTGCGGTTTATTACGTTCAAATTTCTCTTTAGACACGGTTACACCTCTTCCTGTTTCTCAAGTCCTGGGATCAACCCTTTTTAATGATCGCTTCGGCAATGTTCGAGGGAGCTTCGGAATATCCGGCAAACTCCATCGCATATGACGCCCGGCCCTGTGTTGCAGAACGCAGGTCGGTGGCGTAACCGAACATCTCCGACAACGGAACTTCTGCACGGATGATCTTGCCCGCGGGGCCTTCATCCATACCCTGGACGACGCCGCGACGACGGTTAAGGTCGCCAACCACATCACCCATGTACTCCTCGGGCGTGACACACTCAACCTTCATGATCGGCTCAAGGATTGCCGGATCGGCTTCCAGGGCACCTTTCTTCATGGCCATGGAACCCGCCACCTTGAACGCCATCTCGTTGGAGTCCACTTCGTGGTAGGAGCCATCGTACAGGGTCGCCTTGATGCGCAGCAGCGGATAACCGGCCAGGCAGCCGTTCTGCATCTGCTCTTCGATACCCTGCTGAACCGCCGGAATGTATTCCTTGGGAACCACACCACCAACGATTTCGTTCACGAAGATAAAGTTCTCGCCATCTTCCTCATCCAGAGGCAGCGGCTCGAGCTTGATCTTGACATGACCGTACTGACCACGACCACCGGACTGACGAACAAACTTGCCTTCGACGTCTACCGGCTTGCGGATACGCTCACGGTAGGCCACCTGGGGCTTACCGATGTTGGCTTCCACTTTGAACTCACGCTTCATACGATCAACGATGATGTCCAGGTGAAGCTCACCCATACCGGAGATGATGGTCTGACCGGATTCCTCATCGGTACGAACGCGGAACGACGGATCTTCCTGGGCCAGCTTGCCAAGGGCAACCCCCATCTTCTCCTGGTCGGCCTTGGACTTCGGCTCCACAGCGACGGAGATAACCGGCTCGGGAAACTCCATGCGCTCCAGGATGATCTTGGCGTTCTCGTCGCACAGGGTGTCACCGGTGGTAACACTTTTCAGACCGATGGCCGCCGCAATATCACCAGCCAGCACTTCCTTGATTTCCTGGCGCTCCTTGGAGTGCATCTGAACCATACGGCCGACGCGCTCTTTCTTCTGCTTCACCGAGTTATAGACGGCGCTACCAGACTCCAGCTTACCGGAGTAGACCCGGAAGAACGTCAGGGTGCCTACGAACGGGTCGGTCGCAATCTTGAACGCCAGCGCAGAGAACGGCGCGTCGTCATCCGCCTCACGAGTTTCCTCAGTGCCGTCTTCGTCGACTTCACCACGGATCGCCTTGACTTCATTCGGAGCCGGCAGGAACTCGATAACGGAGTCCAGCACGGCCTGCACGCCCTTGTTCTTGAAGGCGGAGCCGCAGGTGGCGACAACGATCTCGTTGGCCAGGGTGCGCATGCGCAGACCCTGCTTGATCTCGTCGATGGTCAGGTCGCCTTCCTCAAGGTATTTCTCCATGAGCTCTTCGTTGGCTTCGGCGGCAGCCTCAACCATCTGCTCACGGTACATGGCCACCTCGTCGGCCATTTCCTCGGGAACGTCACGCTGGTCATAGGTTGCACCCGCGTCGTTTTCGTTCCAGTAGATGGCCTTGTTCCGGATCAGGTCGACGATGCCGGCGAACTCGTCCTCTGCCCCAATAGGCAGCTGGATGGGAACGCAGTTTGCGCCCAGACGGTTCTTGATCTGGTCAACCACACGCAGGAAGTTCGCACCGGCACGGTCCATCTTGTTGACGAACACCATGCGCGGAACTTCGTACTTGTTGGCCTGACGCCATACGGTCTCGGACTGGGGCTCAACACCGGAGGAGCCACAGAACACAACCACCGCACCGTCGAGAACCCGCAGCGAACGCTCTACCTCGATGGTGAAGTCAACGTGTCCCGGGGTATCGATGATGTTGATACGATGCTCGTCGTACTGCTTGTCCATGCCCTGCCAGAAACAGGTGGTGGCGGCGGAGGTGATGGTGATACCACGCTCCTGCTCCTGTTCCATCCAGTCCATGGTGGCCGCACCGTCATGCACCTCACCGATCTTGTGGGAGATACCGGTGTAGAACAGTACCCGCTCGGTGGTTGTGGTTTTACCCGCATCCACGTGAGCACAGATACCGATATTTCTGTATCGCTTGATAGGAGTCTTGCGTGCCACTGTATAAACCTCGGCTGATTAGAAACGGAAGTGAGAGAACGCCTTGTTGGCTTCTGCCATGCGGTGAACGTCTTCACGCTTCTTAACAGCGGAGCCCTTGCTGTCAGCGGCGTCCAGGATCTCACCTGCCAGTCGCTGCGCCATGGACTTTTCACCACGCTTCCGTGAGAATTCTACGAGCCAGCGCATCGCCAGCGCGTTTTGACGGGAAGGCCGGACTTCTACGGGCACCTGGTAGGTAGCACCACCCACACGACGGGACTTGACCTCGACCATCGGCTGGATGTTCTCCAGGGCCTTCTCGAACATCTCGATCGGCTCTTCCTTGGATTTCTCGGCAACGATATCGAGAGCGCCGTAAACAATGCGCTCAGCAACAGCTTTCTTGCCACTTTCCATCACATGGTTGATGAACTTGGCCAGCCGTGCACTGCCGAATTTGGGATCCGGGATAATCTCCCGTTTAGCTGCAACTCTTCTTCTAGGCATCGATAAGCCCTTCTTAACATTAAGGTCTTCAGGAACCCCTGAGATAGCACGAAGCTACTCAGCCTTACTCTTATCGTTCGCAGTGACGATAAAAGACACCCATCAGGGACATCAGGACTTGGGTCGTTTAGTACCGTACTTGGAGCGGCCCTGCTTACGGTTCTGTACACCCTGGGTGTCCAGCGTTCCGCGAACAGTGTGATAGCGCACACCCGGAAGGTCTTTAACTCGACCGCCACGGATCAGCACAACACTGTGCTCCTGAAGGTTGTGACCTTCACCACCGATGTATGAGGAAACCTCGTAGCCGTTGGTCAGACGAACACGGCACACTTTACGCAGTGCTGAGTTCGGCTTCTTCGGCGTAGTCGTATATACACGAGTGCATACACCACGACGCTGAGGGCAGGCCTGCAGAGCAGGAACATCACTCTTGGCCACCCGGCGTTTACGAGGCTTACGTACCAACTGGTTGATCGTTGCCATGTAAGCAAACTCCAAAAAAACCATTCCAATGAAACTTACCCCCGCAGAACGGGGGTAAAAATTAAGGGACGCAAGTGTAAGCCCGCGCCCCAGGTCAGTCAAGAAGACTGATTCCTTTTTAACCACCCCGGAATCCGTAGTTCCCGGGGGGTTACAGACCGCCGGGGATCAGTCCTCCCGGTTGAGCTCGGCGCTCAGAGCCTCTACCACGTCTTCCGCGGTGACACCCTGCTCTTCCAGCTCGCGCTTGCGGCGGCGTTCGTTGTGGTAGGCCAGACCGGTACCGGCCGGGATCAAACGACCCACTACCACGTTTTCCTTCAGGCCGCGGAGGAAATCACGCTTCCCGGTAACGGCACCTTCGGTGAGCACCCGGGTGGTCTCCTGGAACGATGCCGCGGAAATGAACGACTCGGTGGCCAGGGAGGCCTTGGTGATACCCAGCAGCTGCCGCTCGCCCCGCGCTGGCTGCTTGTCCGCCGCCACTGCGGCTTCGTTGGCATCCAGGAACTGATGGTATTCCACCTGGTCCCCGGCCAGCAGGTTGGTCTCGCCGGGCTCGGTGATTTCCACCTTGCGCAGCATCTGGCGAACGATAACCTCGATGTGTTTATCGTTGATGACAACGCCCTGCAGACGATACACGTCCTGGATCTCGTTGGTGATGTACTTGGCCAGCTCGACCACACCCAGCAGGCGCAGGATGTCGTGGGGGTTGGACGGGCCATCGGAAATGACCTCACCCTTCTCCACGGTTTCACCCTCGAACACGTTGAGCTGACGCCACTTGGGAATCAGCACCTCGTACGGGTCACCATCCTTCGGTGTAATCACCAGGCGTTTCTTGCCTTTGGTTTCCTTGCCGAAGGACACGGTGCCGGTGATTTCCGCCAGGATGGACGGCTCCTTGGGACGACGGGCCTCGAACAGGTCGGCAACCCGCGGCAGACCGCCGGTGATGTCCCGGGTCTTGGAGCTTTCCTGGGGAATCCGGGCAACCACGTCACCCACTTCCACATCGGCGCCATCGGCCAGGGTCACCAGCGCGTCGGCCGGCAGGAAGTAGTGGGCCGGCGAACCGCCAGGCAAGTCCACTTCCTTACCCTTGGCATCCACCAGTTCGACCGCCGGACGCAGGTCCTTGCCTGCCGCCGGGCGATCCTTGGGATCGATCACCTGGATGGTGGACAGGCCGGTCAGCTCATCGGTCTGGGTCCGGATCGTAATACCCTGATCCATGCCAACGAACTTCGCCTTACCCTTGCCTTCGGCGATGATCGGGTGGGTGTGCGGATCCCACTTGGCCACTACGGCACCGGCTTCCACATGGTCACCGTGCTTAACGGACAGCACCGCACCGTAGGGCAGCTTGTACCACTCACGTTCACGGCCCTGCTCATCGGCTACGGCCAGGGCGGAAGAGCGGGAAACCACTACCAGCGAGCCATCGGTCTTCTCGATGGACTTCATGTTGTGCAGACGGATCTGTCCACCATGCTTGACCTGGATGTTGTCCACGGCGGAGGCCCGGCTGGCGGCACCCCCGATGTGGAAGGTCCGCATGGTCAGCTGGGTACCCGGCTCACCGATGGACTGGGCCGCGATAACACCCACGGCTTCACCCACGTTGACCAGGTGGCCACGGGCCAGGTCACGACCGTAACAATTGGCACACACGCCATGGCGCGCCTCACAGGTAATGGCGGACCGTACCCAGACCTCATCCACACCGGCGCCTTCGATCATCTCGATGGTCTTCTCGTCCAGCAGGGTGCCGGCTTCAACCACCGCATTTTCCTTGTCGGTCGGCGTAAACACATCACGGGCCGTGACGCGGCCCAGGACACGATCGCCCAGGGGCACGACAACGTCGCCACCTTCGATGTGCGGCGTCATCAGCAGGCCTTCCTCGGTACCACAGTCGGCGTCGGTCACCACCAGATCCTGGGACACATCCACCAGACGACGGGTCAGGTAACCGGAGTTCGCGGTCTTCAGGGCGGTATCTGCCAGACCCTTACGGGCACCGTGGGTGGAGATGAAGTACTGCAGTACGTTCAGACCTTCACGGAAGTTCGCGGTAATCGGCGTTTCGATGATGGAGCCATCTGGCTTGGCCATCAGCCCCCGCATGCCGGCGAGCTGACGGATCTGGGCGGGGGAACCCCGGGCACCGGAATCGGCCATCATGTACACGGAGTTGAAGGACTCCTGCATGACCGGCTCACCGTCCTCACCGAAGACCGGCTTACCCTCGGCATCCACCACCTGCTCCTGGGAGAGGCGGTCCATCATGGCCTTGGAGACCTTATCGTTGGCACGGGACCAGATATCGATCACCTTGTTGTACTTCTCGCCCTGGGTCAGCAGGCCCGAGGAGTACTGGGATTCGATTTCCTTCACCTCGTCGGTGGCGGCGTCGACCAGCTCGTACTTCTCCGGGGGAATCTCGAAGTCGTTGAAGCCGATGGAGGTACCTGACACGGTCGCGAAGTGGAAGCCCATGTACATGAGCTGGTCCGCGAAAATGACGGTATCCTTCAGGCCGGCAATCCGGTAACAGGTGTTGATCAGGTTGGAGATCGCCTTCTTGGTCATCGGGCGGTTGACGGTCTCGTAAGACAGGCCATCCGGCACGATATCAAACAATAGCGCCCGACCCACCACGGTATCCACGATAACGTGCTCGGTCTTCAGCTCCTCGTTCTCGTCGTAGGTGACTTCCTTGACGCGAACCTTGATCTTCGCCTGCAGGTCAACCGCACCCGCGCCGTAGGCACGATGTACTTCCTTTACGTCGGCGAAAACACGATCTTCCCCAACGGCGCTCTTGCGCTCACGGGTCATGTAGTACAGACCCAGAACCACGTCCTGGGACGGCACGATGATGGGCTCGCCGTTGGCCGGAGACAGTACGTTGTTGGTGGACATCATCAACGCACGGGCTTCAAGCTGGGCTTCCAGGGTCAGCGGCACATGGACCGCCATCTGGTCACCGTCAAAGTCGGCGTTGTAGGCCGCACACACCAGCGGGTGCAGCTGGATCGCCTTGCCTTCGATGAGCACCGGCTCGAATGCCTGGATACCCAGACGGTGCAGGGTCGGCGCCCGGTTCAGCAGGATCGGGTGCTCACGGATAACCTCGTCGAGGATATCCCAGACCACGCCCTCTTCCCGCTCCACCATCTTCTTGGCCGCCTTGATGGTTGTAGCCAGGCCGCGGTGCTCCAGCTTGGAGAAGATGAACGGCTTGAACAGCTCCAGGGCCATCTTCTTGGGCAGACCACACTGATGCAGGCGCAGGTAGGGACCAACCACGATCACGGAACGGCCCGAGTAGTCCACGCGCTTACCCAGCAGGTTCTGACGGAAGCGACCCTGCTTACCCTTGATCATGTCAGCCAGGGACTTCAGCGGCCGCTTGTTGGTGCCGGTGATGGCACGGCCACGACGGCCGTTGTCCAGCAGGGCATCCACCGCTTCCTGCAGCATGCGCTTCTCGTTGCGCACGATGATGTCCGGGGCGTTCAGCTCCAGCAGGCGCTTGAGGCGGTTGTTCCGGTTGATCACACGACGGTAGAGGTCGTTGAGATCAGAGGTGGCAAAGCGGCCACCGTCCAGCGGTACCAGCGGACGCAGATCCGGCGGCAGCACCGGCAGCACGGTCATGACCATGTCGCCGGGGCGGTTGCCGGAGTACAGGAAGGCTTCCAGGATCTTCAGTCGCTTGGTGAACTTCTTGATCTTGGTCTCTGAGTTGGTCTGCGGGATTTCCTCACGCAGCTGGTCCACCTCGGCCTGCAGGTCGATGTCTTCCAGCAGCATCTTGACCGCTTCGGCACCCATGCGGGCATCGAACTCATCACCGAACTCTTCCAGGGCCTCGTAGTACTGCTCGTCGTTCAGCAACTGGCCACGCTCGAGGGTGGTCATGCCCGGGTCGATCACGATGAACGACTCGAAGTACAGGACACGCTCGATGTCACGCAGGGTCATGTCCAGCATCATACCGATGCGGGACGGCAGTGACTTGAGGAACCAGATGTGAGCCACCGGGCTCGCCAGTTCGATATGGCCCATGCGCTCACGACGAACGCTGGCCAGGGCAACCTCGACACCACACTTTTCACAGATGACGCCACGGTGTTTGAGACGCTTGTACTTGCCGCACAGGCACTCGTAGTCCTTGATCGGACCAAAGATCTTGGCGCAGAACAGGCCGTCACGCTCGGGCTTGAAGGTCCGATAGTTGATGGTCTCGGGCTTCTTTACTTCCCCGAAGGACCAGGAACGGATCATGTCAGGCGACGCCAGGCCAATACGGATGGCGTCAAATTCCTTGCTCTGGTTCTGGCTCTTGAGAAGATTCAGCAAATCTTTCATCAGTAACAGCTCCGGATGGCGTTAATCTCGGGCGGGCACCGAGGGTGCCCGCTCACGCTGCCAAAAAACGATTCGGCTTACTCGGATTCCAGCTCGATGTCGATACCCAGCGAGCGGATCTCCTTGACAAGAACGTTGAAGGACTCAGGCATACCCGGCTCCATCCGGTGGTCTCCATCCACAATGTTCTTGTACATCTTGGTACGGCCATTCACGTCGTCAGACTTGACGGTGAGCATTTCCTGCAGTGTGTAGGCCGCGCCGTAGGCTTCCAGCGCCCAGACTTCCATCTCACCGAACCGCTGGCCACCGAACTGCGCCTTACCACCCAGCGGCTGCTGGGTAACCAGGCTGTAGGAGCCGGTGGACCGTGCGTGCATCTTGTCGTCGATCAGGTGGTTCAGCTTCAGCATGTACATGTAGCCAACCGTCACCGGACGATCAAACTCGTCGCCGGTGCGGCCATCGTACAGCTTGACCTGACCACTGGTATCCATGTCAGCCAGCTCAAGCATGTGCTTCACTTCAGCTTCCTTGGCACCATCGAAGACCGCGGTCGCCATCGGGACACCGCCCCGCAGGTTGCCGGCAAGCGCAATCATCTCGTCGTCACTGAGGCTGTCCAGATCCACACTGGGCACGGCCTCGCTGTGATTGTAGATCTTGCCCAGCAGTTCCCGGACCTCAGCCACCTTGCGCTGCTGCTCCAGCATGTCGTTGATCTTGCGACCAAGACCCTTGGCAGCGGCACCCAGATGGGTTTCCAGGACCTGACCGACGTTCATCCGCGACGGTACACCCAGCGGGTTCAGCACCACGTCAACCGGATTGCCGTCTTCGTCGTAGGGCATGTCCTCTACTGGCATGACAGCGGAGATAACACCCTTGTTCCCGTGACGACCGGCCATCTTGTCACCGGGCTGCACACGACGCTTGATTGCCAGGTAAACCTTGACGATCTTGAGCACACCCGGCGCCAGGTCATCGCCCTGCTGCAGCTTGCGCTTCTTGTCGTCGAACCGTTCCTCGTGTTCCTTCTTGCGGTCCTCCAGGCTCTGCTCGGACTTCTCCAGCAGCTCGTTGAGCGCTTCGTCCTTCATCCGCAGCTTGAACCACTGGTCCCGTTCCAGACCTTCCAGGTATTCCTGATCCAGTACCGCGCCTTTCTTCAGGCCCGGACCACTGATCACTTCCTGGCCGTTCAGGGCGTAAGTCAGACGCTCGAAGGTGGCACCTTCCACAATCCGGTACTCGTCCTTCAGGTCCTTGCGGTACTGGTTGAGCTGATCCTGTTCGATGGACAGGGCCCGCTCGTCCTTCTCGATGCCATCACGGGTGAACACCTGGACATCGATAACGGTACCGCGGGTACCGGCGGAAACCCGTGAGGAGGTGTCCTTCACATCGGACGCCTTCTCACCAAAGATCGCCCTCAGCAGCTTCTCTTCCGGGGTCAGTTGGGTCTCGCCCTTCGGCGTCACCTTGCCAACCAGGATGTCACCGGGGCCAACTTCCGCACCAATGTACACAATGCCGGACTCGTCCAGCTTGGCCAGGGCACTCTCACCCACGTTGGGAATATCCGCGGTGATTTCCTCGCTGCCCAGCTTGGTATCACGGGCGACACAGGTCAGTTCCTGGATATGGATACTGGTGAAGCGATCCTCCTGCACCACCTTCTCGGAGATCAGGATGGAGTCCTCGAAGTTGTAGCCGTTCCAGGGCATGAACGCGATGCGCATGTTCTGCCCCAGCGCCAGCTCACCCAGGTCCACGGACGGGCCATCGGCCAGTACGTCGCCCCGGGCCACCACATCACCCTGCTTCACGATAGAGCGCTGATTGATGCAGGTGTTCTGGTTGGAACGGGTGTACTTGGTGAGATTGTAGATATCCACACCCGCATCACCGGCCTCGGTCTCGTCATCCGCAACACGGACCACTATACGGGCAGCATCCACGTCCTCAATCACACCACCGCGACGGGCGGTCACACAGACACCGGAGTCCTGCGCCACAATGCGCTCCAGACCCGTACCTACCAGCGGCTTGTCGGCACGCAGGGTGGGAACAGCCTGACGCTGCATGTTGGAACCCATCAGGGCCCGGTTGGCGTCGTCATGCTCGAGGAACGGGATCAGGGAGGCCGCCACCGACACCACCTGGCGCGGGGAAACGTCCATGAAATTCACGTTCTCCGGCGGAGTAACGGTGAATTCGTTCTGGTGACGCACGGTAACCAGCTCATCCGCCAGGCGGCCTTCGTCGGTCAGAGCCGAACTGGCCTGGGCGATGATGAAATTACTTTCTTCAATGGCGGACAGATAGACAATCTCGTCTGTTACCTGGCCATCGATAACCTTCCGGTACGGACTCTCAAGGAAGCCGTAGGAGTTGGTCCGGGCATAGGTCGCCAGCGAGTTGATCAGGCCGATGTTCGGACCTTCCGGCGTCTCGATGGGACAGACACGACCGTAGTGGGTCGGATGTACGTCCCGAACCTCAAAGCCGGCACGCTCACGGGTCAGACCACCGGGACCAAGGGCCGATACACGGCGCTTGTGGGTCACCTCGGACAGCGGGTTGTTCTGGTCCATGAACTGGGACAGCTGGCTGGAACCGAAGAACTCCTTCACCGCCGCGGCAACCGGCTTGGCATTGATCAGGTCCTGGGGCATCAGGCCTTCGCTTTCCGCCAGGCTCAGACGCTCACGGACCGCCCGCTCGACGCGAACCAGGCCAACCCGGAACTGGTTCTCAGCCATCTCGCCAACACAGCGGATCCGGCGGTTACCCAGGTTATCGATGTCGTCGACATTGCCGTTACCGTTACGGATATCGATCAGCGTCCTGAGAACATCGATGATATCGTCGTTGGTCAGGGTGCCTTCGCCAGTGCTCTCTTCACGGCCCAGGCGACGGTTCAGCTTCATCCGGCCTACAGCGGACAGGTCGTAACGCTCTTCGGAGAAGAACAGGTTGTTGAACAGGTTCTCCGCAGACTCCTTGGTGGGCGGCTCGCCCGGACGCATCATCCGGTAGATTTCCACCAGGGCTTCAAGCTGGGTACGGGTCGGATCGATCCGGATGGTATCGGACATGAACGGACCGCAGTCGAGATCGTTGGTGTACAGGGTCTCGACCTCGGTGATGCCAGCACCCAGGATTTTCTCCATCACCTCTTCGGTGATTTCGGTGTTGCACTCCACCAGGACTTCACCGGTCTTGGTGTCCACCATATCATTGGCGATGACCCGACCGTGGAGGTAGGAGGTGGGCACTTCCAGCTCGGTAATGCCGGATTTTTCCAGCTGACGGATATGCCGGGCGGTCACACGGCGACCTTCCTCGACGATGACGGAACCGTCCTTGTCCTTGATATCGAAGGTAGCAATATCACCACGCAGGCGGCTCGGCACCAGCTCCAGGCGCGAAGTCTCCTCCGCCACGGTGAACTTACTGGTGTCGAAGAACATCTCGAGCATTTGCTCGGAGGTGTAGCCCAGGGCACGCAGCAGGATGCTGGCAGGCAGCTTCCGGCGGCGATCGATCCGGACAAACACGGAATCCTTGGGATCGAATTCAAAGTCCAGCCAGGAACCACGGTAAGGAATCACCCGGGCGGAATAGAGCAGCTTCCCGGAGGAGTGGGTCTTGCCCTTGTCGTGATCAAAGAACACACCGGGAGAACGGTGAAGCTGGGACACAATGACCCGCTCGGTACCATTGACCACAAAGGTGCCGTTCTCCGTCATCAGGGGCATTTCGCCCATGTAGACTTCCTGTTCCTTGATGTCCTTGATGGCCTTGTTGGACGATTCACGGTCGTAGATTATCAGGCGAACTTTCACGCGCAGAGGTGCAGCATAGGTCACGCCCCGCAGCTGACATTCCTTGACGTCGAACACCGGATCGCCGATACGGTAGCTCACGTACTCAAGCGCCGCGTTGCCAGAGTAACTGACAATCGGGAATACGGATTTGAAGGCTGCGTGCAGACCAGTTTCCTGGCGTGCATCAGCGTCGGCTTCCATTTGCAGGAAGTCCCGGTAAGAATCGAGCTGGATAGCCAGCAAGTAGGGGACATCCATCACGGAAGGCAATTTACTGAAATCTTTGCGAATCCGCTTTTTCTCAGTGTAGGAGTAAGTCATCTGCATTCCCCAGCGTTAGACCTGATACCTGGTATCAAGAAGCAACCATTTACCTGCTTCGGGGCCGAGTTGCTCGGCATACTGCGCCGTCTTGAACAAGACTCTGGCTGTAGGTGACGGAGGCAGACTACTCACTATAGCAACTGCATCCATCTCTATAGCATATATACAACAGAAAAAGGCCGGTGGCCTGGAGCCACCAGCCTATCCATGCCTACTGCACGGAACCGATCAAGAGTCGGCGATTACTTGAGCTCAACAGAAGCGCCTGCTTCCTCAAGCTTCTTCTTGGCTTCTTCTGCGTCGTCCTTGGAAGCAGCTTCCTTGATGGTGGACGGAGCGGAGTCAACCATTTCCTTCGCTTCCTTCAGACCCAGACCGGTCAGCTCGCGAACGGCCTTGATGACGTTCACTTTCTTCTCGCCCGGGCCGGTCAGAACAACGTCGAACTCGGTCTGCTCTTCAGCAGCGGCGGCTTCGCCACCAGCAGCAGCCGGTGCAGCGGCAACGGCAGCAGCAGCGGATACGTTGAACTTTTCTTCCATTGCTTCTACGAGCTCAACAACTTCCATTACGCTCATTTCAGCGATTGCATTCAGAATATCGTCTTTAGACAGAGCCATGACTTTCTCCAAAAAAAGTAAAAATGGTTTTCAACAGAATCAAGCAGCGTCTTGCTTCTGGTCTCGGACTGCAGCTACTACGCGGGTAACTCTGCCCGGAACATCGTTCAGAGTGCGTACAAGCTTGGTAACCGGTGCCTGTGTGACAATAGCCAGCTGGGTAAGCGCTTCGTGAAGCGTCGGCAGCGTGGCAAGACGGTCGAGTTGTTCCGCGCCCATCAGCTCACCGCCGAAGGCCAGACCCTTGATCTCGAACGCGTCATTCCCTTTGGCAAAATCCTTCAGCAGACGCGCAGCGGCGCCCGGATCTTCCATAGAGAATGCCAGGATGGTAGGGCCAACCAGGGCTTCGTCAATGCACTCGAACTCGGTGCCGCGAATGGCAATCTTGGTCAGGTTGTTACGAACAACCTTCAGACGCACATTTTCGGCCCGGGCCTTGGCACGAAGCGCCGTCATGTCACCAGCAGTGACACCACGGTAGTCAGCCATAACCACAGACAGAGCAGTACCAGCAGTCTCGTTGACTTCAGCGACGATCGCCTTCTTGTCTTCGAGTCTAATTGCCACTGGATTTCTCCTCGATTTCGCCGGAAGGTTTCCGGCAAACCCATCGTTGCCCTAAAACACCGCTATGACCTGCTGCGCTCGGCCATTCGTCGCTGGAGAGACCTTCGAAATGCTCATGTACTGATCGTACACTCTGCTTTCTCAGTCCTCTCCGCCTAGACTGTCCGTCGCTCGCGACGGTCATAACGTCGTTTATGTGGGCGCCTAACGGTGTTTGGGTTCAGAGAACGTCTTCACACCGTCTGCGCAGGCGTTGCTTTAACCCTTATGGCCCTTGTGCCCCGAAGGGCGAGGGCCGCGGGGGCCTGCGGTCTTTGACAGCCTTGGCTTCCGCCTAGACTACAAAGGTTCTGCCAACCAGGGGTCAGATGTTCAGTGAACCCTGGTCAACAGTGAGGCCAGGACCCATCGTCGAGGACAGGGATACCTTCTTCAGATATACGCCCTTGGACGATGCAGGCTTGGCCTTTTTCAGGTCTGCGATCAGTGCTTCAAGGTTTTCCTTGATAGCCTGGGCAGTGAATTCAACATTCCCCATCGGGGCATGGATGATGCCGTTCTTGTCGGTGCGGTAGCGAACCTGACCGGCCTTGGCATTCTTGACCGCGGTTTCCACATCCGGCGTCACGGTGCCAACCTTCGGGTTCGGCATCAGGCCACGCGGACCCAGGATCTGACCCAACTGACCAACGACACGCATCGCGTCCGGAGTGGCGATAACCACGTCGAAATCCATGTTGCCTTTCTTGACCTCGTCAGCCAGGTCATCCATACCCACGATGTCAGCACCGGCTTCTTTGGCCTTGTCGGCATTGGCGCCCTGGGTAAAGACGGCGACACGTACGGTCTTGCCGGTACCGTTGGGCAGAACGGTGCTGCTGCGAACCACCTGGTCGGATTTACGTGCATCAACGCCCAGGTTTACGGAAACGTCGATGGATTCCTTGAATTTGACGGAACTGCCCAGTTCAACCAGCAGTGATACGGCTTCATCAACGGTGTATGCGCGGTTGGAATCAACCTTTTCGCGAATCAGCTTCTGACGCTTGCTCAGCTTAGCCATCTTACAGACCCTCCACGTTCAGGCCCATGCTACGGGCAGTACCAGCAATGGTGCGGACGGCCGCATCCATGTCAGCAGCGGTCAGGTCAGGCTCTTTGGTCTTGACGATCTCTTCCAGCTGCTCGCGGGTCACGGTGCCTACCTTGTCGGTGTTCGGACGACCGGATCCACTCTTGATACCGGCCGCTTTTTTCAGCAGAACCGGTGCCGGCGGGGTCTTGGTGATAAAGGTGAAGCTGCGGTCACTGTAGACGGTGATCACGACCGGAGTCGGCAGACCCGGCTCAATGTTCTGGGTCTCGGCATTGAACGCCTTGCAGAACTCCATGATATTGACACCGTGCTGACCCAACGCCGGGCCAACGGGGGGACTCGGGTTGGCCTGACCGGCAGCAACCTGAAGCTTGATATACGCTTCGATCTTCTTAGCCATGATGGTTCTCCTATGGGTGCGAACGCCTTTCGGCTCCCCGGTTTTCAGACACAAAAAGCCCGCTTCACCAGTGTGAGCGAGCCTTTCGTTTCAGCGATGGCTCAGTCCTTCTCGACCTGGCCAAATTCCAACTCGACCGGAGTGGAACGACCAAAGATCAGCACTGCCACCTTGACACGACTCTTGTCGTAATCGACTTCTTCCACAACGCCATTGAAATCGGCGAAGGGGCCTTCGATGACCCGGACAATCTCGCCGGGCTCGAACAATGTTTTCGGCTTGGGCTGGTCCACGCCACTTTCAACGCGACGCAGGATGGCCTCGGCCTCTTTCTCGGTAATCGGAGCGGGCTTGTCTTTGGTGCCGCCAATAAAACCAAGAACGCGTGGGGTATCCTTAACAAGATGCCACGTCGCGTCATCCATTTCCATCTGGACAAGCACGTACCCGGGATAGAACTTGCGCTCACTCTTGCGCTTCTTCCCGTCACGCATTTCAACGACTTCCTCGGTCGGAACCAGGACATCGCCGAAGCGGTCTTCCATGCCATTCAGCGCAATACGCTCCTTGAGCGTACGCATGACATGCTTCTCAAAGCCGGAATACGCCTGAACCACAAACCAGTGCTTAGCCATTGCCTGCCCCTGCCTATCCGATGAAACCCTGAACCAGGAAACCGATGAAGGAGTCCATACCCCACAGGATGAGCGCCACCACCAGCACAAACACAACGACGATGGCCGTGGTCTGAATCAACTCGGGGCGGGTAGGCCAAACAACCTTGCGGATTTCAACCCTGGCCTCCTTCAACAGGGTCGCGAAACGACGCCCGCGTTCGGTCTGGAGCGCCACAAAAGCGGCAACCAGAGCCAGAGCCACCAACCCAAGCACTCGATAGAGCACTGATTCGGCACTGAAATACTGATTACCGACAACACCTACGGCAATCAAAACGAAAACAACCAGCCACTTGATAACATCAAAGCGGCTGGTCGACTGTTGGGCTTTTGACTCCATAGGAATCAGCTTATGTATCCAGACGTTTTATAAATGGCAGGCCAGGAGGGAATCGAACCCCCAACCTGCGGTTTTGGAGACCGCTGCTCTGCCAATTGAGCTACTGGCCTGCACCGAAACCTTTTTACCGGTGCGACAAAAGGACTGCACAAGGCAGCCCTCCTGCTTTCAGATCATCGGAGCGACTTACTCGACGATCTTGGAGACCACGCCGGCACCAACGGTACGGCCACCTTCGCGAATCGCGAAGCGCAGACCATCTTCCATGGCGATCGGAGCGATCAGGGTCACAGACATCTTCACGTTGTCACCCGGCATTACCATCTCTACGCCTTCCGGCAACTCACAGGAGCCAGTCACGTCAGTGGTCCGGAAGTAGAACTGAGGACGATAGCCCTTGAAGAACGGAGTATGACGACCACCCTCGTCCTTGCTCAGTACGTACACTTCGCACTCGAACTTGGTGTGCGGAGTGATGGAACCCGGCACCGCCAGTACCTGACCACGCTCAACGTCGTCACGCTTGGTACCACGCAGCAGCGCACCAATGTTCTCACCAGCACGACCTTCGTCCAGCAGCTTGCGGAACATCTCAACACCGGTAACGGTGGTCTTGACGGTATCCTTGATACCTACAATTTCCACTTCGTCGCCAGTCTTGACAATACCACGCTCAACACGGCCGGTCACAACGGTACCACGACCGGAGATGGAGAAGACGTCCTCGATCGGCATCAGGAACGGCTGATCGATGGCACGCTCCGGCTCCGGCAGGTAGTCGTCCAGGGCTTCTACCAGCTTCTTCACAGCGGTAGTACCCATCTCGTTGTCATCCTTGCCTTCCAGCGCCATCAGCGCGGAACCGGTGATGATCGGAGTGTCGTCACCCGGGAAGTCGTACTGGCTCAGCAGGTCGCGAACTTCCATCTCGACCAGCTCCAGCAGCTCCTCGTCATCCACCATGTCAGCCTTGTTCAGGAAGACCACGATGTAAGGAACGCCAACCTGACGGGACAGCAGGATGTGCTCACGGGTCTGCGGCATGGGGCCGTCAGCCGCGGAACATACCAGGATCGCACCGTCCATCTGCGCCGCACCAGTGATCATGTTCTTCACATAGTCAGCGTGGCCCGGGCAATCTACGTGCGCGTAGTGACGGTTCGGGGAATCATACTCAACGTGAGACGTCGCGATGGTGATACCACGCGCCTTCTCTTCCGGAGCGTTATCGATCTGGTCGAATGCGCTGGCAGAACCTGTACCCCACACTTCGTGACATACGCGAGTCAGTGCCGCCGTCAGAGTGGTCTTGCCATGGTCCACGTGACCAATGGTGCCCACGTTCAGGTGCGGTTTATTACGTTCAAATTTCTCTTTAGACA
>NZ_JBJJKZ010000004.1:0-7635 GCF_045449695.1 Marinobacter shunpengi
GAAGCCCTTCTTTCTGATCACTGGGTCAGAATTGCTCTTTAACAATTCGGATGAGATTGAAACACGAGATTGATTCTTCTAGTTCAGAGTCAATCTCAGCGATAACGATCAAGCGTTATCCGGTGTGTCGTTGAAGTGGTTGTTTATAGCTTCAGTCGGCTGTCTCTGAAAGCCATCCTTAACAGGATGATGACCTGGCTTGCCAGGGCATCGTTCGATTTAGGTTGGTGAACAGGTCAGTTGTCTTGGGGTTATATAGTCAAGCAACTAAGCGCATACGGTGGATGCCTTGGCAGTCAGAGGCGATGAAAGACGTGGAAGCCTGCGATAAGGCTCGGGGAGCTGGCAAACAAGCTGTGATCCGGGCATCTCTGAATGGGGAAACCCACCGACTTTCGGGTCGGTATCTTACACTGAATCCATAGGTGTAAGAGGCGAACCGGGGGAACTGAAACATCTAAGTACCCCGAGGAAAAGAAATCAACCGAGATTCCCTTAGTAGCGGCGAGCGAACGGGGACCAGCCCTTAAGCTGGACGACTGGTAGGAGAAGGTTCTGGAAAGGACCGCCATAGTGGGTGATAGCCCCGTATCCGAAACCTGAGTTCAGTGAAATCGAGTAGGACGGGTCACGTGTAATCCTGTCTGAACATGGGGGGACCATCCTCCAAGGCTAAATACTCCTGACTGACCGATAGTGAACCAGTACCGTGAGGGAAAGGCGAAAAGAACCCCTGTGAGGGGAGTGAAATAGACCCTGAAACCGTATGCGTACAAGCAGTCGGAGCCCCTTCGTGGGGTGACGGCGTACCTTTTGTATAATGGGTCAGCGACTTATGTTCAGTGGCGAGGTTAACCGTGTAGGGGAGCCGTAGGGAAACCGAGTCTGAATAGGGCGACTTAGTCGCTGGGCATAGACCCGAAACCGGGCGATCTATCCATGAGCAGGGTGAAGGTGCCGTAACAGGCACTGGAGGCCCGAACCCACTGTCGTTGAAAAGCCAGGGGATGACTTGTGGATCGGAGTGAAAGGCTAATCAAGCCCGGAGATAGCTGGTTCTCCCCGAAAGCTATTTAGGTAGCGCCTCGGACGAATACCACTGGGGGTAGAGCACTGTTTCGGCTAGGGGGTCATCCCGACTTACCAACCCGATGCAAACTCCGAATACCAGTGAGTACTATCCGGGAGACACACAGCGGGTGCTAACGTCCGTTGTGGAGAGGGAAACAACCCAGACCGCCAGCTAAGGTCCCCAAGTACCAGTTAAGTGGGAAACGATGTGGGAAGGCTCAGACAGCTAGGAGGTTGGCTTAGAAGCAGCCATCCTTTAAAGAAAGCGTAATAGCTCACTAGTCGAGTCGGCCTGCGCGGAAGATGTAACGGGGCTCAAACTGGTCACCGAAGCTGCGGCTGCATACGCAAGTATGCGGGGTAGGGGAGCGTTCTGTAAGCCTGCGAAGGTGTGCCGAGAGGCATGCTGGAGGTATCAGAAGTGCGAATGCTGACATGAGTAACGATAATGGGGGTGAAAAACCCCCACGCCGGAAGACCAAGGGTTCCTGCGCAACGCTAATCGGCGCAGGGTGAGTCGGCCCCTAAGGCGAGACCGAAAGGTGTAGTCGATGGGAAACGGGTTAATATTCCCGTACCTTGGGTAGCTGCGATGGAGAGACGGAGAAGGCTAGGTGAGCCGGGCGACGGTTGTCCCGGTTTAAGCGTGTAGGAAGGGGACTTAGGCAAATCCGGGTCCTCAATTCCGAGACGTGACGACGACTGCCCTTTCAGGGCGGGAAGTCATTGATGCCAGGCTTCCAGGAAAATCTTCTAAGCTTCAGGCTACTCGGGCCCGTACCCCAAACCGACACAGGTGGTCAGGGTGAGAATCCCAAGGCGCTTGAGAGAACTCGGGTAAAGGAACTAGGCAAAATGGTGCCGTAACTTCGGGAGAAGGCACGCCGGCGTTAGGTGAAACCCCTGCGGGTGGAGCCGAGGCCGGTCGAAGATACCAGGCCCCTGCGACTGTTTATTAAAAACACAGCACTGTGCTAACACGAAAGTGGACGTATACGGTGTGACGCCTGCCCGGTGCCGGAAGGTTAATTGATGGGGTTAGTCCTCGGACGAAGCTCTTGATCGAAGCCCCGGTAAACGGCGGCCGTAACTATAACGGTCCTAAGGTAGCGAAATTCCTTGTCGGGTAAGTTCCGACCTGCACGAATGGCGTAACGATGGGGGCGCTGTCTCTACCCGAGACTCAGTGAAATTGAAATCGCCGTGAAGATGCGGTGTATCCGCGGCTAGACGGAAAGACCCCGTGAACCTTTACTATAGCTTCACAGTGAACTTTGAGCATGTTTGTGTAGGATAGCTGGGAGGCTTTGAAACCGGGACGCCAGTTCCGGTGGAGCCAACCTTGAAATACCAGCCTGACATGTTTGAGGTTCTAACTTGGTCCCCTGATCGGGGATGAGGACACTGTGTGGTGGGTAGTTTGACTGGGGCGGTCTCCTCCCAAAGCGTAACGGAGGAGCACAAAGGTGGGCTAAGCATGGTCGGACATCATGCGGTTAGTGTAATGGCACAAGCCCGCTTAACTGCGAGACAGACACGTCGAGCAGGTACGAAAGTAGGTCATAGTGATCCGGTGGTTCTGTATGGAAGGGCCATCGCTCAACGGATAAAAGGTACTCCGGGGATAACAGGCTGATACCGCCCAAGAGTTCACATCGACGGCGGTGTTTGGCACCTCGATGTCGGCTCATCACATCCTGGGGCTGAAGCCGGTCCCAAGGGTATGGCTGTTCGCCATTTAAAGTGGTACGCGAGCTGGGTTTAGAACGTCGTGAGACAGTTCGGTCCCTATCTGCCGTGGACGTTGGAGATTTGAGGAAAGCTGCTCCTAGTACGAGAGGACCGGAGTGGACGAACCTCTGGTGTTCGGGTTGTCACGCCAGTGGCACTGCCCGGTAGCTATGTTCGGACGGGATAACCGCTGAAGGCATCTAAGCGGGAAGCCCCTTCCAAGATGAGATCTCCCCGGGCCCTCGAGGCCCCTGAAGAGCCGTTCAAGACCAGGACGTTGATAGGCCGGGTGTGTAAGCGCTGCGAGGCGTTGAGCTAACCGGTACTAATTGCTCGTGCGGCTTGACTATATAACACCCAAGACAACTGCGATAACCTTGATCGTAAAGCACTTCAATCTCATCCATCCCAGTGATCAACCGTTTTGCCTGACGACCATAGCGGTCTGGAACCACCTGATCCCATCCCGAACTCAGCAGTGAAACAGACCAGCGCCGATGGTAGTGTGGCGTTGCCCATGCGAGAGTAGGTCATCGTCAGGCTCTTAATCCCAAAACCCCGACAGCTAACGCTGCCGGGGTTTTTTATTGGCCGTTAGAAAGAGATGACCTACGGGACCCGCCCCCACAACTTTGTCTTTTCCCTCCCCATATAGTTTAATCCACCAGCTTGAACCCAAATGATCATCGACCACCAGGCGGGCCTATGAACACGAAACCACTATTGAGGCTACTCGCGGATGGCGAGACCCACTCCGGAGAGTCCCTTGCCGAGTCCCTGGGTATCAGCCGTACGGCGATCTGGAAGCAGGTGCGTAAGCTTCAGGAGGAAGGTATTCAGGTAGAAACCATTCGCGGCCGTGGTTATCGGTTGCCCGCTCCCATGGACATGCTGTCGGAAGACAGCATTCGCGAAGGCCTGACTGCTTCCCTCAGGGAAAATATCTCCCTGGCTGTCCATGACCGGATCGATTCCACCAACAGCGACATTACCCGCCGTTGGCAGCAGGGAGAGGCCGGACTGCTGGTCTCCATCGCCGATTGCCAGGAGCAGGGGCGAGGTCGGCGGGGGCGTCCATGGCAGAGTCCGGTTGGGAAGAACCTTTATATGAGTGTCGGTGTTTCGATCTCGCGGGGCTTTACCGGGCTTGAAGGATTAAGTCTGGTGGCTGGTCTGGCGGCGATCGAATCACTGGGCCTGCCGGAGGAGGTCAGGCCCGGGCTGAAGTGGCCAAATGACCTGCTGGTGGATGGCCAGAAGCTTGCGGGTATCCTGATTGAGCTTCAGGGTGAGCTGGAGGGAGCGGTCCGTGTGATCGTGGGTATTGGACTGAATGTGCATATGACGGACGCCGAATCAGTGGATCAGCCCTGGACCAGCCTGTCCCTGGCGTTGCCTGGGCAGTCATGGGTCCGTAACCGCGTGGCCGCCAGTGTACTGAACCGGCTTGCCGCGCGACTCGATACCTTCGAACAGGAAGGGTTTGCGCCCTTTGAGGAGCTGTGGAACCAATACGATATTTTCCGGGGCAAGACGCTCAGGGCCACCAGTGGTGACCTGTCCGGTGTTGGTTGTGGCGTTGATGATGCCGGTCATTACCTGCTGGAGACCGGGCAGGGGGTGCAGCGAATCAGCGCCGGAGAAATCAGTCTGCGGGTGGTTTGATGAAGCTCCTGATCGATGCCGGCAATACCAGGATCAAGTGGCAACTCCGGGATAAGGGGCAGGTGCTCCACTCGGGTGCTGGCTTGCTTGAATCGGACCAGCTGTTTGAAGGTATTACGCCTGCCCACTGGCGAAAGCTATCGTCCGTGGCTGTCTCGACGGTACGCTCCGAGGCGGCGCGTCGCGATCTGGAGAACACCATCGCCACCTACACCCGTCTGCCGGTGCGGTTCTTCTGGACCCGGAGAAAATTTGGCTCCCTGACCTGTGCCTACGAGGACGCATCAACTATGGGCGCCGATCGGTGGCATGCCCTGATCGGTGCCTGGGACATGATTGGCGGGGCCTGTGTGGTGGTGGATGCCGGCAGCGCCATCACCCTGGACTGGATTGACGACAGGGGCGGGCACCTGGGTGGTTACATCCTGCCGGGTCGCGACATGATGGTCGCTTCCTTGAGGCAAAGCACGGCCCGGGTGATGTTTGATGACAGCCAGGCCGTGGTCAATACGACACCGGGTCGCTCGACTGCGGAGTGCGTATTCCACGGGGTTAGTTGGTTGATCCAGGCGTTGGCCTCGGAACTGGGGCGGCAGGTGGCGATACCGGTTCTTGTCACAGGCGGGGATGGTTCCCTTATAAAGAAGGCGCTGGATACCGCCGGTCCGGATAGCTTAGCGGTCTCTCGTCTGTGTCCGGGCCTGGTGCTTGATGGCCTGGCCCTCGTGGAGGCGGAATAGTGCGTTGGCTGGTGTTACTGTTGGTTGTTGCCAACCTGGCGCTTTTTTTCTGGTTCTCTACGGGGGATCCGGGCAACGTGCGTTCCGTGGACGAGGGGCGACTGCCGCGAGTGTCCGAAATAGAGCTCATTGACCAGCAGAGTGTGGCGGAAACAGGGGATGAGCAGATTGGTGACGATGCGACTCCCGGGGTGGAATCCCCGCCAGTCAGTGAGCCTGCCCTCGAAGAGGCTGCCGAATCGGTCGGCCAGCCCCGGGAGGCATCCCGTCAATGCTTCGTTATCGACGGGTTCGAGGAGGAGTTCGCCGCCCAGGCCTACCGGGAACAGCTTTCCGTCGGAACGCATAACATTAAGTTCGTCGGAATAACGGAGCAGGTTGAGTCCCTGGAGCCGTTCCACTGGGTCATCGTCCCGCCACTGGAAACCCGTGACGAGGCGCTGCAGCGCTACCGGGAGCTGGTCAATCAGGGGGTCGAGGCCTATGTGGTGCCATCCGGAGAACGGGAAAATGCCATTTCCCTGGGGCTGTTCCGGTCCCTTCAGTCTGCGGAGGGCGTACTCCGCCGGCGCCAGGCACAAAATATCAACGCGATACTGGTAAAGTTCCCCCGAAATCGTATAAGCTACGCGCTCGTTTTTGAGGGGGTAGCGCCATCGTCACTGGACGATTTTGGGGGCGCCTCCGCGGAAGGTGGCAGCGGGCTACAACTGATTGAAATCAGTGATTGTGAAGGTGTTGCAACCGCTGAAAAAAATCCGTAGTATACCGCCCTCGCTGATGAGGCGAGCGTGAGCTGGCGTAGCTCAGTTGGTAGAGCAGCTGACTTGTAATCAGCAGGTCGGGGGTTCGATTCCGTCCGCCAGCTCCACTTAAGTTTTTGGAGTGTCTCCGGGTTCCGGAGTCATCTCTGGAGGGGTTCCCGAGTGGCCAAAGGGATCAGACTGTAAATCTGACGCGTAAGCTTCGCAGGTTCGAATCCTGCCCCCTCCACCACTTATTGATGCGGGCATCGTATAGTGGCTATTACCTCAGCCTTCCAAGCTGATGACGCGGGTTCGATTCCCGCTGCCCGCTCCAATTTGGTTGAATGCTCATGTAGCTCAGTTGGTAGAGCACACCCTTGGTAAGGGTGAGGTCGGCGGTTCAAATCCGCCCATGAGCTCCATTTTATCCGGTCAACGTTACTGTCCTGTTGATTAGGGAGATTGGTCGAATGTCTAAAGAGAAATTTGAACGTAATAAACCGCACCTGAACGTGGGCACCATTGGTCACGTGGACCATGGCAAGACCACTCTGACGGCGGCACTGACTCGCGTATGTCACGAAGTGTGGGGTACAGGTTCTGCCAGCGCATTCGACCAGATCGATAACGCTCCGGAAGAGAAGGCGCGTGGTATCACCATCGCGACGTCTCACGTTGAGTATGATTCCCCGAACCGTCACTACGCGCACGTAGATTGCCCGGGCCACGCTGACTATGTGAAGAACATGATCACTGGTGCGGCGCAGATGGACGGTGCGATCCTGGTATGTTCCGCGGCTGACGGCCCCATGCCGCAGACCCGTGAGCACATCCTGCTGTCCCGTCAGGTTGGCGTTCCTTACATCGTGGTCTTCCTGAACAAGGCTGACATGGTGGATGACGAGGAGCTGCTGGAGCTGGTCGAGATGGAAGTTCGCGACCTGCTGAGCCAGTACGACTTCCCGGGTGACGACACTCCGATCATCACCGGTTCCGCGCTGATGGCGCTGGAAGGCAAGGATGACAACGAGATGGGTACTACCGCTGTGAAGAAGCTGGTAGAAGCCCTGGACGACTACCTGCCGGAGCCGGAGCGTGCCATCGATCAGCCGTTCCTGATGCCGATCGAGGACGTCTTCTCCATCTCCGGTCGTGGTACCGTTGTGACCGGCCGTGTTGAGCGTGGTATTGTCAAGACTGGCGACGAAGTGGAAATTGTAGGTATCAAGGATACCGTCAAGACCACCGTTACCGGTGTTGAGATGTTCCGCAAGCTGCTGGACGAAGGTCGTGCTGGTGAGAACATTGGTGCGCTGCTGCGTGGTACCAAGCGTGACGACGTTGAGCGTGGTCAGGTACTGGCGGTGCCGGGTTCCATCACTCCGCACACCAAGTTCGAGTGCGAAGTGTACGTACTGAGCAAGGACGAGGGTGGTCGTCATACTCCGTTCTTCAAGGGCTATCGTCCTCAGTTCTACTTCCGGACCACTGACGTGACTGGCTCCTGTGAGTTGCCGGAAGGCGTAGAGATGGTAATGCCGGGTGACAACGTGAAGATGTCTGTGACCCTGATCGCTCCGATCGCCATGGAAGATGGTCTGCGCTTCGCGATTCGCGAAGGTGGCCGTACCGTTGGTGCCGGCGTGGTCTCCAAGATCGTCGAGTAAGTCGCTCCGATGATC